>JAKSOW010000152.1 GCA_024405395.1 Kiritimatiellia bacterium | reverse complement strand
ATGCTAGTCAATCTCAACGATGTGCTCAAGCCTGCGCAGAAGGAACACTACGGCGTGGGTCTCTTCAACACCACTGACACCGACATGCTCCAGGCGGGCATTGAGGCGGCAGAGGAACTCCGCAGCCCGATCATCCTCGGCACGGCCGAAGTGCTGCTGCCGTACGGCGACCTGCCGCTCATCGCCCCGGCGCTCATCGCCGCCGCCAAGCGCGCCACGGTGCCGGTGGTGGTCCATTATGACCATGGTCTTACCTTCGAGCGCACCATGGAGGCGCTGCGCCTCGGTTTCTCGTCCGTGATGTTCGATGCCTCCGCCAAGCCCTATGACGAGAACATCGCCGCCACCAACGAAGTGGTGAAGATCGCCCATGCGATGGGCGCCAGTGTGGAGGGCGAGATCGGCCATGTGGGCCTTGCGCAGCAGGGCGACAACGAGGACACCGACCGCTACACCACCCCCGAAGAGGCGGTGGCGTTCCAGACGGCGACGGGCGTGGATGCGCTTGCGGTGGCGATTGGCACCGCGCACGGCGTCTACAAGTCCAAGCCGAACCTCAACCTTGAGCGTCTGCGCGCCATCCGCGCGGCCACCGAGACCCCGCTCGTGCTCCATGGCGGCAGCGGCCTCTCCGACGACGACTTCCGCAACACGATCCGCGACGGCATCGCGAAGGTGAACATCCACACCGACATGACCATCGCCGGCGCCTACGCCATGCGCGATGGCCTCGCGAAGTTCGCCGACCGCGCGCCGCTGACGATGGACTACCTTGAGGTGCGCAACCTTCGCGTGCAGTACATCAAGAAGTGCATCATGGAGAAGATCCGCCTCTTCGGCAGCGCCGGCAAGGCGTAATTCTGATCAATCGGACAAAAAGGAGACTTCCGTGGACAAGGTCAAGCGCTATGCTATCTATCTGTTGGTGATCGCCGGCTGCGGAGGTCTCCTGTTCGATTTCGGCGGCACGATCATCGGGCCGGCCCTGCCGTATATTGGGCCGCTGGAGGACAACCCCGGCAGCCTCAACCTTTTCACCACCACGCAGGTGTCACACCTTTCAAGTGCGGTGGTGATGTGTGCCGCCGTGGCCTGCCTGATCGCGGGCTGGCTCACGGAGAAGTTCGGGCGCAAGCTGATGATGCTCGTCTCCGCCGCCATTGCGGCCTTGGCGTGTCTGCCGATCTGTTTGACGGACGGTTCCTATGCGCTCTTCTTCGTGGGGCGTGCGATGCAGGGCGTCGCGGCCGGCTTCATCGGCGTGGTGGTGCCGCTGTACCTGGCCGAATGCCTGGACGCCAACAGCCGCGGCAAGGGCTCGGGCATGTTCCAGTTGCTGGATTTCGTGGGCATCACGTTCTGCTCCATCGTGGGACTTGCCGTGGTGCATCTTGTGGGTGCGGCGGATGACCCGGCCGTGAGCGCCGCCCAGAAGGCGTTTGCCTGGAAGGCGGTGTTCTGGTCGAGCGCCGTGCCGGCCGTGCTCTTCTTCCTCGGCGCGCTGGGCCTCAAGGAGTCGCCGCGCTGGCTCTACCGTCGCGGCCGCAAGGACGAGGCTCTGGCGGCGTTGGCCGCCAACAACGGTGAGGCCAAGGCGAAGGAAATTCTCGACGAGATGATTGCCGCCGATGCGGCAGAAGCCGCCGAGAAGGCGGCGCTGAAGGCGGCCGCCAAGGGCGATTCTGTTTTCCAGCGCAAGTATATGATGCCGTTCTTCATCGCGCTCGCGGTGCTCATCTGTAACCAGGCGATCGGCTTCAACGCCGTGCAGTACTTCTCGATCACGATGTTCATGGGCAGCGGCCTCTCCCAGGCCACCGCCAACGCCGCCAATCTGGTGGTGTGGCTGGTGCCGATTCCCGTGACGGCGCTGGCGCTGTGGCTCGTGGACCGCAGCGGGCGCAAGACGCTCCTGAAGATCGGCACGGCGGGCATGGCCGTGGCGCTCGCGGGCGTGGCCACCATCTTCCTCTTGCTGGACAAGCAGCTGCTTTCGGGTGGCCTTTTCGCCGGTTGGCTCACGGTTGCGGGCATTGCGCTCTTTGTGGCCTCCTTTTCGGTGGGCCCGGGCGTGGTGGTGTGGCTGGCGCTTTCCGAGCTGATGCCGGGCCGCATTCGCGCCAATGGCATGTCGATCTGCCTCTTCGTGAACCAGATGGTGGCCTTTGCGATCGCCGATGCCTTTCTGCCGTGGCAGAAGGCCTGCGGCTATCCGGTCGTGTTCTACTGTCTGGCCGGTTTTGCGGTGCTCTACTTCCTGACGGCGGCATTCCTCCTGCCTGAGACCAAGGGCAAGACCCTTGAGGAGATTGAGGCCTACTTCGCCGGCAAGCGTGGGTGATGAAGCGCGCGCCCGCCCAACTGCTGGCGATTCTGCTGCTGGAGGTGTCCGTCGTGAGTGCGGACACCATTTTGCCGCCGCATGCCATTGAATTTGCGGATGAGAGCATCAGCTTTGACGCCGGTGGCGGCACCCGCATGCGCGAGGAGACGTCGCACAATGTGCCGGGCAATCCCGGCGGCGGCCCCGAAGTCGCCAAACGCGTGGCGCGTGTGCCGGGCACCCATCTGCTGCGTTTCGAGTCGCAGATCTGGGCACGGGCGGATGCCGGCCCCTATACGTTCTACGGCCGCCTGGCGAACCGCATGATCAATCATTTCCGCTCCAATGGCATCCGTCAGGCCGAGCGGGTGTGGCAGATGCCGGATGAGATCGTGCTCGACAACCTCTACCTGGAAGGGCGCAGCCTCTTCGACGGATTCCTGGACTACCGGTTCGGCCGGCAGGACATGGCCGAGGGGTACAAGTCGGTCTTCGGGCTCGATCAGGTACTGGTGGATCCCACGCCATCCGACTTCGGGCGTTCCTACAGCGCGGACATGGCGCGCCTGATGCTGTATCCGGTCGACGACGCCAAGCTCGACCTCTTCGGCATCTACAACGCCAATGAGAATCCCATCGCCTGGGGGCGCCAGCGCGTCTACAAGCGCTCGCTCAACAATCTGACGCCGGGTGATGGCCCGGACCAGTGGGGCGGCGGCGCCATCTGGCATGCCACGGCCTTCACGAAGGATTTCCCCTACAAGCTGTATGCGCTCTACAAGCAGGACCAGCCCTATCGACGGGGCAACGTGAAGGTCGTCACCAAGCAGGTCTCCACCGTAGGCACGCAGCTCAAGCCAAACATCACGGACAGCCTTTCGCTTGAACTCGAAGGGGCCGGGCAGACGGGCCGCCGCAAAGGCTGGGGCGCCGCCGGCGGCTGGATGGGCGTGGCTGGGTTCGACTATCATCCCGAGCTCACGAAGAAGGCCAAGACCTATGTCAATTTCTCGGCTCAGTATCTGTCCGGCGACAAGGACAAGACGTTCGGGCACAACGACACGGGATGGGATCCGCTCTGGGCACGCTATACGCGCGACGGTGAAGTGTTTGCGCGCGGTACGCATGCGCAGACCGTCTACTGGAGCAATATGCTGTTTCTGCGCACGATTCTCGGCGCGAAGTTCGGCCCGCGCCATGACGTGAGCGTCTCATCAGGCCCGATCTGGACGGCCCAGGAGGATGGCGTCGGCGGGGGGGATGGTGACTTCAAGGGCGTGCTCTCGCGCGCACGCTACAATTTCCCGGTGAAGCTGCGGCCGAAAAATGCCCAGGCTCTGGAGCGGTTGGAGATCTGTGGCACGTTCTTGGTAGAGCTTTTCAATCCCGGCTCGTATTACGAGTCCACCAAGCCAGCTCTCTATGCCCGTTGGCAGCTGGAGTTTCGATTCTGATGGCGCAGACGCTCATACTCGCCTCTGGTTCACCCAGGCGGGCGAAAATACTGGCGGCGCATGGCGTGTCGTTTTCCGTGCTGAAGACGGATGCGCCCGAAGTCGCGATCCCGCATGACCCCGAGCAGACCGTCACGGCAAATGCGACGGCTAAGCTGCGGGCGGCCCTGGAGGCGCTTCACGCGCCGCCGCTTGCCGCGGAGATGCTCGGCGTGTTGGCGGCCGACACCATCGTGTGGCACGCGAACCGGATCTACGGAAAGCCCCGCGATCTGGACGAGGCGGCCGAATTCCTGCGGGAGCTGAGTGGGCAGACCCACAGCGTCTTCACCGGGGTGGCCTTTGCGGGAGCGGACGGTGCAATCCGTACGGCGGTCGTGCGGTCGGGCGTGACGTTCCACACGCTGGACGAGGCGAAGATCGAAGAATATGTCGCGCGCGTGAGGCCCACGGATCGGGCGGGTGCCTACGACATCGACGAAGCGGGTGATTTGGTGGTGGCTTCCTACGCAGGCTCCTATGAGAACATCATGGGTCTGCCGTATGAGCCGGTGCGGGAATGGCTGAATGGCCAGAATCGGAAGTGAGGTGGAAAGATGCTGAATCGGCGAGGATTTATCGGCGCGGCGGGCGCATTCACGGCGGTGGCGGCCCAGGCAGGGACGCCTGTGGCGCGGCCTACGGGTCCCGTGCGGCTGCGGCTGGGGCTGCTTTCGGATATCCATGTGACGGATCGGCGGCAGCTGCCTTACGTGGAGCAGGCCTTCCGCAAACTGGATTCCTGGAAAGTGGATGCCATCCTGGCGTGTGGCGATTTGGCGGACTACGGGCTCCGGCAGGAGATCCAGCTGCTGGCGGAGACCTGGTTCAAGGTCTTTCCCGATGGGCACAGCGCCACAGACGGGCGCCCCGTCGTGAATCTGCTGCACTATGGCGACCACGACATGGCCGTCAACTACGTGGATCGTCCAGACGCGAAGAAACTGGTGCCCGACGATACCGTGCGGCATGCCTCGCTGATCTTCAACGGCGACATGCGCAAGGTTGCCTGGGAGGAAAGCTTCAAGGAACCCTGGCACCCCATCGAGTACAAGGTGGTGAAGGGCTATCCGTTTGTGCTCTACCACTTCAGCCGCGGTACGCCCGACAACCGTTCGGGCCAGAACGTGCCGGGCTTGGCGGAGTTCCTGGAAAAGCTGACGATCGACCCCAAGAAGCCGATCTTCTTCTCGCAGCACCGCATCCCGAAGAACACGGCGGGCGGCGAATTCGCCTGGGGCCAGGATGACGGCGACACCACGAAGCTCTTCGCCAAGTACCCCAACCTCGTGGCATTCTGCGGGCACAAGCATCTCTCCGCCGTGCACGAAAACGCCATTTGGCAGGGCGCCTTCACTTGCGTGCAGGTGCCGTCGTTGCGGTACTGCGCGACATTGGGCGGGCGCGAGAACTCCTACTGCATCTCGGACCGTCCGCCAAAGCCGCCCGTGCAGCTGATGGGTGAGGTGCATGCCGACGTCCATCAGGGGATGTACTGCGAGATCTATGATGACGCGCTTGTGATTCGGCGCTGGGATTTTGCCGCCGACGCGGCTCTGGGACCCGACTGGGTGGTGCCGCTCGCCTCGTTCGCCCAGCCGCCCGAGGCGCGTCCGTACGCCTTCGCCAACCGCGCAAAGACGGTGCCGGTGGCGGCGTTCCCGCCTGAAGCCGCAATCTCGGTGACCTGCGCGCGCGCCGCGGACCGTCTGCGGGTGACGCGCGATGTGTATGAGGTGTCTTTCCCGCCTGCCGCCGGCACGGAGGCGACGCCCCGTGCGCAGGACTACGAGGTGGAAGTGGTGCTGCGGCAATGTGACGTGGAGCGCGTGCTGCTCACCAAGCGCGTCTATTCGCCCGACATCTATTTCGCCGAATCGCGGGCGACGAATCCCGTGGTGTGCCGTTTCTCGACGGAAGAGGTGCCGCCTGGTTGGCTAATCGCTTTCCGGGCGCGTCCGATGACGGTTTTCGGCGTGCGCGGTGCGTCCATCGAAACGCCGTTCGAGAAACGGGTATGGAAGGCGCCCAAGCAGCCTGGCAAGGGCGGAGCCACGGAAAAGAAACTCTGAAGAGGTGCGTATGAGCGCTGTTCGTTTTGTCGCCGGTGTTGCGTTGGGGTTGGCGTGTGGCGTCTGGGCTGCCGACACGCATGAGCCCGTGAAGCGCGGTGCCTGGAAGGTATTCACCTATGACAAGCCCACGACCGACCCCATTGTCTTCTCGGGTTGGAGCAAGGCGCAGGAGGCGGCTGCCGCCGACTACTGCATGTGGCTGGACATCCACTATGACAATGGCGAGGCGGCCTGGGGACGCAAGGCCGTCTTCCGGCAGGGTACGCACGATTGGGAGCCGGCGCATGGCGTGTTTGTGCCCCGGCGCCCTGTGGTGAAGATCGAGGCCTTTGCGCTCTTCCGCTCGCAGAAGGGCGGCAAGACGTGGGGACACGTCGAGTTCCGCGACTTTACGCTGGAACGCCGCGAGGGACACGGTGAAAACTTCCCGCTTGCGACGTTTACGGACCGTCCGTTCTCCAATAACGACATTGTGGAGACCGAGATCTTCACGGGACGGAAAACACGGCGGGAGATGGTGGCGCGTCCGCGGGCCGATGCGCCGACGTCGCCTGTGCCGTCGGGCGAAGTGGTGGTGTGGACGGCGGACGCCATGCGCCTCATCACGCCGCTTACGTTCCCCACGGCGGCGGATGCGCGGACGGCGTCGTTGTCGCTCGCCAAGCGTGAACGCGAGTCGGTGCAGGTGCTGCTCTCCACTGCGGCCGACGTGGAATGGCAGGCCGCCACGCTGGAGTTGCCCGTGCTGAAGCGGGCGGACGGGCTCGTTCTGCAGGGGGCGGTCGACTGGCGGCGCCAGGGCTATCTGGCGCGCGAATACGGTGCCCATCCCCATCCCCATGCGTTTCCGCACCACGAGCGCTGGTTCCCGGATCCACTGCTGCCGCCGGCGCCGATGCGCGTGCGCAAGGCCGCCACCCAGGGCACGTGGATCACGGTGTATGCGGCGCCGGAGGCCGAGGCGGGCGTCTACATGGGCGACATCGTGGTGAAGGAGGCTGGCGTCGCGAAGGCGCGTGTGCCGCTGACGGTGCGGGTCGAACCATTTGCGTTGCCGGCCACTTTCGGACTTGAGACGGCCTACTCGGTAATGGACGGCTTCACCAAGGCGCTCTATCCGAATGACTTCGCGGCCAAACGACGCGAGACCTGGGACATCATGCTCGACCATCGGCTGAATCCAGACGACATTTCGCGCACGTCGCCGCCTGACATCCAGGATCTGCTGCATGCGCGCGAGCGTGGCATGAACCGCTTCAACATCCTCAACGTGGTGCCGCCGCCGAAGAACCCCAAGGCGCGCTGGGTGCTGGTGGCGAAGCCCGAGGATATCTTCAACGACGATTTCTATTCGTATTTCATCGGGGTGGTGAAGCCGTATGTCGCGGAACTGAAGCGCCACGGGCTCGACAAGTTCGCCTACGTCTATGGCTTCGACGAGCGGCAGAAGGAGTTCTATGCCGGCATCGAGGACTTCTGGCACAAGCTGCAGCGTGACGTGCCGGGCATTCCGCTGATGGCCACGGCAAAGAACTACAAGGACTATGCGGAAGGCCACACGGAAATCCCCCATCTCCTGAGCGGCGACTGGTACTGCCCCACCACAAGCACCTATCGCAAGGACATCTCGGACAAGCTGCGGGCCGAGGGCAAGAAGGTGTGGTGGTACGTATGCTGTTCACCGGCGTATCCCTACGCCAATTTCGCTTCGTGGGAATATCCGCCCATCGAGGGGCGTCTGCTGGGCTGGATGACCTGGCGCTGGCGGGCGGACGGTTTCCTCTTCTGGATCGTGAACAAATGGCACGGCGACCACCATTTCAAGGACGATGACACGTACTTCCCCGATTACCGCACCTACAATGGCAACGGCATGCCGGGAGACGGCATCATGATGTATCCCGGCGAGAAGTCGGTGTGGCCCTCCATCAAGCTGGCGCAGTGCCGTGATGCGGAGGAGGACTACGAGTATCTGAAGCTGGCGGCGGCGAAGAAGGGCAACGCCGTGGCCGATGCGGCCTGTGACGCCTTCATCCGTTCGCTTACGGACTATTCGCGCGATCCGGCCGAACTGCGGGCGCAACGGGCGCGGCTCGCCGCCTTGCTGGCGGAATAGCCGCGGCGCGTCCCTCACCACGCGATAGGCGCGAGACTGTGGGCCGCGAGGTATTCGTTGGCCTTCTGGAAGTGTCCGCAGCCGAAGAAGCCGTGGTAGGCCGACAGGGGGGAGGGGTGGGCCGATTCCAGCACAAGATGTCGCGCGCGGTCGACCAATGCGCCTTTGCGCTGGGCGTAGGAGCCCCAAAGCATGAAGACGAGATTCTCTCGGGCGGCCGCCAGTTTCTGCACCACGGCGTCGGTGAAGGTCTCCCAGCCCTTGCCCTGATGGCTACCGGCGCGTCCGGCCGCCACGGTGAGCGTGGCGTTCAGCAGCAGCACGCCCTGGTCGGCCCAATGCGAAAGGTCGCCGTTGCGGCCGAGGAAGGGCTGATGGTATTCGGCCTCCAGCTCCTTGTAGATGTTGACGAGCGAGGGGGGCACGGCCACGCCGGGCTGGACGGAGAAGCACAGGCCATGCGCCTGGCACGGCTCATGGTAGGGGTCCTGGCCCAGAATGACCACCTTTACCTGATCAAGCGGGGTGCGGTTGAAGGCCTCGAAGATGAAGCGTCCGGGTGGATAGACGACGCCGGAGCGGTAGGCGTTGCGAACGAATTCCGTGAGCGCGCGGAAATAGGGGCTGGCGAATTCGGCTTCCCGAGGAGACTTCCAGGCTTCGAG
>JAKSOW010000151.1 GCA_024405395.1 Kiritimatiellia bacterium | reverse complement strand
ACGGGCCCTTGAGCGCGCCCTCCTCGCCGCCGGAGACGCCCGTGCCGATGTAGAGGAGGCCCTTCGACTCGACGTACTGCGTGCGGCGGATCGTGTCCGGGAAGTGGCTGTTGCCGCCGTCGATGATGATGTCGCCCGGCTCGAGCTCGGGGATGAGCTGCTCGATCATCGCGTCGACCGCCGCGCCCGCCTTGACCATGCAGAAGACCTTGCGCGGCTTCTCGAGGTTGGCGACGAGCTCCTTGATGGAGTGGCAGCCGATGATGTTCTTGCCCTTGGCGCGTCCGTTCACGAAGGCGTCGACCTTCTCCGTCGTGCGGTTGTAGCACGCGACGGTGAAGCCCTTCGACTCCATGTTCATGATGAGGTTCTCGCCCATGACGGCGAGGCCGATGAGGCCGATGTCTGCTTTCTTCATTTTGGATCCTATTTGTTGGTTCAGTGAAAATGAAACTACGGATATTATAACATAGCCCCCATCCGTTTACCACCCCACAGGGGCATATTTTTTGCTATACTATGTCCCATCGTCGAAGGGACGTAACAGACACGACATGAAATGCGAAATTTGCCATAAGGCCGATGCGGCAACCGTGCTTCATCGCAAAGGTAAGGACGGCGTGGAGGAGGAGCTCTACGTTTGCAGGGATTGCGCCGCACAAGCCTCCGCAAAAGGGAAGCCCAAGGCATCGACTGCCAAGAAAGCCCCCGGCGCCCAGGTTTCCTTCGACGGCGAGGAGCCGCCACCCTTTGTCGAGAATTTCGTCAAAGCCGCCTTGGGCCTCGTCGAGGGCATTGCCGAGAAGGAAAAAGGCAAGAAGTCCTGCCCGGGCTGCGGCTATACCTGGGACCAGATCAAGACGGAACGCCGCGTAGGCTGCCCGCGTTGCTACCGCACGTTTGCCGAGCTGATCCGGGGCGAATTCTTTCGGGGCGCCTACGGCCCGACCCACGTGGGCGAGATGCCGGCCACTGGCACCCCCGAAGCGGAGACTCGCGCCTTGCTGGAGCGCGAGCTGAAGCGCGCCGTGAAAAACCAGCAGTTCGAAAAGGCGGCGGAGATCCGCCGAAAGCTCGATCGGCTCAAAGGCGGCGACGCCCCTTCCCGCGGTGCAGCGCCCAAGGAGGACAAATGAGCGCGCGCCGCAGCAAGACGCAAGGGCACTACCCGAACCTGGACACACGGGACATTCTGCGCGATGGGCACGTCGTCTGCTGCCGCAACCCCGTGGGACGCCGTTTCGGCAAGCGCGACGCCGTGCGCATCGAGTCGGCCTGGAGCACGTTTGAGGACCTGCCCGAAGCGGTACGCCGCGTAAGGGAGGAAGAACGCGTCCGCACGGCGGAAACCCCAGCCGCCTGGGATCCCGAATTCGGCTACCTCTCGCCCGAACCGCAGTTCTGCGGCAGCAATCTCTACATCAACTGCATGGTGCATCTGGAGGCGCTGAACCTGCTGGGAGACCTGAAGTTCGTCCTGGCGGGTCTGGATGCCCTGCGCCTCAACGCCTGGGGCTGCGAGGCCGACGTCATTCACGACGCCGCGCACATCTATCACATCGAGAACCGCTTCTCCCTGGGCATCACGGAAGAAGCGCTCGTCACGCGCATCACGAACGCCCTTCAGGGTGTCGTGCAGCAGGAGATCAACGCGCGTCTGCATCTGGTGGAGGAGGACAAACGCATTTTGGCGGACGCGCTGGCACGTTCTCTGGCCATTCTGCGCGCAGCCCGCCTGCTCTCCCCCTGGGAACTCACCGACATTCTCTCCCCCATCCGCATGGCAGCCGCCATGGGGTTCATCGAGGGCATCACCAAGGAGGAGATCGACGACTTCACCCTCAACCAACTCGCCGAGCCGCCCGACAGGTTCGACACCCGCGACCAGGCGCGAGCCCGCGACAAGCGCGATGCCTCGTTTGCAGACCGCATGAACCGCCGTTTCGCCAAAGTCGGGCTCAATGCCCGCGGCAGAAAGCTTCTTGAATCATGAACGACTACACCCCCTATGCGCAACAGGCGCTGAACAGCGCCGCCGCGATTGCCCACCACTTCAACCATGCCTATATTGGCACGGAACACATTCTCACCGCCATCTTCACGATGCCCAACTGCGAGGCCTGCCGCCGTCTCGCGCACCTCGGCCTTGATGCGGACGACCTAAAGATGGAGCTTGAACAGCTCATTGGTCGCGGCGAGGCTCTGAAGAGCGTGGGCGAGCTGCCAGTCACCGCCCGTACCCGCAAGATCCTCGAACGCGCTAAGCTGGAGGCGCGCCGCCTCAAGGCCGATGCCGTGGGTACCGAGCATCTGGTCCTCGCCATGCTCAAGGACGGCGAATCGGTCGGCGCCCAACTGCTCTTCGGGCACAACGTCACAGCTGAGAGCTTTCAGTCCGCAGCTTCTACCAACGGCATCCCTGACGCGCCACAGGATGAGGATCCCCGCCAGGGAGATGATCCCCTTCTGCCGCCAGACGAAGACGATGGCGATACGGACGAGGACGACGACGGCAAAGACGACTCCCTCAATCCGCGCAAGGAGGCCCATGATGGCGCCAACGGCAAGAAAATGAAGACGCCGGCGCTGAATACCTTCGGGCGTGATCTCACAAAACTCGCCGAAAAAGGCGAACTTGACCCCGTCATCGGACGCAAAGCCGAGATCTCCCGCGTCATCCAGGTGCTGTCCCGGCGCACGAAGAACAACGCCGTGCTGATCGGCGAAGCGGGCGTCGGCAAGACAGCCGTAGTAGAGGGTCTGGCACAGGCGATCATCTCGGGCGAAGTGCCCGAACGCATGCGCAACAAGCGCGTCGTGGCGCTGGACATGGCGCGCGTCGTGGCCGGCACCCAGTATCGCGGACAGTTCGAGGAACGCCTCAAGCAGCTCGTCGAAGAGACGAAGCGCGTGGGGAATGTGGTGCTCTTCCTCGACGAGATTCATACGCTTGTGGGCGCCGGCGGCGCCGAGGGCGCAATGGACGCCGCCAACATCCTCAAGCCGGCCCTCTCCCGCGGCGAACTGCAGGTCGTGGGCGCCACCACGCTCAAGGAATACCACAAGTCAATCGAAAAGGACGCCGCGCTGGAGCGTCGGTTCCAGTCCATCACCGTCAATGAGCCCTCGCAGGACGAGGCTGTGGAGATTCTCCGCGGCATCGCGCCGCGCTATGAGAAGCACCATAACGTCACGTTCGAGGACGGGGCGCTCAAGGCTGCCGTGGCGTTGACCGCCCGCTATCTGCCCGCGCGTCTGCTGCCGGACAAGGCCATCGACGCCATCGACGAGACGGGTGCGCGTATCCGCATGAAGAACGCCGTTCGCCCGCCCGACCTCAAGTCGGACGAGGAGGAGATTGCCCGTCTACACACCGAAAAGCAGCAGGCCATCGACGGCGAGGACTATGATGCGGCAGCCAAGCTCCGCGATGCGGAACTGGCGGCGCGCAACGCACTTTCGCAAAAGATCGAGACCTGGCGCGCCGAGCATGCCGAGAAGCTGGTCACCATCACAGCGGACGACATCGCCGAAACCGTGGGCTCGCTGAGCGGCGTGCCGGTGGAGCGCATGTCTGCCGCCTCGGCGGAGCGTCTGCTGGCGATCGAGAAAGAACTCAACAACGTGGTCGTAGGCCAGCACGAGGCCATCTCGTCGGTGGCGCGCGCGCTGCGTCGCTCGCGTGCCGCGCTGGGCGATCCGCGCCGGCCCATCGGCTCGTTCCTCTTCCTGGGCCCAACTGGCGTGGGCAAGACCCTTCTCGCCAAGATGCTGGCCGAAAAGGTCTATGGCGACGCAAAGGCGCTCATTCCGCTCGACATGACGGAATTCTCCGACAAATTCACGTCCACGCGCCTCGTCGGCTCGCCGCCCGGCTATGTGGGCTATGACGAGGGCGGACAGCTCACCGAGCGCGTGCGGCGGCGTCCCTACTCGGTCGTTCTGTTCGACGAATTTGAAAAGGCCTCGCCCGACGTGATGAACATGCTGCTGCAGATTCTCGACGAGGGCAAGCTCACGGACGGACAGGGCCGCGTGGTGGACTTCCGCAACACCATCATCATCTGCACCGCCAACCTCGGCTTCGACTTCGCCAAGGAGGGCAAGAGCTTCGGCTTCTCGCAGGAAAGCGCGTCAACCTCCTTTGATGCGCTGCGCGACAAGCTGCTGGAAGAGGCAAAACGCACTTTCCGCCCTGGGCTCCTCAACCGTTTTGACGAGATGCTTGTGTTCAAGAAGCTCGAAAAGGACGACGTAGTCACCATTCTCGACCTGGAGCTCGCGCAGCTGCGTAGCCGTCTTTCCTCCAAGGACATGACGTTGACCCTCGACAAGAAGGCCGTCGACTTCCTGGTCTCCAAGGGATCGGACGATGCGATGGGCGCGCGCCCCCTGCGTCGTGCGGTGCAGCGTTATGTCGAGGACCCCCTCGCTGAGCTGCTCCTGCGCGCAGATGCCGAGGAAGACGGCAAGAGTGGGCGCATCAAAGGATCCGTCTCAAAAGACGGTGAGACCCTGGTCTTTCGATAAGGTTGACCAACAGGCGCAGTAATCGCGGCAAAGGCGGGGCTATGCCCGCGCGCCAAGTTCTGCGCCCAGCTGGCGGGCGGCGTTGAGCTGCTCCTCGACATGCTCCATGAAGCGAGGCGCGTGGAGGATGCCGGCATCGGGCCAGCCGATCTCGCCAAAGATGCTGCGCCAGGTGCGGTCAAAGATGTCCCAGTTCTGTCCCTCGTCGGCACAGGCGCCGATGACGGCCGCAAACTTCAGTTTTGGGTAGCGAATACCGTCTATCCAATAAGGATAGAGTCGGTTGATGACAGCCATTGCCTGGGCCGGCAGAGTCGCATAGTAGAGTGGCGAGACGAAGACAACCGCATCCGCCTGGTCAAACTCAGGATAAAGCTGCTGCATATCGTCGGGGATGATGCATTTGCCAGTCTTCAGGCAACCATAGCAGGCGCGGCATGGGGAGATGTTGCGCAGCTCATGCAGCGATTTGAGCACGCATTCCGCTCCGGCGGCAGAGGCGCCCTCAATGAATGCCCCCGCCAGACGCATACAGGTGGAGTCAGCTGGCACAGGTTCGATCCAATCGCCCGGACGCGGCAGCTCAATCGGCTTGGCGCCGGCGGGCGCCAGACCACGTGGAGACAGGCTCAAGACAAGAATTCGCGGCTTCATGGCGGAAATCTCCTCACTCAAGATTGAATTTGTCGCGATAACGCTGGATAAGGTCATGCAGCATCCCCGAAGGGTGTTCCGAGAAGGCCGTCCTCATCTCCTTCAGGGCCCGCGGCGCAAAACGCGCGTCATCCTTGGACAAAAGCATCAGCGCCTGCCAGACGATCTGGCGCAGCTCACGGCGATCTTCGACTGTCTTTGATTCTTTTAGCCCGAGATGTGCCCAATAAAGCGCCGCCGCCAAGGGTTTACGCCAATCCTGCGAACCATATTCGGCATCAACCGCAGAGCGCACGACAGCCTCCATCTTCAGCTCAGGCCAATCTTCCGACTGGGGGGCGGCCGCAATCTTCTTGGCCCATTCGGCCGAATAGTAGGGAGATGCGCTGTCCAGTTGTCCACCTACCTTCGCCAGGAACATCCAGGCCAATTCGCGATACAGCACAGGATCGTGCGGATTGAGTCTCAGGCCATCATCCCGCAGCAGACGAATGCCCGCCTCGACCCAACGCCAACGCTCAACGGCATCCGGCATCATCACCGAGACATTGTACGCGAGATTCCAGGCCGCATAGGCCCAAACCTCCGCCGTGTGCGGCTCCAGCATCGTGAGGGTGGTGGCAAGCTGCGCAAGTTCCGCGTAACGGCCTTCCTCCTGAAGCCGATCCGCCCGAAACCAGATGACCTCGGCAATCAGACCGCGGAAACCACCAAGACCAGCCACAATCATCTCCGACTGCGTCTCGCCGGCCGTTGTTCGCTTAGGTTGAAGCCACCAGGCGCCGACAGCGCAAACGACGGCCAGAAGCGCCGTCGCCAAAATCTTGCCCACGTTCTGTTCCATTATCTTCACAGGAACCCGTTCTCCGCAAGCATTTCCATGGTCAGCCCACCGCCGGAAGAGGATTTTTCCGAAACGTCTTCGGCACTGGCGGTCTCCTCAAAACGACGCGCATATCGCCCCAGCACATCGGACTCCAGATTCACCTCATCCCCGATTTTCAGCGCGCCCAGATTCGTTTCCTGGGCTGTGGTGGGAATGATGTCCACCTGCAGCCAATCATCCCCAAGGCCTGATACCGTGAGTGAGACGCCATTGACGGCAATGGAGCCCTTCATGACGGTTGCGGCGGCAATTGCGCGGCCACACTTGAAGACCAAGGCGAAATCACGACCCTTCGCGATTCGTTTTGCGAGGGTTCCGCGTCCATCTACGTGTCCCTGAACCACATGACCGCCGAATCGCGCACCAGCGCGCATGGCCCGTTCAAGATTGACCTTGGCGCCAGGCATGAGCGAAGCCAGCGTCGAGCGCGTCTCGGTTTCACCAAGCACATGTGTCGTGAACCGCGTGGCGTCGCAGTCGGCCACCGTAAGGCACACGCCATTGACTGCCACTGATTCCCCCTTCACCAGCGGCTCGTCCCATGACGTGAAACCAAATTCCAGCACAAGACCTCGCCCGCGTGACACGCGGCGCACTGTTCCGATTTTCTCTATGAGGCCTGTAAACATGACGTATGACGGGAAAACTGCAATCACGAACGATGATAGGTGATGAACGCGTCTTCACCCGCGAGTCGCTTGGCTTCGGCCATCTTTCCATGCCCGATGACAACTGGGGCAAGGACGGTAAGCCACTCGTCGACCAAGCCCTCCGCGGCCAAAGACCGCGCAAGTTCCATGCCGCCTTCGCAAAGGACATGCATGAAGCCGCGCCGACCCAGATCGGCAAGAATCTCGCGCAAAGACGAGAATCCCACCACTCCAGGGTATGGCTTTGAGGAAACAGTCCCACCCGCCCCTTTGGCGACTTTCACGTACGCCAACGTGCGGTCCCTGGCGTCATCGGTGAAGATCTGCGCCGTAGGCGGCAAGTCGCCGCTCGCCGTAACGACTGCGCGCCAAAGGTCGTTGTTCTGCTTTGTGTGGCAGAGCAGCGACGGATTGTCCGCCCGAACAGTCTGCCCTCCCACCAGCACGCAGTCCACACGCTCACGTAATTTGCCCGTGCGCCGGCGCGAGGCCGAAGAGGAAATCCAACGAGCATTCCCCCTGTCATCGGCAATACGTCCGTCGAGCGACAGGGCAATTTTGACGGTAACATAAGGCAATCCCGTCGTCACGTGCTTCGAGAACGGCGCAATCAGCGCCCGCGCCTCAGCTGAGACGTCTGGCGCCGACTTCAGCAGTTCGCCCTTGATTCCAGCCTTCGCCAAAACACGGGCGGCTTTACCGCGATTCTTTGGATTGGGGTCGACTGCCGCCCACACCACACGCGCTACACCGGCAGCAATCAGCGCGTCTGTGCAGGCCCCCACACGGCCAGGCTTCGAGCAAGGCTCAAGCGTACAATAGACGGTGCACCCTTTGGCGGAACCGGCGTTCTTGAGCGCCGCCGCCTCTGCGTGATCCGCGCCGCACCTCTTATGTCGACCACGTCCGACAATCTCACCTGAGGGAGAGACCACGAGAGCGCCCACAGGCGGATTCGGCCGGGTATGCCCGGCCGATTTCCAGGCCTCCTTAAGGGCCATCCGCATGTAGTCCGCATCGGTCAAGGCGTGAACTCCCCTTCCTGTTCCGCCTTCTTGAGGTCCTTGGCATAGGAATCAAGGATGCCATTGACGAACCGCCCGCTCTTCGTCTCCGAGAAGAACTTGGCGAGATCGACATATTCGTTGATGATGATCGGCGCGGGAATTTCCGTACAATTCTGCAGTTCCCAGAAGCCCAAGCGCAACACGTTGCGTTCAACGGTTCCCAGGCGATACAGCGACCAATTGCGCAGACGCGACTCCAAGGTCTTGTCCAGCTTCGTCATTGCGCCACGCACGCCGCGCACACGCTCCTCGGCGAAGTCACGCGCCTCGGCGAACGCCGTTGCTTTCGCGGTGTCCTGCGATTCGAAATTCAGCACCAGTTCGACCCGATCGTCTTCTGCCGCGCGCTCCGACTCCAATTCACGAAGCTGCTGCCAGAAAGCGTCAATCACCGGGTCGAGACGCGATTCGGGATTAAGGTCCAGCTGCACCAGAAGCTGGAGAGCCCATTCACGGGCCTGCCTACGAGTGGCCATGATTCAAGTCCTTTGCAATCAGTCATCAGCCCGCAACACAAGGCCAAGCGACGCGAGTTCGGCGGCATCCAGGGCGTAGACCGGGTCAATCTCAAGCGGAATCCGGTCGGGGACGGCAATGCCCGCCTTCGCCAGCGGACGACGCCACTTGGCCTGCAGGTCCGCGCGGCAGGACGCCGGCGAATCCTTGCCTTCGGCGTTCTTCACGGGCGAGAATTCCTCGGCGCGGTCGAAGGCGAAGCACGTGACGCCCTTCGCGTCCGCCAAGGCGTCAAAGATGAACTTCTCGAACTTCCAGCCATTCGGCGCCGCGGGCTTGACGATCTTGCCCTGGGCATCAACCTCGGGAATCTTCTTGTGCGCGAGATGAAGCGGCATGTCCTTCGAGGCCTCACGTTCGAGGAACGCGCGGGCAAAGACGTGAATGGCAGGCGAGCCGTACTGGAAATAGAGCTCGCCGGCCTTCGGGCGACGGTTGTGCATCTCG
>JAKSOW010000150.1 GCA_024405395.1 Kiritimatiellia bacterium | reverse complement strand
GCAGCCTCTACGTTCTGGCCTGCAATGCGTCGGATACGACCCGAACGCTGTCGGTCGCGCTCGGCGGACACACGCATCTGGAGGGCGTCGAGCTGGGGAATGCCGTCTCCGTGCGCATGGCGGAGGGCAAGCTCCTGTTTGAATTGCCTTCGGTTGGCTATTCCATGGCGCGCCTGAAAATGGAATGCAAAAGCAGATGAGGTGGCTTGCCCTAGCCCTTTGGGGCAGTGCGGGTGGCCACGATGGGTGCTGAGCCCACTTGCAATAGATAATTAAATATCGTATAATATGTAGCGATTTCGGTTTAGTATCTGTTGCATCAACTTGAATCCTTCAGGGAATTCTGAGATAGCGCCTATGAAACCTAGGATCGTCATTTGTATGGGAAGCTCGTGCTTTGCCCGCGGGAACGAGGGCAATTTGTCTTTTTGTGAAGAGTTTCTCGCGGCACGTGGTCTGCAGGACGAGGTTGATGTGGATCTTTCGGGGAGCCTGTGCACGGGCAACTGCACGGGTGGTCCTGTTGTCGTCGTCAATGACCGCGTCTACACGCGTGTCGATCGTGGTGTCATGAACGATATTCTCACGGGCCTTTTCCCGCAGGAGGCCAAATGACAAGCCCCGTTTACACCATTCTCAACCAATGCCAGGATTGCTATAAGTGCGTACGGCATTGTCCCGTCAAGGCCATTCGGATCGTCAACGGCAACGCCAGCGTGATTCCCGAAGCCTGTGTGGCGTGTGGCGAGTGCGTCAAGGTGTGTCCGGTCGGGGCCAAGAAAATCCGCAGCGATCTGGCGCGTCTGCGCACGCTGCTGGATTCGGGCGAAAAGCTCTATGCCTCGGTGGCGCCCAGCTTCACGGGCTATTTCCCGGGTGTTTCCATTGAGCAGCTGGCGGGTGCCCTCAAGGCCGTAGGCTTTGTTGGCGTATCCGAAACGGCGCACGGCGCGCAGGTGGTCAGCGCCCGTGTGTCGAATCTGCTGGCCGTGGACGCGCCGCCGCCTGTGATTATCTCCAGTGCCTGTCCGGCTTGCGTCGACTACATTCGCCGCTACGCGCCCGCGTGGGCGCCCTACATCTCGCCCGTACCGTCCCCAGTGCGCGCGCATGTGGGCCTTTTGCGGGAGAAGCTTGACCCCAAGGCGAAGGTCGTGTTCTTTGGTCCGTGCGCGGCGAAGAAGAACGAATCGGATGCGCATGGCGACGAATTGCAGCTGGCCGTTACGTTTGCTTCGTTGGAACAGCTGTTTGAGGAGCGTGGCGTCGTTGTGCGTCAGGCGGCCCCTGCCGCGCTCGCCCTGGGTCCTGCCGCCGAAGGTCGGTTCTACGCGATTGAAGGCGGCATGAACGACACCCTGCGCGATGGCGGCGATCGGATTCGCTATGTCTCCGTTTCGGGTCTGGAGGGCCTGCGCCGCCTGCTGGCCCAGCCGCCGCCGGCAGCGGGGGGCAACGGACGTCCCATCTTCATTGAGGCGCTGGCGTGCTCTGGCGGGTGTGTTAATGGCCCTGCGATGAAGGGTAGCTGCTCGCTGGCGACATTGCTTGCCACGGATGCACTGGCGCCGATTCGTCCGTCCCGTACGCCCGAAACGTGCGCGGAGGAGGTCTATCCGGCGATGGCTGCGTCCGTGCGTCCGCATACGGAAGCCGATATCGCCGCAGCTCTGGCGCGCGTGGGGAAGACAAACAAGGCTGCTGAGGTGAACTGCGGGGCCTGCGGCTACGAATCGTGTCGTGCCTTCGCGGAGGCGTTGCTGGACGGCAAGGCCGAAGTGGAGATGTGCCATACCTACCTCAAGCAGAATTTCCAGCGCACGTCCAATGCGCTCATCCGCTACATCCCGGCCGCCGTGGTGCTCGTGGGTCCTGGCGGCAACGTACTGGAGTGCAACCGCCACTTCGCTGACCTGGTGGGCGTGGGGGTGGCGTTCGAGGCACTCGGCACGATCGAGGGCATGTCCATCTCGGATCTGTTGCCGGAGTTCGCTGGGCTCTTCACCGGGGCGCTGGAGCATGGCAGCGAAATCGAGAAGTTCCGGCAGCCGCTCGGCAAGCGCCTGGTCAATGTGAGCGTGTTCCCCATTACGCAGGGCGAATCGGCCGGCGCCGTGATCCAGGACGTCTCCCGTAACGAGATGCAGCGCGAACAGGTGGCGGCCAAGGCCCGTGAGGTCATTCGCCAGAACGTGCACACGGTCCAGGAGGTGGCGCGCCTCTTCGGCGAGCACATCGCCGAGACGGAGATCATGCTCAACGAGATCGCCGGCACCTACGAGTCGAAGACGGTCGGCGTAAGCTACAACGGAGGCGACAGCGAGTCGTATCTCAATGGCTGAAGACCTCTTCATTGAGATGGAGTATGCCCAGTTCACGAAGACGGGGCAGGCGGCGTGTGGAGACGATGTGCGTCTTCTCACGGTGGACCGCGAGAATCGGTACATTGCGGCGCTGTCGGATGGCTTGGGCAGTGGCGTGAAGGCCCATGTGCTTTCGACTATGACCACCACCATGGCCTTGCGCTTTCTGCAGTCGAACATCCCGACGCTGGAGGCCGTGGAGATCATCATGGACTCGCTTCCCGTGTGCGAAACGCGGAAGATCAGCTACGCGACCTTCTCCCTCTTCGACTTCGCTCTGGGCGGCAGGGCCAAAATCCTGGAGATGGGCAACCCGGGTTATATCCACCTACGGGGCACTGAGGAGATCGCACCGGTGTCCGAGGAGCGCATGGTGAGCGTTCATTGGCCCGACCGCACGGTGCGCGAATGCGAGGTCGACCTGCGGGCCGGGGACCGGATCATTCTTTGTTCGGACGGGGTCACTCAGGCGGGTCTGGGCGAACGGCGCGACATGAAGTTGGGGTGGCGGCGCAGCGGCGTGCGTGCCTTTGCCCAGGAGCGCATCGCCGCGGAAGCGGACATCTCGGCTCGCGACCTCTCGCTGGAGATTGCCCGCCGCTCGGTGAACATTACGGCGGGCGTTTGCCGAGATGATGTCTCCTGCCTTGTGGTCTATTTGCGCCATGCGCGCGTGGGGCGCATTCTCACAGGGCCGGCGTTCCGGCGCGAGAGCGGCGCGGAGTTTGCGAGTCAGGCGGGTCTGGGCGAAGACCATGTGGTCATCTGCGGCGGCACGACGATGAACATCCTGACGCGTGAACTCGGCGTGGAGGTGAAGATTTCGCTTGCCGACATGCGCGCGGCCGGGCGTTTGCCGCCTGTAGGCAAGGTGCCGGGCGTGGGCATCGCCACGGAGGGCATTCTCACTCTGAGCGCCGTGCTGTCCGCCCTGGAGGAGGGACGCTCGCCTGAAGGGGAAAGTCCCGCGGCGCGCGCCATCCTGGAACGATTGGCCCGACACGACCGCATCGAGTTCGTTGTGGGCACAAAGGTGAACGAGAGTCATCAGGACCCCAACATTCCCCAGGACCTGGAACTACGGCGGAGCGTGACGCGACGCCTCGCGGCGGTTCTGGAGAAACGGTATCGCAAAGAAGTGCGCGTTAATTTCTATTAAGGAGAAGGAGAGTCATGGACAAGGTAAAGGTTGAGATCTGCTGCGGCACGGCCTGCTATCTGCTGGGGGCGGTGCATTTAATGGAGCTTGAGGCGCAGCTGCCGCCCGAGATGCGGGAACGGGTGGCCTTTGAAGCTAAATCCTGTCTGGGCCAGTGTGAGAACGACAGGCTGGGCGGAGCGCCGTTTGTGCGCTTCAACGGCACAGAGATGATGTCGCGTGCAACGCCGGGGGCTGTGATGGCCCGTCTGCGCGAGCTGCTGGGATTGGAGGTGGCCTAAATGTTGACCGCAACCACTGCCATTCGCCGCGAGCTGCTGATTCGCCTCGTGCGCGCGTTCGACGCCGATTCCCTGAACACGGAGCTCGACCGTATCCCCGTCAAACTTCGCCCGAAGAACGATCCGTCGTCCCGGTGCTGCATTTACCATGACCGCGCCGTGCTGAAGTACCGCCTGATGTCGCTTCTGGGCGTGTCGCCCCGTGAGGAGACGGATGAAGCGAAGACCCTGGGCCAGTATTGGCAGGAGAAGGCCGCTGCGGCGGAGACGTCCACACCAGCAGCATCGGCGCAACCTCTGTCGCCCCTGTGCGTGTGCGAAGCGGCCTGTTCGGGCTGCCCGGATTCGCGGGTGGTGTCCACCGAGAACTGCCGTGGCTGCTTTGCGCGCCCCTGCATGTACAATTGCCCCAAGAAGGCCATTTCGATTGTGGACGGTCACAGTGTGGTGGACCAGTCGCTCTGCATCAAGTGCGGCAAGTGCATTCAGGCCTGCCCCTACCATGCCATTGTGAAGACGAGCGTGCCGTGCGAGGAGGCCTGCCCCGTGGGGGCCATCAAGAAGAACGAGCATGGGTTTGCCGAGATCGACTTCACGCGTTGCGTCTACTGCGGCAAGTGCCTGGTGCACTGTCCCTTTGGTGCGGTCGTGGAGCGGTCGCAGTTGCTGGACCTTCTGCTGGCCATGCGTCGCGGCGAAAAGATTGTCGCCATGGTGGCGCCGGCCTGCGGTTCGCAGTTCCCGGGCACGGTAGAGCAGCTTCTGAGCGCCTGCGCAAAGGCTGGCTTTGCCGACGTGATGGAGGTGGCTCTGGGCGCCGAACTCACCACGAAGCATGAGACGGCGGAGTTCCTGGAGCGGCTGGAGAAGGATCCGAAGATGCTGATGACGACCTCGTGTTGTCCGGCCTACGTGAATCTGGTGACCAAGCACGTGCCCACGTTCCTGCCGCATGTGTCGACCACGCCGAGCCCGATGGTGTACGCCAAGCAGCTCGCGCAGGAGAAGACACCCGGCATCAAGACGGCGTTCATCGGTCCGTGCGTGGCCAAGCGCGACGAGGCCCAGCGCACGGGGGTGGATTTCGTCTTGAGCTTCGAGGAGCTCGGGGCGCTCTTCGCCGGTCGCGGCATTGACGTGATGGCGTGCGAACCGTGGCCGGTGGCTCGTCCGGCCTGCGCGACGGCGCGGGGCTATGCGCATAGCTGTGGCGTTACGGAGGCGGTGCTCGCGGAGGCCACGGAACGTGTGCCCGGCTTCAAGCTGGATGCCAAGCAGATCAATGGCCTCGACAAGAAGACGGCGATGCAGCTCAAGCTCTACGGCATGGGCAAGTTGCCGGGGAATTTCCTCGAGGTGATGGCCTGTTCCGGCGGCTGCGAGAAAGGGCCCTGTGCCTTGAAGTAGGTACGGACAGGGGCATACTCGTCGCTTCGTAGGGGCTGTTGGTTTCGGCCCTCCGGGATATCTCGTTCGCGTCAAGAGCTGAAATCGCTGATTCCTACCTTGAAAAAGGTACTTGCCTAGGGTGCAGGCCCTTGTTTGCCCATATGAAACGGGCTGTTGCCTACTGTGAAAAGCGGAGATTAGACGTCTAATTGCATCTAATTTGACGTCTGGTCCCACTGTTTAGACGTCAAATGTGTGGTACTTTGACGTCTAATGGTCCGTACGCGAATGATTCGCGCTCGGATATCTCCAGTAGACCACTCTCTCCGCGCATGAGTTCCTGTCGTGACGGGCATGAGGTTGTCGTCTGTTGAGCCTTGTGCAAGAAACGCGCGCCAAAGTGCGGGGGCGATTTCAAAACGGCGCTGTAAGGGGGTAGTCCCCCCCCCCCACACACAAAAAAAATGACGCCGGAAAATCACTTTTCTTCTTGTTTGGGTGGCGTGGAAATGTTATACTCCTCGTAAAGGATATTGAGAATCTTCTAATCTGTTTTGGTAGTTGTGCGGCAGTTTGGGGTTGTGTGATCTGAGCCGTGAACGGCACGAACAAGTGAGTCCCAATTATCCTAGCATAATTATCGACATGACCAAATCCATACGTTTTCTTCTGGCGGCGATGGGCGCGGCAAGCTGTGCCTGTGCGGGTGATATGGACATGATCGTGGATCCGGCTCGGCCTTTGGGCCTTGTCGTCTACGATGTGGGCGATTATGTTCAGGATGGACTTGTCGCCCATTTTGACGGTATCCGCAATGCGGGTAGCATGGCGGCCCATGACCGCACGGCGACTTCGTGGGCGAATCTTGTGCCCAATGGCGCCCCTGCCGTGTTTCAGTACCATACGGGTACCACTGCAGATGCTGTGGGTGAGGGCTGGTGGACGGGAAAGGGCTATTACTTTGATGCCAAATCGTATGCGGTGATGTCCGAGGCGCTGTATCTGCCGGCGAATTTCACGGTTCAGATGGTGGCAGACTTCAAGGTCGACGAACAGCCTGATCTGAGTGGCTATTACCCCAATTATCTGTCCAATCCAGATGACTTCGGCTTTTTCGCGTCTCCAGGCTCACGGACGAGCCTTTCAACGGTCTATTGGAAGGTCGATCCGGAAGGTTTTCCCTATTCCCAGTCAATGGCGCGGCCGCGAATTACTTCGTGGAAAGGAAAGTATTTCTCGGCAGGCATGGATGACGAGCATGTCTACATCAGTGAAGATACTGTGTGGAGCACGGGCAGCAATAATTACAAAAGCCGTACGGTGTTGCATGAAATTGGGCCGTTGAAGTGGTCGTGGGGTGGATCAGCTACGTCGGCTCTGCGCGCGGCGACACGTTATTCACGTGGCGAGGTCCATGCGGTGCGTTTCTACAATCGGTTGCTGACGGAGGATGAGCTGGCCCATAACCGCCTCGTCGACGAGGCGCGTTTCCGCCAAGCCCCGCCCGAGACGAATGCGGTGGTGGCTACGTCCATCGGCAACGTGTTGGGATTCCCCACTGGGATGTTTGCCGTCAATGGTACGCATACATTTACGGGCCCGGGTAACTTTACGCAAGACGGCATTGACTATGCGACAGTGGGCTATACGCTGGAACGTTGGGACATGGATGCCGCCAAATGGCTGGCCGTGACATCGTCTGACGAGATGTCATACGCCTACACCAATTGCGTGGCCTGTCCGCGCGTGCGCCTCATCTGGCAAGTCGAGTCAGTCGGCGGGGTGCGTCAATATGACGCCGCGCACTATGTGACGAATGGACTAGTGCTGCACTTTGACGGCATTCTCAATGAGGGGCTCGATCAGCCGCATAATGCCGCAGCCACCACGTGGAAGAATCTGGTTCCCAATGGTGTCGACGCCGAACATGCCGATGCAAGTGATGCAGGTGATGTTGAGCTTGGCCACTGGGTGGACAACGGGTATTACTTCGCCGGTTCCGAGTGGTGGGAATTGCTGAAGACGGTTACGCCGGGCCCCGTCGGCATGTTCCAGGCGGTGACGACGTATGATAGCCACGATCAGATACGGGCCTATCCGTCAGTATTCGGCGGGGGTGGGGATATCTTCAATTTCTATACCTACACGAACAATGTCAATCCGACGCTTTACTTCAAAACCGTTATCGCGGGGCGTACATCCACGCCGAGTTGGCAGGGGCAGTACCTTTCGGCCTGTCTGGACTATACTGAAATCGCGGTCGCGCAGAATGACCAGCCGCTGGGACGACGTATAGGAGGCAATTCCTTCACGGGGGCGCTTGCGCCTTCTCAGTTCTATATCGGCGGCGTGCCAATAGGGACGACGTTTTATAACTACGTCGCGCGTTCCATGGTGGGTACAATCCATGCCATTCGCCTCTACAATCGTCGGCTGAATGCGGGCGAGCTGGCCTGGAATCGGGAGTTGGATGACCTGCGTTTCCGCGGGATTATTCCAACGTCGCCCAATATCGTCGAGGTCGCCGCGTGCAATCCCGAGGGCGCGAGCGCGGAGGACGGCTACTATAAACTCTATGGCGCGCATGCCTTCACGAGGCCAGAAGTGATGCGTGTGGGCAACAACTACTGGGTGTGTGACGGTGCGCGGATTGAGATATGGGATGAGGCCGCGCAGGCGTACGGGGAGCCTATCGTTCGGCAGGGCACATCCCAAATGCTCGAGCCGTCGGCCGTACGGCGGCGTATCACGTGGCTCTGGCGCGCGCCGCATGATCTGCGTCAGGCGGGCGATTTCCGCGTGCGCGATTATGTGCAGGAGGGGCTTGTGGCGCATTATGACGGCATCCGCAATGTGGGCGAGATGCTGCCGCATGAGAACGCGGCCGAGAAGTGGGTGGACCTTGTTGCGGGCAACACGATGTCGCTCTTCGGAGATGACATTACATCGGGCGAATGGCGGGCAGACGGCTATGCGGTGCACCAGATGTCCTGTTGGGAGATGGATGCGCCTGTCACGGTGGGCCTGGCGTTGACCGTACAGGCCGTGATGGATATTGACTTTGCGTCCCAGACCAATACCTATCCGAACTACTTCGGCATTTCGACTGACAATGGGCTTTTCTCCAGGACCAACGATAATTACCTGACGTGGAAGTTTGACAAGTGGGGCAGCGAGAGTGGTAGCGGCCGTGTTAACCTCAGCAAGTGGGATGGCCGTTATATCTCGTTGGGATGCGACGAGACGAAAATGTACATCACGCAGTCGACGTCGTGGAGTACCAGCAAGAACCGTAGGGTGTTTGAGGAGGTGGGCGGCAATACGTGGAGCGTAGGCGGGGCCCAGGGTACTTATCGGTCAAGTCGGTATAGTGAAGGTGTCTACAAATCCTTCCGACTCTATGATCGCCTCCTGACGGAAGAGGAATTGGCATGGAATCGCATGGTGGACCGTGCGCGCTTCGATGGCGTGCTTACGCGCACGAATGTGTTGGTGGCCACCTCGCAGCCGGTTGCGCATGGCGTTGAAGCTGAGGGGACCTACGTCGTCAAAGAGGAATGGAACTTCTCGTCTGCGACCATCGCCCAGCAGGGGAAGCGCACGTATGTGCTGGACGGCTACACGCTGGAGACGCTCGACAATGGCGTCTGGAGTGCGCCCGTGTTCGTCAAGGGCACCAACTATGTGCACCAGACGGCCGTCCAGCCCGCGCCTGTGCGCCTCACGT
>JAKSOW010000015.1 GCA_024405395.1 Kiritimatiellia bacterium | reverse complement strand
CGACGCTGCCCTTGATCGCCTCGTACTGGGCGTCGACCATTTCGGCGGACTCGAGCTCGCCCGTGCCCTTCTTGATCGCACGCTCGATGTTGTCGTTCGGCATCTGCGCCGCCTTCGCCTTGGCGATCAGCGTGCGGAGCGTCGGATTGTTGTCCGGATCGCCACCCTTCGCCTTCACGACGATGGTGATTTCCTTGCCGAGTTTCGAGAAGATTTTGCCCTTCTTCGCGTCCGCCGCGCCTTTCGCGCGCTTGATTGTCGCCCAGTGGCTGTGACCTGACATGTGATGCTCCTGTGTTTGTTTACTCTGGTTTACAGAAAATGATTGCTTATTATACCTTATTTCGCTTCGTTTGGCAATGGGCAACTCACGTTCGCGGCCGACAATTTTCAAACTTCGCCATTCCTTTGTCGGCCGTTTTTGCTATACTATCGGCATGAGTGCCAAATTTCTAGTTTGTGTTGCCGCAGTTTCTTTTGGAGTCCATGTTGAGGCGGCCAATTGGTATGTGAAGCCAGACGGGATGGACGCTGAGGGACGTGGCGTGGTGGCAGAATCGCCTTTTCGCACGTTGCAGTATGCTCATGACGCGGCGGCGGCAGGCGATACGGTCTATTTGCTGCCGGGCGTTTATGTGGAGGGCGAATATGCCGATGCAAATCATAAGAATCGCCTGATTGTGTCGAAAAAACTCTATTTTCGTGCAATTGGGGCCAGACGTGAGACCATTATCGAGGGCGCGCCGGATCCTTCGTCGGGCACATATGGCCCCAATGGCATTCGGTGCGTGTATGTGGCACCGGGCGGGTATGACAGCGAGTTCCATAATTTGACCTTTCGCCATGGCGCGAGCCATGATACGGGGAGTGACACGGCGGGATGTGCCCGTTGGGGTGGTTGCGTGCACGTCTATGGTGCCAAGACGAGGAGTCGCACAGCAGATGTGCATCGTGCCTACTTCGTGGATTGCGATTTTGTCGAGGGCTACGCGGTGTGGGGGGCGGGCCTCAATGGTGGCACGGCGATTCGCTGTCTCTTCACAGGCTGTCAGGGCGCGTCTTTTGGCTGTTCGGCCAGTGGCGCGGCCTTGTGGAACTGCGTGATCTTTGCTGGGGTGAACAGGAGCGCGGACGTACGTCCGCAAGTAGGCAATGCCTCATTGACCGTCAACTGCACGATCTATGGCTGTAGCTCGTCGGGCGCGGATCGAGATGCCGCTGTCTACAACACCTATTTCGCCAATCTCTCCGGCAAGGAGATGGTGGTCAATGCCAGCAATCCCTGTTATTACACCAATTGCGTGAGTGGTGCTGCAACAGGCCAATACCAGTTGCTGGGGCCCGCATGTGGCGATTTCCGTCCAATGGCGGGTGCGCCTATCGTCGACGGGGGCCGTACGTGCTATCTCACGGACGTCATCAAACTGCCGGCAGATACGGCCATGACCGATTTTAACGGCAATCCGCTGGATCTCACGCGCGAGGCCTGCAATGTGGGCGCCGTGCAGGGACCCGGCGTGACGCCTGGTACAGGCCGGATTGTATTCCCTGCCAATGCGGAAGTGGAAGGGATCAAGAATCTGCGCGTAAGCTATGCCTATGCCGAGTCGTTTCCGGCCTTTACTTATTATAAGCCCGCCGGGGCCAATTATTTCCGCACCAAACTGGAGGGCTTCCTTGGCGGTACGTCTGCATTTCGCTATCCTACGCCGGAGGGTAAGGTTCACTTCTGTTACCCGCCGTGCGTTCAAGACGTGCTGACGCTCACGGACTTGACGGTGGCACGTGAACTCTGGACGGATCCTACGGCGGATGCGGATACGGCGGATGGCACAGAAGCACATCCATTCCGCACGCTGCAGGCGGCCATGGAGCACATCAAGAGTGTGGGGCCGAACGATAATACAATTGTCCATGCACGTCCGGGCGTCTATGCCGAGGGTTCGGCCGATCTCAATGCGACGCCTTGCCGCGTGGTTGTGCCGGGTGGGCCGGTCATCATCCGTTCGACCGATGGCGCGGCGGCTACGATGATTCGCGGACAGGCGGCCGCGCTGAGCGCCCAGCCGTTCCCGGAGGGGTATCCGGGCTGCGGGTCGGACGCGATACGCTGCGTGGGGTCGATTGGCGGCGCCAATGCCATGATCCAGGGCTTTACGCTTGCAGACGGACACTCCAAGGCTGAGAGCTACGCGAAGGACGTGGCCACGGATCGCGGCGGTGCCGTGGATAGCCCTGATGGCTATCAGCTACAGGTCCTGGACTGCGTTATCACGAACTGTTCGTCGGTGCGATCCACCGTACACGGCGGTTGGCTGCAGCGCTGCCGAATCTATGATTGCCAAGGTTATGGCGGTGTGACGCGTTATTCGAACCTCACGGCCTGTTTTGTGGATCTCAGCTGCAAGTTGGGGCAGGGTGGTCCTGGCGCAAACGCCAACTGCGTGGTGGGCACGGGAACGCATCTGCAGTTGAGTACGGCGCCCGTGTCGGGTCCTGCCAACAGCAACCGCACTTATCCGTTCCACCTCTCCAGTGTGCTGCAGTTGCCGACCCTCTATGCCGACTACACATACTGGGGATGTGTCTCGCAGCCCATTGACGCGTCGGGGAACGACACGATCGATCCCTGTGGGGTGAGCTATGTAGATGCTGCCCATGGCGACTACCGTCTGGCCGGCAACTCTCGGGCGGCGCTTGGTGGACGGTTCCCTGATCGTGCTAGCCCCGCTTGGGGAACATGGGCCACCAATTTCGCGGCGCATATCTCCTGCGACATCAACGGGCGGCCGGTTCGTCTGAATGCCGATGGCCGGCCGATGGCCGGTTGTTGGCAGGATGTGGTGCCTGTGGCTTGGGTGGGTGCAGAACATGGTGGTGTTGCGGTGCTGGGCGGGACGCTTGGCGCAAACATGCTCGCGGCGGGTGGCAGCCTCACGATCACGCTGGATGGGTCGCTCGCGCGTCCCTGTGCTGGATATGTCGTTAATGGCGTGACCAATGCCTACGAAGTGGGGCAGACGGTCACTTGGACGGCAGACGAAGTGGCGTCCAACGGCGGCTGCAGTTTCGAGCTGCTGTACGCGCATGACTGGTATGTGGATGCTGTCCGTGGCAGTGACGCCAACACGGGATGTTTGCCGCAGGCGCCCAAGAAGACGCTGCAGGGCGTGCTCGGTTCGTCGGCGTTGACGGCGGGCGATGTGGTTCATGCCGCGCCCGGCGTCTATGATGAGGGACAGGGACGTGTTGGAACTGTCTATGCCTTCGCACGCGCCGTCGTGCCAGCTGGGGTGACGTTGGTGTCCGATGCTGGCGCAGAACAGACCATCATCGTCGGCGCACCGGATTTGTCGGAGTCCCAGGTGCAGGACGGCTTGGGGTCGAACGCGGTGCGATGCGTCTACTTGGCGGGAAAAGAGTCGATGGTTCGCGGCTTCACGTTGACAGGTGGCTACACGGACTACTATGACACGGCCAAATACGAAAATGACTGGGCTCTGCCGATCTGCGGAGGTGGTGTCTTGGGTCATGGTGCTGGTCGCGATAATGCCTACGCCTATGATTGCATCATTTCCAATAACCATGCCTATACGGCGGGCGGTGTGCGCTTCGTCAACGCGGTGCGCTGCCGCCTGTTCGAGAACTACGCCCTGAGCCATGGCGGCAATGCGCGCGAGGCGAATCTGTGGGGCACGGTGGCGGATCGTGCACGGTCGAAGACGGCGGGTGTCTATTCATTCACGCGTTTGGCGTTCTGCACTTTTGGTGCGGGTGACCGCAACTACGCCGGAACGGCTTCGATCGCGGCGCTTTCGGGCGTTTCCAGCGGTATCGCCAGCATCAGCAACTGTCTCGTGCTGGGTTCCTGCGGCGGCGCTGGGGCCATGACCATTCCGGCCTACAACACCGTGTTCGCCAAGGGTATCGGCGGCTTGAGTGCGGACAAAGTTGACGCGGATTCCTGTTTCATCGGCGTCGGTGGCGATGAGGTGGCGGTCGACGCCGAGTTGCGCCCGATCCCCGGCGCGAATCCCGCCATTGATCGCGGTGATGTAGCCAACTTCCCGCCGTTCCTGCCGAAGGATCTCGACGCAAGCACATTCCAGCGGGTGATGAATGCGCATGTGGATGTAGGCGCGCTGGAAGGTGACTGGCGGCCGTTGTACGCGACCGATCTGTCCACGTCCTCACGCCTGAAGGTTACGGCGGCAAGCGCGGGTGCGGTCGAGACGGATGCGCACGCGGTGGCGCTGACGGATGGCGAGACGCTGGCGGCGACCTTCCTCAACCCGTCTGGTCGTTCGACGACCTATCGTCTGGTGGCGCGTCTGTCGGCGCCGGGCACATTGACGGTGACGTGCAATGGCGAGATGGTTCAGGAGGTGACGACTGTGGGCGAGACGGAAGTGTTGTTCCGTAGCGCGTCGGCGACGAATGACCTGGTGTTTGCCTTTGAGGGGGCTGGCAAGGCCGAGCTGCTGGAGGTCAACCGTCTTCCGGGCTTCAGCATCAATATCCGATAGTCAGCCCATGGCCTATTCCATTCCAGATTCCGTGCTCGAGGAGATAAAGGGCCGTGTTGACTTGGCGGACCTGATTTCTTCCTATGGCATACAGGTGCGCCGAGCAGGGGCCGACTACAAGGCCTGTTGTCCGTTTCACCACGAGAAGACGCCGTCGTTCGTCATTCATCCAGACCGTGGCTTCTACCATTGCTTTGGCTGCGGCGAGTCGGGCAACGTGTTCAAGTTCGTGCAGAAACAGGAAGGCCTCACGTTCATCGAGGCCGTCAAGAAGCTGGCGGAGCGCTGCGGCGTGACGATCGAGGAGAAGGAGGACCCCCAGGCAGGCATGCGCAAGCGGCTTCTGGCGATGCATGCCGAACTCGCGGCCTTTTATCGGCGCTGTCTGCTTCAGATCAAGGAGGCGCAGCCGGCGCGCGACTACCTGACGAGCCGGGCGCTGGACGGCGACATCGCCGAGCGTTTTCAGATTGGCTACGCGCCCATATCGTCGCGGGCGATGCTGACTTGGGCAGAGAAGAACGGCTTCAAGCCGGAGGAACTGCAGGCGGCGGGTGTGTTGCTGCCGCCGCGTTTCCCCGGCGGGAACTGGTACAATCGCTTTGCGGGACGCGTCGTATTCCCGATTCGCGACAAGAGCGGACGCACGGTCGCCTTTTCGTGCCGCACGCTGGAGACGGACAAGGCCAAGATGCGCGGCGGCAAATACGTCAATTCGCCCGAGACAGTCCTCTTCAAGAAGTCGGATATCCTCTATGCGCTTGACCAGGCCGCCGGCAACATCGTCAAGGCGCCGCGTCGTGAGGCGATCGTCTGCGAAGGGCAGATCGATGTCATCCGCTGTCATGCCTGCGGCTTCAATGTGGCGGTGGCGAGTCAGGGTACCTCATTCACCAAGGAGCATGTGCAGGTGCTCAAACGCTGCGCCGATTCGGTGGTGCTGGTTTTCGACGCCGACGGCGCCGGGCAGAAGGCGGCACTGCGCACGGGCGGCGGATTTCTTGCCGCCGAGATTCCCGTGCGCGTGGCGACGCTGCCGGAAGGGGAGGACCCTGACTCATTGCTGCGCACGAAGGGCACCGAGGCGTTCCAGGCCTGTCTGGACGCCGCAGAGTCCATCACGTCATTTCAGGTGCGCGTACTGCGCGCAAAGGAAGCGCATCCGGATTCCATAGACGCCTTCACGCGGGTGAGTCGCGCCGTGCTGGAGACGATTGCGCTGTGCACGTCGGCCGTGATGCGGGCGTCCTTGCTGGCGGAGGCGGCCAAGCTTCTGGGCGTGCCCGTGTCTGCGCTGGAGGAGGATTTGGCCAAAGTCAAGGCCAATGCGTCACGGACATTCGCCTCGCCGGCCGCCACCACGAAGGCCTCTGCTTCTGTTTCGAAGACGAACGCGGCAACTGCGGCCGCGCAGACGCCAAGCGCTTCCGTCGTTCGGAATGCGGCCCCCGCGCCCGTCCCTGCGGATCTTGCAGATGTTCCGGACGAGATTCTCTATGGCCCCGACTTCGCCGAGATGGCGGAAAGTGACGATTCGCACGATGCGGCGGCCCCCGTCAACAACCCGCCGCCGCCCCGCGAGACGGCCCTCTGCGAATTCCTCTTCGTGCACGAGCGTGATGCCGAGCTGGCGGCGATGGTGCGCGGGTGCGCGCCGATGGAGGTCTTCGCCCATGACTTCACGCGCGCCTTTGTGACGGCCTGGCTGAAGGAGCTGGAGACCAGTTCCGATGAGATTGCCGCGCTGCGCAGTGCTCTGCCGCCTGAAGAGTGCCGTTGGCTGGACAAGATTCTCATCGCGGCTGATCGTGGCGGGCTCACCGAGCTGTCGCCTGCGCGCATTCTGGAAGATCTGCTGCGGCAGATCTGGCAGGCGGCGATACGGCGTCGGCAAGGGACTTTAGACATCACCTCTTCGGAGGAAAACGACCGTCGGCGGCTTTCCTATTCCGTGTTGGCGCGCAGATTTCAACGTGACAGATGGGATGTGATACGTCCCCTGATGGTGGTCGATTCGCTTAACTAGACCTTCGCCCGCCGAGAGAGGGGAGACTGGGCCATGCGTAAATTCAACTTGAAGTCAAAGCTGCTGGCTCTCGCCTTGCTGCAGGGTGTGGCCGTGTGGGGCTCTGTGACCGACCTGTATGTCGAGTGCGAGAACTTCACGGATCTGGGAGGCTGGACGCTGGATCCTTCGTCGATGGGCGAAATAGGATCCTCCTATGTGATGGCCCATGGCTATGGCGAGCCTGTCGCGGATGCGGTGACGACACTCGACGTCCAGACGGCGGGGGTCTATCATGTCTGGGCGCGTACCCGAAATTGGGCGGGCGAATGGACGTCTGCCGCACCGGGACGCTTCCGGATTCTGCTGGATGGCCGTGAACTTCCGGCGGAATTGGGCGTAGATGGGCGCGATTGGCATTGGGTGGAGGCCGGCGCGGTTGACTTGTCCGCCGGACGCCACAGGCTGGCGCTTCACGACCTCACGGGGTTCAACGGACGTTGCGACGCCGTGGCGCTGGTAAGGACGGCGTCGGATGAGGCGGCTCTGGAGGCCTTGCGCCGAATGCATCAGGCACCAACGATCCGCGAGGGCGGGACCTTTGATTTTCTGGTGGCGGGCGGCGGCATTTCGGGCCTCTGCGCGGCGCAGGCGGCGGCGCGCGGCACCATGCGCACGCTTCTCCTGCAGGATCGAGACGTGGTGGGCGGATGCAATTCGTCGGAAGTGCGTGTGGGTCTGGGCGGTGACATTCATGTGGGCGAAAATCAGGCCTTGGGGAATGTGGTGGAGTCAATTGCGCCCATTCTGGGCGGCGGCAGCGTGGATCGGGCCGAAGACTACGAGGATCGGCGCAAGCTGAATTCGTGTCGGGCCGGCGTGCAGGCCAAGTATCTGTCGCTGCGCACGGGCGAGCGTGTCTACGCCGTGGAGACGAACGGCGTGGGGGCCATCGCCGCCGTGGTGTCGCGCAATACGCGTACAGGCGCACGTACGCGCTGGCGGGCGCGGCTTTTCTGTGATGCGACGGGTGATGCGGTGCTGGCGCGGCTGGCGGGCTGCGCGACTATGTACGGACGCGAAGCACGGTCGGCGTTTGGCGAGATTTCGGCGCCTGTCCAGGCGGACCGTCTGGTGATGGGGCATTCCATCCAGTGGACCACACGCAAGGAGCCACGCACCGTTCCTTTCCCTGACATCTCGGCCTGGGCGCTGGCGATTGACGAATCCAGCGCCACGTACTCGCGCACGGGCGGTTGGGCCCAGGAGGCGGGGCAATACCGCGACATGGCGCGGGAAACGGAGACCATCCGCGATTGGGGCCTCCTGGCGATCTTCTCGAATTGGCATTACCTCAAGAACGTCTCGCCGCGTAAAGGGGACTTTGCCCGCGACCGCTTCAGCTGGATATCTCCCATCGGCGGCAAGCGCGAGGGCTGCCGTGTGGTGGGCGACTATGTCTTCACGCAGAATGACCTGGAGGGGCAGCGGACGTTCCCGGATGGCACGGCTGCCGTCACGTGGGACATCGACCAGCATTTCCCCGATCCCCGCAATGCGGCGGCGTTCAAGGAGCCGTTCCGTTCGTGCGCGTATCACCGCGGCTTTGGGCCGCGCGTCGTTTCGGTGCCGTATCGGTGCCTGTACGCACGGAACTGCCCGAACCTCTTTCTGGCGGGGCGCCACATCAGCGTGAGCCATGTGGCGCTGGCGGCCGTGCGGGTACAGCGCACGTTGGGCATGTTGGCGGAGGCGGTGGGCCTGGCGGCGACCTTGTGCTGGGAGCTGGGGGTGTCGCCGCGGGCATTGTACGCGGATCACTTGCCGGCGTTGAAGGCGCGGCTTAAGGTCGGCGTCCCCAAGAATCCCGCCTACCATGCCTATCCGCAGGGTCTGCACGAGAAATACCACTTCTGGGGATCGCCCCAGGTGCGGGTGTATCCGGACCCGGCGACCAATTTGCCGAGCGCCTATGCCGCCGCGATCAAGAGCCTGGGGATGGTGCATCGCAATGAACATCCCTGTCTGAAGACGCCGGCTGCGCGGCCGCCGCTGCGGCGGCTGGTTCTGGCGGACGAGGCGCGTCCGCGGGTGCTGCTTTACGATACGTCGCGTCCAAGTGCCTTGGCGGCGGCGGTGGATGTGGAGCGCCCGGTAAAGGATCTTGCGCGCGTAGGCGGCGCGGATGAGCTCAAGTACCGCATTGTCTGCCGCCGTGGCTTCATGGTGGTGGACCTGAAGGCGCAGAAGGTGGTGGACGTCTTCCGGGACGAGCACCTGAATGGGGCCGAAGCCGTAATGGATCTGCCGAATGGAGGCTTCTGCGTGAAGGTCGTGCCGCCTGGTGCGAAGTCTGCCCGCCCTAAGTTTCTGGAATACGATGCGGCTCGTCAGCTCGTGGCCACACATGCGGACTACGCCTTCCCTGAACGGCATGTGGCGTGTGCCGTACGGGCGAGCGGCCATGTCTATCGGTGTCACCCGCAGCCAGAGGACGTCTACGCGCCTGGGCGGGCACCGCATTTGGGCGAATATGATGCTTGTGGACGGGAGGTCTGGCGCCTTGACGACTGGGAGTTCTTTGGGTCGCTTGTGGGCGTGGACGTGCTGTCCGACGAGAACTGAGCCTTACTTTGCATGAATACGTGTGCGTGAATGTTGTCTTTTTGACGTTTTTTTGGTAGAATGGGGGGCGTGATATCTAGACGCCATTTTCTGACGGCTGCTGCGGCTGCCGGTTGTTCTGCGGGCTACACCGCCACCACGCCTGGTGAGCGCCTGGTGCCTGTGCCGAACGCACCTGAAAATGGCAGCCCCTTGCGCGTGTGGCGGCCGGGCGAGCTGGAGCTTCATTTCATCTACACGGGATGCGGCGAATCGATGTTCTACCGCTTCCCGGACGGTACCGCCATGGTGAACGACACGGGGGATTATTTCCGTCCGCACGAGCTGCAGTTCATTCCGCGTCTGCCGTCGGCGGCGCGTCTGGGCGGCGAATGGGTGACGCGTTACATCCAGCGTGTGGCGCCGGGTCTGGACACGCTCGACTACATGATGCTGTCGCATTGGCATAACGACCATTCGGGCGCGCCGCTGCTGCGGACTGTGGCGGCTCGGGATGGGCGGCGGGTATGTGGTCTTGCGCTTGTGGGGGAGAATTTCAAAGTCAAACGCTTCTATGACCATCAGTTCCCGAATCATGGCCAATATGGCACGGATGACACGCCTGGCCGCGAGATGATGGAGGCATTTGTGGCGGCCAAGAAGCGGGAATACGGCCTGGAGCAGGAGGCGTTCCGTCCGGGCGCGCGGGATCAGATCCGCCTGCAGCATGACGCCGAAGGGCGCTACGCCAAGACGTTTTCCGTCCGGAACATCTGCGCCAACGGCGTGTGCTGGACCGGGAAGGGCGAAGAGGCCTTTGACTACGCCGGGGCCTACGTGAAGGCCACGGGCAAGCAGAAGATCACGCAGAACGCGCTGTCGATGGGCTTTCGGATCGACTATGGGCCGTTCTCATTCTTCACCGGCGGCGACGTGAGCGTGGATCTGGCGGGGCCCGAGGGCAAGCCGGTCGACTATGAGGGGCTGGTCGGAAAGATGGTGGGGCCTGTCACGGTGTGCAAGGCTAACCATCACTCCACTAAAGACGCGATGCGGGCGAGCTTCTGCCGGGAGGTGAAGGCGGCGGCGTATGTGATCAACGTGTGGTGCCCGCGACACATCTGCGACTGCAACATGTCGGACGGCATGGCCTCGCGCGCACTCTATCCAGGCGGGCGCATGGTCTTCCCCACGTTCATCCCGGAGGAGCCGCCGCGCATCTATGCGGGCAAGGACTGGTGGCGTGACGTGGCCCCCGGTGGCCATGTGGTGGTGCGCGTCGCCCCGGGCGGCACGTCGTGGAAGGTGCATGTGCTGGAGTCCGCCGACGAGTCGATGAAGGTGCTGGGCACGTGGGCCTCTGTCTAGTTTTGAAGGAAGGAAAAAGGGTATGGACATAACACGAAGGACATTCATGGGCGGCGCGCTGTCGTTCGCCCTGGTGCAGGAGGCCTTCGCCGCACGGGCGAATGACCTGCATGCCTATTCCACGCCGGCGGCGAAGGCTTCGCTGATGTGCCGACGGCTGTATCTGGACATCTGTGGCCGCCTGCCCACGCGCGCGGAGGTGGAGGCCTACATCGCCTCGCGTGATTCCCGCAAACAGGAAAAGCTGGTGAACACGCTGCTGGATTCGCAGGACTACGCCGACTACTGGTCGATGCGCTACTGCGACTTCCTGCGCGTGAAGAGCGAGTTCCCGATCAACCTCTGGCCCAACGCCGTCTACGTGTATCATCGTCGCGTGCGCAACTCGATTCTTCGGGATGAGCCGTGGAATGATTTTGCGCGGGCGTTGCTTTTCGGACGCGGCAGCAATTTCCGCGTGCCGGAGTCCAACTTCCTGCGTGCGATCGACCGTTCGTCGCCGCATGTGCCGGAAGAGCTCTCCGAGATGGCGTCAAACGCCTTCCTGCTCAAGCCCACCGCCCAATATGCGCGCTATTTCTCTCGTGTGGGCTGGAAGAACACCCGCGAATGGAAGGAAGAGATCGTGCATCTTAAGCCCGGTCCGGCTGATGCGACGCCTGAGGCGTTCATGGCCGAGCTGGAGGGGCCTCTCGCCAAGCAGTTCTATGCGACGCCCATTCACCGCGTGCACTGGTGGGTGTTTGGCGGCATGGCGCCAAAGACAGTGGTGAACAACTGGAGCACGGCGTTCAAGGCCGGTGGCTGGCGTCTGAAGCCGCTGCTGCGCCATGTGTTCAATTCGTCCATGTACAAGGCCCTGCCGGCGACTCCGGGCAAGACAAACGGCTTCCCGGCGCGTCGCCTGGACGCCGAGGTCCTGGATGACATCATCTGCAGCTTCACGGGACTGGAGCGTTCGTTGGAGTCGACGGCACCAGAGCCGTATACCTTCCTGCCGCCCCGGCGCAAATCGGTGCTTACGGAAGACGGCTCCATCACGAGCTCGTTCCTCATCCTCTTCGGCAAGCCCACGCGCGACAAAGGCCTGATGGAAGAGCGTGACAACACGATCACCGCCAAGCAGCGCCTGTATCTCTACAATTCGGCGCGCGTCTGGGATGGCCTGGGCTCGCTGGTGAAGTTGCCTGAATTTGCCAAGCTTGACCACAAGCACCAGATCGAGGATCTCTATTGGCGCTTCCTCTCGCGTCCGCCGGATCAGGCGGAGTACTTCCTCTTCGACAAGAAGGAAAACGTGAACGCCCGCGACATCGCGTGGCATCTCCTCAACACCCGTGAATTCCTCTACCGCATATGATACCGCAGAAAGCCAAAACGCCGGCTACGCCGGCATCCACGACCCGGAAGTTCGCGACCAGCGTCATCGAGATCTGGCAGAATGGCGGTCCGTGCCAGCTGGAGACCTTTGACCCGAAGCCGCGTGCGCCGTATGACTACAACAACGGCCTGAAGTCCATCAAGACGAACGCCGGCTTCGAAGTGCACGAATGGCTGCCGGAACTGGCCAAGTGCGCGGATCTCTATTCCGTGGTGCGTACGTTGACGCATCCGTTCCCCGGCCATGAAAAGGCCGCCTACATCATGCAGACGGGACATATGCCGGGCGACGGCATCACGTATCCGTCGGTTGGCGCGGCCATCTCCTCGACGATGCTCATGCAGAAGAAGTACGAGGGCGATCTGCCGCCGTTTGTGATCCTCACGCAGCCGAAGGGGCGTTTCTCGGAGCTTGGCTTCCTGAGCGACGCCTATGCGCCGCTGGTGACGGGCGGCGACCCCAAGGCCAAGAAGTTCATCGTGGACGGCATTGTGCCGCCGGGTGGCCTTACCGAGGCTCAGATCAAGGAGCGTTTCGCGCGTTGTGCGCGGGTGAGTCGCGTGGCGGTGGATCCCGTCTTCGAAAAGGCGGGCCTCGATGCGCAGAAAATCATCACGGGTACGGCCGCGAAGACCTTCAATCTTGACGAGGAAGACAAGAAGATGCGTGAGCGCTATGGCATGACCACCATTGGCCAGCAGCTGCTGGCGGCGCGTCGTCTGGTGGAATACGGCGTGCCCTACATTTGCGTCAACTACGGCGGGTGGGACTCCCACAAGAAGCACTTCGAGACGATGAAACGCCCTACGCATGAAATGGACCAGGCGGTCGCGGCGCTGTTGACGGACCTCAAGGAAAAGAACCTCCTCGATTCGACGATCGTCTGGCTTGCCGGCGAATTCGGCCGTGTGCCGAAGGTGGACCGTCAGGCCCCCTGGAATGGCGGGCGCAACCACTTCCCGCGCTGCTTCTCCGCGTTGATCGCGGGCGGCGGCCTGAAGGGTGGCGTGGCCGTGGGCGTCAGCGACGACACGACCGATAAGGTCAAGGAACGCCCCGTGACGCCGCCGGACTTCCTGGGCACGATCTGCGAGCGCATGGGCGTCGACCCCGACGACCGTCTGCCCTCGGCGAAGAAGGACTTCAGCTTCAGCGTGATGCCGAAGGGGTCGGATTGTGGCCGACTGAAGGAGCTCTATGTTTAAGCGCGCGTTCTTCCTTGCCGCCTGTGCGGCTGCGTCTTTCGCCTTTGGCGACAAGCCGGACGCGGAATACTATTATCCCGCCGGCATTCAGGCGGGCACCACCCGCCGCATCGTCGTGGGCGGCCAGAACCTCGACGGCGTCGAAGGCGGCTGGATCACCGGCGGCGGCGTGAGGATCAAGCGTGTCGTGTCGATGCCCAATCCGCCGCGCGCATTGGGGAAGACGCAGAGACCGTGGCTCTGGGACTGGGTGAAAGAGCTCTATGCCGGCGTCAAGAAGCATCATGAGCTCCCGCCTGAGGCGACGAGCGAGACGACAGATTGGGTGGTGTGCCAATGGTGGACCTACATGGACCTCCTGGATCCGCTGGAGCTGTCCATGATCTGGCGCGACTCGATCAACATCTTCCCGGCGCGGCAGTACTCGCCCGCCATCTCGCGCGTGCTGATCATCGACGTGGAGGCGGATGCCGATGCCGAACCTGGGCGTCGCGACATCATTCTCTATGACGACCATGATGTCACGGTGCCGCATTCGTTCTTCGTGAGTGCCGAGCCGCGTACGCGCGAGCCGATCTATCGCCCGCCTTTCGTCCCCGAAAACAAGATCGCCGAGGAGAAGCTGCCTACGCTGGAGCCTCCCTGCGTGATCGACGGGCAGATCTTCCCCGGCGAGACGGATGTCTATTCCATCAAGCTCGAGAAGGGCCAGAATCTGGTGTGCTCCGTCATTGCGCGTGAGCTGCTCCCGTTCCTTGGCGATGCCGTGCCGGGATTCTTCAACCCCGTCATCCAGCTTTTTGATCCTCAGGGCAATGAGGTGGGCTGCGCGGACGATTTCTTCTATCTGCCGGACCCCGTCATGGCCTGCAAGGTGCCCGAGGACGGCGTCTATCGGCTGGAGGTGCACGACAACCTCTATCGCGGCCGCCAGGACTTCGTCTATATCGTCAACTGCCTGCTGATGGATTCGGAGAAGCCGGCCTACACGCCGCAGGAGCGTGCCTTCACCTGTTTCCCGCCGTCGGCCGACCAGGAAGTGCCGAAGGAGGATGCGCGCACCGTGGTGCGCACGGGCGTCGTGGGGTGTCCCGGCCGTGTGGTTCGCCACTACTTCAAGGTCGACCGGCCCTATTCCCGCTACAAGATGGAGCTTTTCGCGCGGCGTCAGGGTTCGCCTTTGGACGGCGTGATGAAGCTCTACGGGCCGATGGGGTCCCTGCCAGTTACGGCGGCACCGCTTCTGGCCACCTGGGATGGTTCGCCCGCGAAGCTCTTTGACGTCAAGAACGTGGGCAGCGAGGAGCAGCCCATCATCAAGACGAACATGCTCTATGTGGGCAGCATCATCCAGGTGGAGCGCGATCCCGTGGGTCAGTACCTCTTTGAGGCACCCGGACGTTATTGCGTGACGGTTGAGGACATCGGCGGTGCCGGCGGCGAGGACTATTCGTATACGCTCGCCATGTCGCCGGAGGAGCCCACCTTTGAGGTGTACGGCAAATACTCGTCGTATCTGCTCAAGCCGAAAGAGGATGGCTCCAACGACTACGAAGCCACGCTGCAGCTGCATGTGCTGCGTCTCAATGGCTTCAAGGGTGCGGTGGTGCTCGATGATACGGACGAGGTGATCGCCGACAGCTATGAAATCGACAACATCGCCGGCACGGCGGGACTTTCCTTCAAGAAGAAGGACTGGAAGGGCGTCAAGTGCGTTCAGCTCACGGCTTCTGCCTATATGCCCAACGGCAAGAAAAAGACCGTGCGGGTGACGCCGACTGACCCGGCTGAACAGGCTTTCGCCTATTCGCACATGCTGCCGCAGCGAGGCTTCTTCTTCTGCGTGCCGGAAGAAGACGTGAGTGAGGACATTGAATCGCGTGGCACGCCCAACACGGATGCGGCCGCTTCGCAGCAGCCAACGGAAGCCGCCCCAGGAGAGGGGATGCCCACTAAGGTCAAGAAGATGAAGAAGAACAAGAAGGGAGCTGACCATGCCAACGGACAACCGTGCAGTACGTGTCATACGGACAAACGCCGCCGGTAAGCCAGGTGCGGGGAGAGGGCCGCAGATCCGCAAGCCGGATCTCTCCAACAAGCCGAAAGGCAGCGGTGGATCCTGGGCAGTAAAGATCATCATCCTCGCGGCACTGGCCGTGGGCGGCAACTTCGTCTGGAAGAAGTTCTCGGCGTTTCAAGCGTCGCATCCGCCTACACCGCCGCCCAAGAAGGTTCAGGTCCAGGACTTCCCGGCCGAACCTGAGGTTGTGCAGGTCAAGCCCAAGACGAATGCGGTGAAGAAGATTGTCCAGAAGCGCCGTCCGCTCACCCTTGAGGAGCAGATTGCCCGCGAGGTCGAGCGCGAACAGGTCGCCGAAAATGGCATGGGACGCAAGAAGTACGAGGCCCCCGTCTTCGATCTGGAGGAGATCAAAAAGCTTCGTGCAGAGCGTGATGCGCGTTATCGGCAGCGTTTTGCCGATGCCGAAGCGGCGCGCAAGGCCGTTGAGGAACAGCTGGCCGCCGCACGCAAGAACTCCACTTCGAAGGCCTTGACGGGATTCGGCGGCGTGAAGTTCGGTGATGCCGTGAAGGGCGTGGCCTCGGCTTGGGGGAGCATCCTTCCGGGAGACTCCGTTGAGACGGCTGGCCTCACCTATGGTGTCTATGGCGAACCTGTGGCGAAGCCCGTGGGCACGCTGGAGGCCTGTCCTCTGGTGTGGGTGACGCCCAAGACGCAACGCGCCTTCAGGATCGAGTTCTTCCGCGACCTCAAGCTCGCGAAGAAGGAGCTCCATGACGCGGAGACGGCGCAGTTGGTGGAGAAGATGAAGGGCGCCCTGAAGTGCGAGCCTTTCGAGCTGCGGAAGTCCGTGCCGGACGTCCGCGGTGCGGAATATGCCTTCCCCGTGGGCGAGACCACGGTGCGTGTCGGCGAATTCGGCGACCAGCTCAAGCTGATTGTGGAGCATGAGGGGCTTCGTCAGGAGGCCAAGGCCGAGTTCGATGCGGCGCGTGCGGCGCAGGCGGCGGACAAGTCCGATGACGAAATCCTCGTCTCCACGCGCTATCCGATGGGTGAGGCAGTCAATTTCCGTGGGCTCGTCTCGCGTTTCCGCGAGGGGACGCCCCGGTCGTTCTGTGGCGTAGTCTTCGGCAAGAAGCCGCATGAGAGCGAAACGCTGGTCGATCCCAAGAATGGTGAGAAGGGCTACTTCCTTGACTATGTCCGGGCAAAATGCCCTGCCTTCAAGGGATTCTCGGTGGGCAAGGCCGACATTGACTTCTGGCGGCATAGCGTTTTTGCCGTGACGCTCTACAACAATGAGGGCGGCGCCGCCGGCATCTATGACGCGGAGTTCTTCAAGAGCGTGCGTGAGGCGCTTGAGCGCCAATATCTGGTGAAGCCAGAAGAACGCAAGGGCACGAGCGAGTACCCGGAACTGGTCTATCAGAAGGGGGACCTGGAGATCGTGTTCGGGCCTGACCGCAGCGGCGGCTTCCGTCTGAAGGCCACGCAGCAGGCATTGGCCGACATCGCCAAGGTGGAGCCTGCCGAGCGAAAGGCCCGGTACAGCCGGAAACGCTGAAACGGCGATGAACATCACACGCGAGCCTCTCTATGATGATGAGCCTCGGGGCCTGTTGCAGGCCCTGGGGCGCCATCTTGTGGGCTACCTGTCGCGCGTGGGGCAATCAGGACGTCTGATGGTCGAGGCCCTTGGCTACATGCCGGGGGTCTTTGTTCGTTCGTCGGCACGGCGCACCATGTGGCGCCAGCTCTATTCCACAGGCATCCGCACATTGCCGGTGATCACGGTGGTGGGGCTGTTCACCGGCATGATTCTGGGACTGCAGGTGGGGTTGGCCCTGAGACGCTTCAACCAGGAGATGTACCTGGGCGGCGCCGTGATGCTTACGCTCATCCGCGAGATGGGGCCCTTTGTGACGGGCATCTGCCTCTCGGCCTGTGTGGGCTCGGCAATGGCGGCAGAGTTGGGCACGATGACCGTGAATGACGAGGTGGCCGCGCTGGAGATCATGGCGATTCCACCTGTGCGCTATCTTGTGGCGCCGCGGCTTACGGCGTTGGTGCTGATGAGCCCGGTGCTTGCCTTCTATGCCTGCGTGCTGGGGGTGATGGGCGGCGGCTTGGTGGCTTCCACGCAGCTCAACGTCGACTTCCAGCAGTTCATGGCAGGGGCCATGAGTTTTGCCACTACGAAGGATCTCTTTGTGGGACTCTTCAAGGCGACTGTCTTCGGGCTTGTCATCGGGACGGTTTCCTGCCACGAAGGCTTCTGCACGCGTCTCGGGGCGGTGGGCGTGGGGCGCGCCACCCAACGCAGCGTGATCATGTCCTTTCTGCTGATTCTGCTGTTCGGCTACATGATAACCCGTCTCTTCTACATTGAATTCATCTTCTGATCTGGCCATGCTCCGCTTTGAAAACGTCGTGAAGAGCTTCAACGGCCGCGAGGTGCTCGCGGGCGTGAGCTTCACTGTCGCAAAGGGAGAGGTGCTGGCCATTGTGGGGCCGTCGGGGACGGGCAAGAGCGTAACGCTGAAGCACATGGTGCGCCTGTTGACGCCCACCTCGGGAAAGGTGTTTTTGGAGGATGTCGAGATCTCCGCCGCCACGGGTCGCGAACTGGAGTCCATACGCGCCCGATTCGGCTATCTTTTCCAGGGCGGTGCCTTGTTGGGATGGTTGACGGTGGCCGAGAACGTGGCCCTGCCTCTGCGGGAGTGCTTGAGGCTTCCAGAGGAGGAAATTGCCAAGAGGGTGAATGAAGCCCTGAAGGCCGTTGAACTGGAGGCCGCCGCCGATCGCTATCCCGCCGAGATTTCGGGCGGCATGGCCAAGCGTGCCGGATTGGCGCGCGCAATCGTGCGCGCGGCCGACATCATCCTCTATGATGAACCGACCTCCGGACTCGACCCGGTGACGTCCATCACCATCAACAATCTCATCCGGCGCATCAACGACTCGCGCAAGGTGACTTCAATCGTGGTGACGCATGATCTGCAGGGGGCGCTCCTTTTCGCGGACCGGATTCTCATGCTGAAGGCCGGACATGTCGTGGCGTGTGAGACGCCGGAACGGTTTGTCCTCTCCGACAATCCCGAAGTGAAGGAGTTCCTGGCGGCGCAGTTCATCACGGAGAAGAGTTTCAGGGAGGCAAGGAGCGAATATGAAAAAGCAAAGTGATTTGTTTTCCGAGCTGATCGTGGGCGTATTCATGGTGGTTGTGGTGGCGCTTCTAGGCTATTTCACGATCGTCATCTCGGGCGCAGATTTGCTCAGTGGCCGCTCTCGTGTGTTTGCAAAGGTGGAGTTCACCGATGTGGGGGGGCTCAAGGAGCGCGACAATGTCGTCTACCGCGGCATGAAGGTTGGCTCGGTGGAGGAGATCCATCTGCTGGCGGGCAAGACCACGGTGACGATTTCGGTGGACAAGGAAGTGGTGTTGCGCGAGAATTGTCTCATTACGGTGAAGGCACTGTCCCTTCTGGGCGGAAACTGCCTGCTGCTGGAGGAGGGAACCGGTGTCGAGCAGCCTCTGGCGACGACGCTTTTCCACGGTACGCCCCCCGTCGACTGGATGCGGGACTTGGGCGAAATCGCGCGTAAGGTCAACGAAATCACCAGCAACGGCGGCGTGGGCAACATCGTGAGCAACTTCGAGGCGATGTCCATGAAGCTCAGTACGCTTGCCGATCGCATTGAACGGGGCGAAGGCACGCTGGGCAAGCTGCTCTCGACCAATGATCAGATCTATCTCGACATTGCCGATACGGTTTCCTCCGCCAAGACGATCGCCGGGCGCCTGGAGCAGGGCGAGGGTTCGTTCGGCAAGTTGCTTTCCACCAACGACCAGGTCTATGCCGAGATCTCGGCTGCAGCCACGTCGGCCAAGACGATTGCCGCCCGTCTGGAACATGGTGAAGGCACGTTGGGCAAGCTGCTGTCCAAGGACGAGACGGCCTACCGGGACCTCAAGAAAACGCTGGCGCATGCGGCTGAAGTTTCGGAGCGGATTGCCGCCGGTGAAGGTACGTTGGGCAAGTTGCTCTCCAAAGACGATGTCATCTACCAGGACCTGCAGAAATCCATTGCGGATGTGCGCAACATCACCGCACGCGTGGCCGCAGGCGAGGGACTGCTGGGACGTGCCACACAGGACAAGTCCATGGCTGACGCCGCCGCCAAGCTGCTCGCCAATCTTAAGAACCTCTCCGAGAAGCTCGCTCGAGGCGAAGGTTCCCTCGGCAAGCTCACCACCGACCCCGAACTCTACAACGAGGTCAACGGGCTCCTGAAGGATGTACGCCAGGTGGTGGACAACTATCGCGACACCACACCGATTTCGTCTTTCGCCGGCCTGGTGGGCGGCGCGCTTTAAGTTTCGCAACACTGATTTCCTAACACAAAACAAAAGGAGTACTTCAACATGTTCACACGTCGTTCCTTCTTCGCCTCTGGCGCGCTCGCCATGGTTGCGGCCGGTTGCACGTCGCTGGGCGGTGGCGCTTCGGTCGCCCGTCCGCGTCCGGATGTCTACACCACCGGCAAGGCGCAGTTCAAGCTGGGCTTTGCCCCCTACACCTACAACAAGTACGACATCGACCAGATCCTCGACTTCGCCCAGAAGCTGGACATCAAGTACACGGGCATCAAGTCGCCTATGGTGAACAAGGAGGCCAAGCCCGACAAGCCTGAGCTCGTGGATGCGATCACGGACGCCGAAATCGCCGCCTTCAAGGCGAAGCTCGCCAAGGCGGGCGTGTGCATCTCCTCCGTTGGTCCCGTCTACATGGGCACCGAGGCGGAATGCCGCGCGGCGTTCAAGTTCACCAAGCGCATGGGCGTCAAGGTGCTCGTCGCCGTGCCCTACGAGTTCGTGCAGGGCGCGAACGGCAAGAAGGAGCGTGTCGCGAGCCGCAAGCTCTGCGAGTATGCCTCCAAGTGCTGCAAGGAGTTTGACATCAAGTACGCGATCCACAACCACGGTCCGGACTCCCCGAAGTACTTCCCCACGGGCAAGAGTTCCTATGACATGGTCAAGGACCTGGATCCCCGTATGGGCCTGTGCCTGGACATCGGCCACGATTTCCGCTTTGGCTATGACCCCGTCGACTCCATCCGCCGCTATCAGGACCGCCTCTTCGATCTGCATCTCAAGAACGTGATTCCGGACGTCGTCGATCCGGCCACGGGCAAGATCCTCAAGCGCAATCAGGCCCAGCAGTTCCCCCGCGGCAAGATCGACCTCGTGGAAATCGCCCGTGCGCTCTGCGACATCGGCTACACGGGTGCGTGCGAGATCGAGTACGAGCGCGACTTCACGGACAACTTCGCGGGCATGTCCGAGAACATCGGCTACTTCCGCGGCGTGATGGATTCGCTTCGTTGAAGCGGATTCTCCTAATTGGTGCGACCGGCTCAGTCGGCAGCAGCGCATGCGACGTCATGCGTGCGCTGCCGGGTGAGTTCCGTCTGGTGGCTTTGGCTGCACGGACTAACCGTGCCGCCGCGTTTGCCCTTGCCGAGGAGTTTGGCGCGCGCGCCTATGTGGGCGAAGATGCGGCCGTACGGGCCGTGGCCGAAAACGACGCTGATATCGCTCTTGTTGCCACCGTAGGCCTCTCCGGTCTGGCGCCAACACTGGCGGCGATCGAGAAGGGCATGCAGGTGGCGCTCGCTACCAAAGAGGTACTGGTGGCGGCAGGCGAACTCGTGACGGCGCGTGCCCGCGCGAAGGGCGTGCGGATATTGCCCATTGATTCGGAGCACAGCGCCATCTTCCAGTGCCTTCAGGGCGCGCATGCGGGCGAAGTCGAGCGATTGCTGCTCACGGCTTCGGGAGGGCCATTTCTCAAGGAACCGGCCGATCTGGCGTCTGTGACGCCGGCGCAGGCTCTGCATCATCCGCGGTGGAATATGGGTCCCAAGGTGACGATCGACTCCGCTACGATGATGAACAAGGGATTTGAGCTTCTGGAGGCGCATTGGCTTTTTGGCGTGCCAATGGAACATATCGAGGTGGTGGTGCATCCGGAATCGATTGTCCACTCCCTCGTGACCTTTACGGATGGCGCCACGCTGGCGCAGCTGTCGCCGCCGGATATGCGATTGCCTATTCAGTATGCGCTTACGTGGCCCGCGCGTCTGGCGGCGCCGGCGCGTGGGCGTCTGGATCTGGTGACGCTTGGGAGTCTTTCCTTTCACGCGCCTGATGTGCGGCGTTTCCCGTGTCTGCGCCTCGTGAAGAAGGCGTTGGCGCTGGGCGGCACGGCAACGGCTGCGCTTTCAGCCGCCGATGAGGTTGCTGTGAGCCGTTTCCTCGCGGGCGACATCCGCTTCTCGGACATCCCGTGCCTGCTTGAATCGACGATAGACGGCGTCACCGTGCGAGCTCTGGGTGATTTGGATGCCGTGTTGGCGGCTGATCGGGAGGCGCGCGCTTTCGCCGCATCCTGGAATGCCTGATTGCTTATTTGGACCATGGGACCAAACACTGAGGTTTGTGTCGAAGATTCTGGAGGTGGAAATGAGAAGTGAAGAAAATCAGCTGTTGCGGGTTGTGGCGCTGGTCGCTTGTCTGGGGGCGTGGGCCGCGGTGGCGGGAACATCCACATACGATGTCGTGGTGGCGGGCGGTACGTCCTACGGCGTAGTGGCGGCCGTGGAGGCTGCCAAAGCCGGTCGCAAGGTGATGCTGGTGGCACCGCGTTCGGCGCTGGGCGAGGATTTGGCGGGAACGCTGCGGCTGCGTCCGGAAGACGGGGAAAATCTGCCAGCGGAACTGCGTGCGCGCCTCTATGCGCCCAACGCCGCGGCCAAGACGTCATTTGGCGCCGTTACGCCACTTCAGATCAAGAAGGTTTTGGACCAGGAGCTTTTGAAGGCGGGCGTCGCTTTTCAGTGCTGGACGCAGCCCTGCGATGTGGCCGCCGATGCCACGGGACAGGTTACGGGTTTGTGGGTGGCCGGACGCGATGGGCGGCGTCTCGTGAAGGCGCGCGAGGTGGTCGATGCGACGCCATTGGCCAGCTTGGCTCGTCGCGCAGGCGTGCTGCCGCCGTTGAAGGCGGGCGAATGGCGGATTGTTCGCCATGTCATTGCGGCCACTCGGCCTGCCGCAGAGGGGCTTGAAGCAACGGCAATCTCGCCGTGCGAGGAGATTCCGCTGCCAGAGACCAAGAAGCAACTTTTGCCGGCACCGGATATGCCGAAGAAACTCGCGGCGTGCGTGTGGCGCTGTGCGAAGAACTTTACGTTGTCGGATTTCTCTGCCCGTACGCTGGCGCGGGTGGAACAGGAAATGCGTGATGCCACCTGGACGCGGGATCAGTTCGATGCGGCCGATTTCGTCTATTTTGCCGCGCCGCCGGCGGGCTGTGGCCGTGCCCACGCGATTTCGCGCGTGACACGGAAGCTGCCGGCCCCAGACGAGATCCTGGCCGACGTGGATGTGCTGATCGTGGGTGGCGGCACGGCAGGCGCCCCTGCGGCCATCGCCGCCGCGCGCAAGGGCATGCGTACGCTGTGCGTGGAGTATGCGGGACGTCTGGGCGGCGCCATGACGGATGGCGGCATCGGGCTCTATTGCCACGGGTTGAAGCGCGGGTTCACGGAAGAGCTGGATGCGGCCTTGAGCAAAATGGGTGCGGTGTATGGCGTGTGCAAGGCCGAATGGCTGCGTCAGGAGGGGCGCAAGGCCGGGGCCGAGTATTGGTTTGGCGCGCAGGGCTATGACGCGGTGATGGAGGGCGCGAGGATTGTCGGCGTGCGCGTGGCGTTGGCGGATGGCACGATCGGTATCGTGCGCGCCAAGACGGTGATTGACGCCACGGGATACGCGCTGCTGGCGGCGGCCGCAGGCGAACGCACGGAATTCATCTCGGGCGACGAAGTCTCCGTTCAGGGGGCGGGCTCCACGCCGCGTCTGCTGGGCCGCAGCTACCAGAACACGGATGCGTTCTTTGTGGACGACACCGATCCCGCCGACATCTCCTACGAGTGGTTGCGTGCGCGCACGAGCTTTGGACCACACGTCTGGGACCAGGCCTCGGTCGTCAACAGTCGCGAACGCCGGCGCATGCATGGCGCCTATTATGTGACCGTGCAGGACGCGATGGCCGGCCGCAACTACCCCGATCTCTTTGCGGTGACCTATTCGAACTTCGACACGCACGGGCAGACCATTGATCCGCAGTTCTTCGTGGAGAACCCGGGTCGCAAGGGACGGCGCGTGAACCTGCCGTATCGTTCCATCCTGCCGAAGAATACCGAGGGTCTTCTGGTGGTGGGACTGGGCATGAGTGCACACCGCGACGCAATGCCGATTCTCCGCATGCAGCCTGACCTGCAGAATCAGGGCTATGGCGCGGGGTTGGCCGCCGCCTTGGCGGTGCGGAGCGTGCGCAAACTCCGGTCCATTGACATGAAGACGCTTCAGACGGAGCTGGTGGCGAAGGGCATTCTGCTGGCCGAGGAGATTGCCGCAGCCGAGGTGCTGCCGCTTTCCGATGCGGACTTGTCCGCGGCTGTCACGGCGTTGGGTGAGAACTATGCGGAACTGGCCAAGGTGCTCTCCGATCGTGATCGCGCACGGCCTCTCCTCGAACGGGCGTATGCGGCGGCAAAGAGCCCTGAATCTCGTCTCGTCTATGCGCATGTGCTGGGTCTGCTGGGCAGCGCTTCGGGCGTCAAGGAGCTGGTTTCGGCCATCAACGGACAGTCTTGGGACGAAGGCTGGAACTTCCGCGGCATGCACCAGTTCGGGCGCAGTGTGAGCCAGGTTGATTCCTATATCCTGGCGTTGGGCTGTCCTGGTCTCAAAGGCAATGCCGATGTGATGGCGGCATTGCGCGCGAAAGCGGAAACGCTCTCGGGCGAGAATCGTTACTCGCATTTCCGCGCTTTGGCGAAGACGATGGAGAGCTTGGGCGACAAGGCGAATGCGCCGGTTCTGGCGGCGCTCCTGAAAATGCCGGGCGTGGGCGGACATCATATCGCGTCGGGCGCCGTGCCGCCGATTGAGGGCTATGAGCAGGACATCTCGCATTTGGGCATTGCCGACCAGGAACGCAGCGACTGCATGCGCGAGCTGACCCTTGCCCGGGCGCTCTACCGTTTGGGCGACTGCGAGGGCCTGGGCCGTGCTGTGCTCACCCGATATGCCGCCGATCCGCGGCGTGTCTACGCCACACATGCGCAGCTAGTGCTGGGCAAATGAGAAAGCTTCAATTCGGAGAGACAAAATGACGGAAAAGGAAATGGTTGCCGCGTATCTCAGGCGCATCGGCGTGAAGGGTACGCCCGCGCCGACGGTCAAGAACCTCTTCATGCTGCAGAAGGCGCACATGCTCCACATCCCCTATGAGGATCTTGAGATCTGGCGCGGCAAGGCGGGGTCGCTGGCCATTGAAGAGGTATTCGAGAAGATCGTGGTCAATGGGCGGGGCGGCTACTGCTTCGAGCTGAACGGACTCTTCGCGTGGTTGTTGAAGCAGCTGGGCTACACGGTCGTCGAGCATTTTGGGCGTTGGCTCATGGGCGAGCCGCTGGCGATCCCCGCGCGCCGGCATCGTGTCATCCGCGTGATGTTCCCCAAGGCCACGTACATCGCCGATGTGGGCGTGGGGCAGCGGGCGCCGTTGGAACCTCTGGAGCTGGATGGTGATGCCCGCCTGTGCGAGGGGCTTCGCTATCGCATTGTGCCCGAGGCCCGCCTGGGGCATGTACAGGAAGTGGAGATCAAGGGCGTCTGGACCAGGGTCTACTCCTTTGATGACGCTGCGCAGGAGCCGATCGACTTCAACTATGTCCATTGGTACTGCGTCAACCATCCGCAGTCCTTCTTCCACGCGAACCTGCTGGTGCACATGCCCACGCCGGAAGGGCGGCGGTCGATTGGATCTGCGCAGGATCCCGAAACGGGCGAGACGGTGCCGCTGCTCTCGGTAAGTGGCAAGGATGGAAAGACGACGCGTACCTATCTGCGCACGCCTGCGGCATTGGCGGCGGCATTGAAGAAGCATTTCGGCATTGTGGAACAATAAGAGGGAAAGGGTGCGGGGCGCCTGCGTTGACAGGGAAAGTCTGGGGTGATTGCCACAGACATCCCACGAAATTCTTGCGTCCCTCCGCCGAATAGGGTATACTATTTTCCCTTCCACTAAGGATTTTCCATGGAACTTGCGCTGCTCGTCAATAAATTCAACGTCAAGGGACGTCTCGTTACGCTGGTGCCGTTCGGCAGCGGCAACATCAACGATACGTTTCTGGCCGTGTATCGCAATACCTTCACGGAGACTCAGCTCGTCCTCCAGCGGGTGAATCGCAACGTATTTCCGCATCCTGAGCAGATTATGCGGAATATGCACGCGATTACGCTGCATTGCCACGAGAAGCTGGAGGCTGACGCCAAGGCCGGGCGTGATGACCGCGTGTGGCAGATGCCGCGTATCATCAAGACCAAGGATGGCGAGGACTTCATCCAGGACGAGAACGGCGAGGTCTGGCGCGTCATCACCCGTATCCTTTCCGCGCATGCGTTTGACACGGCGCAGAGCCCCGAACACGCCTTGGAATGTGGTGCGGCATTGGGACATTTCCATTATCTTGTGTCGGACATGGACCCCAATTCCATAGAGGATCCGCTGCCGGGTTTCCACATTACGTCGGGGTATTTGGCGCAATACGACCAAACTCTCGCGCAAACAGGTGCCCGTGAGCTGCTGGAGGCGTCGATGGAGGCGCGGCGTCTGGCCAACTACATCGAAGAGCGGCGTGACTTCGCCATATCGCTTGAGAAGGCCGAGGCGGCAGGCGAACTCAAGAAGCGCATGTTCCACGGTGACCCGAAGGTGAACAACATCATGATCGACGACTTCACCGGCAAGGGCACGGCGATGATCGATCTGGATACCGTTTCGCCGGGCCTGGTGCATGTGGATGTTGGCGACGCCGTGCGCTCAATCTGCAATCCCGCCGGCGAAGAGGAACTCAATCTCGGCAAGGTCGCCTTCGACGAAACGCTTTTCCTCGCGTTCATGCGCGGTTATATGAGGGAGGCGGGGGCATTCTTCACGGATGCTGACCGTGCCTATCTCTACGATGCGATCCGCTTGCTGCCGTTTGAGCTGGGGTTGCGCTTTTTCCAGGACTACCTGGCCGGCGACAAGTACTTCAAGGTACGCCAGCCGGGGCAGAACCTCAATCGCGCCCGTGTGCAGTTCCGTCTCTGCGAGTCCATCGAGGCGCGTGAGAAGTCGATCCGCGACATGCTGAAAACGCTTTAAGATCATCAATCACCAACAAAGGAAACAAGAACATGAAGCAAATCCTCATCCCCGTTGCCGCCGCGCTCATCGCCGGCTGCGCCACCGTCGACAAGTCTGCCTCGAACTGCTCTTGCGTGTGCCCGAAGGCCTGCAAGTGCGCGCCGTGCGTCTGCGCTCAGAATGTGCTGTCCGAAGTCGAGAAGGCCGAGGGGTGGCAGCTCCTTTGGGACGGCAAGACCACCAAGGGCTGGGTTGGCGAGCGTTTTGACCTCAAGACCTTCCCGGACAAGGGCTGGGAAATCAAGGATGGCATCCTTACCGTGTTGCCGCGTGCGCGCATCAACGAACAGGGCAAGTGGGAGAAGCTGCCGGCCGACCAGTGCCGTGGCGGCGGTGGCGACATCGTCACCGAGAAGGTGTTCAAGGATTTCGCCTTCAAGTTCGACTTCCGCCTCACCAAGGCCGCCAACAGCGGCGTGAAGTATTTCTACAACAAGGATCAGTTCAAGGGCACGTGCGAAGAGTATCAGGTGCTCGATCCTGCCCACCCGGACTACGACAAGCCGAATCCGAGCGGTGTGACCGGGACGCACCGCATTTCGGCGCTCTATGACCTGAAGGCGACCGACAATGCCGAGAAGTACATCCGTCCGCTGGGCGAGTGGAACACGGGCATGGTCGTCTCGAAGGGTGCGCACGTCGAGCATTGGCTCAATGGCGTGAAGGTGCTGGAGTATGATCGCGGCTCGGAAGAGTTCCGCAAGCTCGTGGCGGTCTCCAAGTACGCCAAGGAGGCGAAGGACGGTCAGCATTGGGGTGAGGCGGTCACGGGCCGCATCAAGCTTCAGGACCACAGCGACTCGACGGTGTCCTACCGCAACCTCAAGATCCGTGAGTTCTAATCCAGAGCACAAGGCCTGACATGAAGTTATGGTCGTTTACGTTGTTGGCGGCTCTCCTTGCGGGAGTCGCCCATGGTCAGCTTGTGCCCTCGGGCACGCACTTCGCCGAAGAGGCACTCAAGCCCTTTGTCGAGAAGGGCGAAATGCCTGGCGCCATCAGCATCTTCTACAAAGATGGCAAGCACGAAGTCGCCTGCCTCGGCTACGCCAACGCCGAGACGAAGCGCCCGATCGCGCTCGACAATGTCTATATGCAGTGCTCGCAGACGAAGGGCTTCTGCGGCGTGACCATCGCCATCCTCGTGGAGGAGGGCAAGATCGCGCTGGAAGATCCCGTCTCCAAGTATCTGCCCGAGTTTGCGACCCTCTGGATCGAGACGGCCAATTCCAACGGCGTACGTACGCTGGTGAAGGCGAAGAACGTGCTCAAGATCCGCGACGTGATGAACCACACGGGCGGCTTTCCGTTTGAACTGCCCAATGGGCAGCTGATGGGCGGCTGGAGCCGGCGCATGCCGCTCAGGAGCGTCGCGGCCACGGCCGCGTCGCAGCCGATCAAGTTCGAGCCCGGCACCCAGGCCTCCTATTCGAATGTCGGCATCGACATCGGTGCGGCGGTTGTCGAGGTGGTCACGGGCAAGCGCTGGGAGGCGTTCCTCAAGGAGCGTGTCCTGGATCCGCTCGGCATGGCGAACACGGGCTTCTGGCCCACGGACACCCAACTCGAGAACAAGATCGAGATGTATACCGTGAAGGGCGGACAGGTCGCCAAGTGGCAGAAGGAGGCGTCCTGGATGCAGCGCCCCTACAATGACGACCGGGTCTTCTCCTCGGCTGGTGCGGGTCTCTGGACCACGGCGGCCGATCAGCTCAAGTTCTACAAGATGCTGATGAATCTGGGTGCCGGCGAAAACGGTGTGCGCATCCTCAAGGAAGAGACGGTCAAGTCGATTTTGGCCAAGGACCTTCGTCCCGAAGGCTGTGCCAAAGGCTATTCGCTGGGTCTTTCCGTGCCGGGCAATGGCTGGTTCGGCCATGGCGGCGCGTGGGGCACCAACTGCATGGTGGATCCCGAGAAGAAGCAGCTCAAGCTTTGGGCGGTTCAGTTCACCGGCGGGCCGCGCCCGTGGGATGTGGCCCGTGCTCAGGCGGCCGAGAAGTTCTTCAACGCCAAGTTTGAGGCGTCCGATGCCTATACGGGGCGCCTGAAATAAGATGACTACGCCGTTTCGCGTTTTTCGCATTGCCTTCCACGTCAACCGCGGCAAGCCTGGTGCTGCCGCGGCGCGTGCGCGCCTGTCGGCGCGAGCCCAGAAACTGGGCCTGAAGGTGGTGCAGGGCACGAAGAAGCTGGATTGTGTTGTTGCGCTTGGTGGGGACGGTACGATGCTTTCGGCCGTCCACAAGTTCCCGGGCGTTCCGCTGCTGGGGCTGAACCTGGGGTCTTTGGGCTATTTGGCCGCAGTTGAGGAGCCTCGTTTCGACGATGCGCTTGATGCGCTTGCGCACGGGAAGTTCGTGCTGTCGCATCGGTCCATGCTCAATGCTCGTGGTCATCTGGCGCTCAATGACGTGGTGGTGACGCATCTCACGGCTGGACATGAGCTCACGTTGGAGCTTATGGTGGACGGCATGCCGGCCACCAGGTTCTCGGCAGACGGGCTCATCATCTCCACGCCGACTGGGTCAACTGCATATTCGCTGGCGGCCGGGGGTCCCGTGCTGCTGCCGGATACGCAGTCGTTTGTCGTCACGCCGGTTTGTCCGCATGCGCTCTCGTCGCGTCCGCTGGTGGTGCGCGACACGGCGCGGTTGACCGTGCGGGCAACGTGTGCCGCGGCGGTGCACGTTGATGGTGCGGAGGTCTTTCGTCTGCGTGCGGGGGAATCGGTGGATGTGTTCAAGGCGGAGTCTTCGGTTTCGCTGGTTGAATTGACGGGATATGACCCGTGTGAGGTGTTGGCCCGCAAATTGGGGTGGAGCGGCAGCGTGAGGCTGGCGCAGAATCCTGCCTGAGGCAAAATGGAAGCATTTGAAAAGAAGCTTGGATACCGATTCCGTGATCGGGCATTGCTGGAGCGGGCGCTTACGTCTCCCGCCTGCCGCATGGATCGACCTGAAGCCAAGGACAATCAGCGGCTGGAGTTCCTGGGGGATGCCGTCTTTGGCTTGTTGGCGGCGGATGCCGTATTTGCCGCCTACCCGGACGAACAGGAAGGTCCGCTTACGGTGCGGCGCACGCATCTGGTCTCAGGTGCGGTGTTGGCGGAAGCCGCCGAACGGGTGGGCTTGCGTGACCACTTGAAGCGCAACAAGGGTGCCGCAGAGTTGCCGCCACGCGCTAAGCCGCTGTCGGACGCCATGGAAGCCGTGATGGGGGCTGTGTGGCTGGATGGCGGACTCGAGGCGGCGCGTCTGGTATTTGCCCAGTTGGCATTGCCTGTCCGCGATGCGCTGGATGAGTGGCGCACCAATCCCAAGGGCGCCCTGCAGGTGAAGGCGCAGGCGCTGCGGCCGCCGCGCAAGCCTGTCTACAGCATTGATTCCATCACTGGGCCCGATCATGCGCCCGTGGTCACGGTTACGGTGGAGGTGGTTGGACTGGGGAAGGCCACCGCCACCGCCACGTCCAAGACGGCGGCGGAAGTCGCCGCCGCCATGGCGCTGCTGGAGAAGGTGCAGTAGTTGTTTCTCGCTTAGGAGGCAAAATGAAAAACGATTGTGTGTTCTGCGCGATTTCCGAAGGGGAGATTCCCTGCTTTAAAGTCTATGAGGACGATCTTGTGCTCGCCTATCTGGACATCAATCCCTTCAGCGAGGGGCACACGCTGGTGATCCCCAAGGCCCATTACACGTGTTTGCTGGATACGCCCGAGGATGTGCTGCAGGGCATTGTCGCCCGCGTGAAGAAGATTGCCGCCCACATCAAGGCGACGTTGCCCTGCGATGGCTTCAACGTGCTTCAGAACAATGGCCTGGCCGCGGGCCAGACGGTGCCGCATGTCCATTTCCACATCATCCCCAGGACTGGGGATGGCGAGGGCGAAATCACCTTCGAGAACCACAAGGGCGACATGGCCCACCTTGCGCAGCTCGCGGAACGCATTCGGATGGCCTAATGGAAACGCCCCCTGCGCTTACCTTTGAGAAGGAATCCTATTCGGATATCCTTGCTGCCGACAGCCGATACGATTCGCGGGCCTACGACTTTGTGCTGGATGTCATCCACGCGGCCAGCGAAAGCGCCCAGGGCCATGTGACGGGGCAGGAACTGCTGTCGTGGTTCCGAGACATGGCGTTGGATGCCTGGGGGCCAATGGCCTTTACTGTGCTGACGGATTGGGGTGTGACCTGTTGCGAGGATGTGGGCGAGATCGTGTTCAATCTTGTTGACCATAAGCGCATCGGAAAGACCGAATCCGATTCAAAGGCGGATTTCATCGGTGGATTCGACTTCCGGGATGAGTTTCTGGGACCGTACGAGTCTTGATACGGCCATGACGACGCTTGAGCGATATGGCTTCACGGAAGAACGGCGATCCCTTGCCGTGCCGTTGGGCAAGAACGAGACTTATGGGCGCGTGACTTCGACGCATGGCGACTACTTTCACCTCATGTGCAACGAGGCGGATGGGGAGATCATCGCGCGCAAAAAGGCGTCGGCCTTCCTGGATGAGGATGCGGTGCCGCCCACCACGGGTGATTTTGTTCGTTTTGTCTATAACCCTGTTGGCGAAAGCCGCATCACGGGCGTTGTCTCGCGCTTCGCGACTTTCGAGCGCGTCGATCCATCGTCCAAGGGCCTGCGCACACAGACAATCGCCGTCAATTTTGACACGTTGTTCTTCTTGATGAGTGTAAACGAGAATTTTTCCACGGCACGCCTGGAGCGGATTCTTGAACTCTGTTCGGATACGGACTGTCGCGAACGCCTGGTACTGGTGCTTTCCAAGTGCGATCTGGTGGACAAGGCTACGTTGGAGGAGTTGCTGGCGCAGCTGGGGGCGTATGAACTGCCGACTAGGGCGATCAGCGTTAAGTCGGGGGCTGGCCTGGAGTCGCTGTCGGAGTATGTGGCGCCAGGACGCACCTTGGCGCTTATCGGGTCGTCGGGCGTCGGCAAATCATCGCTTGTCAATGCGTTGGCGGGCGAAGAGTGGATGGCGACGCAGGAGATTCAGTCGTGGAGCGGCAAGGGACGACATACGACGACTTCGCGCGAACTGGTGATGTTGCCTTCGGGGGCCATGGTGATCGACACGCCCGGCATGCGCGAACTGGGGATCCTCGGCAAGGACGGCGGCAATCGTTTCCGCTCTTCCGGCACCCATCGATTCCGCTAGTCGTGCAAATCTGCCAGTTTGCATTTCACGGCCGTGTATGATAGAATACACCGAAATTTTCTCGAGGAAGGAACGGAAAAATGACATTGTTTGAAGAACTGCAGGCGCGTGGTCTGGTGCAGGCGACGACAGATCCTGAAATCGGCAAGATGCTGGAGCAGCCGCAGACCATCTACTGCGGCTTTGATCCTTCGGCAAATTCGCTTCAGGCAGGCAACCTCGTCTCCATCATGATGCTGCGGCGGCTGCAGCTCGCTGGCCACAAGATCATCGCGCTGGTAGGCGGCGCCACGGGTCTCATTGGCGACCCGTCCGGCAAATCGGCCGAGCGTAACATGCTCACGCTTGAGCAGGTGGCGGAGAACAAGAAGGGCATTCGTGAGAACCTGTCGCGCATCCTCGATTTCGACGGCCCCAACGCCGCCATCATGGTGGACAACTATGACTGGTATTCGGGACTCTCCGCGATTGCGTTCCTCCGTGATGTCGCCATCAACTTCCGTGTGCCGCAGATGCTGGCGAAGGAGTCCGTCAAGAAGCGCCTGGAGGCGAGCGAAGGCGCGCTGACCTTCACGGAATTCAGCTACCAGATCCTTCAGGGCAATGATTTCCTGCATCTCTACGACACGTATGGTTGCACAATGGAGGTAGGCGGCGCCGACCAGTGGGGCAACATCACCGCGGGCACGGACATCGTGCACAAGATGCGCGGCAAGACGGTCTTCGGCCTCACGTTCCCGCTGCTTCTGGACGGTTCCGGCAAGAAGTTCGGCAAGAGCGAGGGCAATGCCATGTTCATGAGCGCCGAGAAGACTTCGGTGTACGACTGGTACCAGTTCTTCCTGCGCTCGGCCGACGCCGACGTGATCCGCTATCTCAAGGTGTTCTCCCTCAAGCCGCTGGAGGAGATCGCGAAGCTGGAAGCGGAGATGAAGGCGCATCCCGAGGCGCGCATCCCGCAGAAGGCGCTGGCCGAGGAGCTGACGGTGATGGTGCACGGTGAGGCGGGCCTCAAGACTGCGCTCGGTGCCACCCAGACCCTTTTCGGCGGCGATGTGACCGGCAAGAGCGCCGAGGAGCTGGAAACGATCTTCAAGGACGTCAAGAGCGCCACGCTCGACAAGGCCGAGCTTGTGGGCAAGCCCGTCTTCGCGGTGGCGGCCACGGCGGGCATGTTCAAGTCGAACGGCGAAGCGCGCCGCATGGCGCAGCAGGGCGGTTTGTCGCTCAATGGCGCCAAGGCCGACGACAAACGCATCCTTGAAGACGCCGATTTCGTCGATGGCCGTGTGGCCGTGTTGCGCAGCGGCAAGAAAAACTTCTTCCTGCTCAAAGTCAAATAATGGGGGAATGACATGAAAACGTCTCGTCGTGCCTTCTTGGCCTCTTCCGCTTCGTTGCTGGGGGGATGTTCGCTTTTCAACATCGGCTATACGCCGGCGCGTCGTCCCGTCGCATCCGAGCGCATTTCGCTGGGTGTGATCGGCTGCGGCGGTATGGGCTGGTGGAACACCAAGATACTGTTGGCTGACCCGCGCGTGCAGGTCACAGTGGTGTGCGATGTAGTTGCCGGCAATGCCCAGGGCCGCAATGAAGGCGGCTTCTATGGGTATGAGTGGTTCCGTGCCCAGGTGGACAAATACTATGACAAGCCTGGCTGCCGCGTGACGCCGGACTGGCGCGAAGTGGTGGCGGATCCCACGATTGACGCCGTGCTCATCGCGACTTCCGACCATTGGCATGCGAAGATCGCCAAGGAGGCGATGCTCAAGGGCAAGCATGTCTATTGCCAGAAGCCGCTGACGCTGGGCATCAATGAGGGCCGCGAGCTGGTGCGCGTGGCCAAGATGACGGGTGTCACGTTCCAGGTGGGTAACCAGGGCCGTAGCGAATCTGTGAAGCGCGTGGCCGCCGAGATCGTCCGCAATGGCTACCTCGGCGAATGCCGTACTGCCTGTGTGCGCATCCCCGGTGGCCCCGACTGCGCTTATGTTGGGCAGCGTGCCAAGTCGACGGCGCGCGGCAAGGTTCCGGAATTCTTCACGCCGGAAGGCTGGAAGATGTATCTTGGCCCTTCGCAGCACTGGGAGAATGATGCCTACATTCCCGCCATCCACGATGCGCGGGTGTGGCGCTGCAACTACCGCACCGGCAACGGAATCACGCCTGACTTCGGGGCGCACGATGTGGATACGGTGCAGTGGGCGTTCGGTTTTGACCGTTCGGGGCCGGTCGCGATCGAGAATGCGAAGTTCTCCGACTGGTTCGAACCGCGCGAAGTCCTCTCGTGGGCGAACACCTTCTCCTTTGATCTCGTCTACGCCGATGGTCGCCGTTGCCACGTGAAGAGCTATGACCCCAAGCACGGCGAGCCGCGCTCAGTCACCTTCAACGGTTCCGTCGGCACGCTGGTGGAAGGGCTCTATTCGGGGCAGCCCGTCAAGCTTCAGTTGCCTCCTGCGCTCAAGAAGTGGCGGGAAAAGACCGATCTCAAGGGCTCGGACATCCGTTTCCATGCGCCCAAGGACGGGCATCCGCACGAGCAGGACTTCATCGACGGCATCTATGGCGGCGCGACGGCGACCGACTGCGAAATCGGGCATCGTACCACGTCGGCCTGTCTGCTCGCCACCATCTGCCAACGGCTGGGTGTGTCGCGTCTGGAATGGGATCCTGTGAACGAGGTGTTCACGGGGGCTCATGCTGCCGAGGCGAACAAGCTTCTGGATGTACCCTATCTGAACGGGTGGAGCCTGTAATGGGCGTTTCATCTTGAATTTAAGGCCATCTTTTAGTAAAATAACGGCTTTGCGGCAATGGTGCCGCGGCATTGGGAAAGAACGACAATGGGCTGGTTTGAAAAGAAAGAGGCGGTGAAGATTCCGCCAACGAAGGCGCTGTGGCAGGTTTGCCCGCGCTGCAAGAGCTACATTCCTGTGGCGGAGTGGAAGGCTAACAATGCCATCTGTCCGTCGTGCAACTACCACGGGCGCCTGGGCGCACGTGCGCGCATTGCGCAGCTGGCGGATGCCGACAGCTTCCAGGAGGTCTTCCGTGAAGTCTCCTATTCCGACCATCTGGACTTCCATGACGCCACGGGTGCCTACAAGGGCAAGGTCGAGGCCGTGATTGCCAAGTCGGGCGAGAAGGAATCGGTCGTCATGGGCACCGCCACGATGGGGAAGATCCCCGTCATGCTGGGCGTGATGGACTTCGCGTTCATGGGCGGCAGTCTGGGTACGGGTACAGGCGAGCGCATTGCCCGCGCGTGTGAGCAGGCCATCGCCGAGAAGCGTCCGCTGATCATCTGCTGCGCTTCGGGCGGCGCGCGCATGCACGAGGGCATCCTCTCGCTCATGCAGATGGCTAAGACCTCGGCGGCCATTGGCCGTCTGAAGGCCGCCGGCCTTCCCTACATCTCGGTGCTTACCGACCCCACGACGGGCGGCGTCTCCGCCTCCTTCGCGATGCTGGGCGACATCAACATCACCGAGCCCAAGGCCCTCATCGGCTTCGCGGGTCGCCGCGTGATCGAGAACACGATCCACCAGAAGCTCCCGCCTGACTTCCAGAGTGCGGAGTACCTCAAGGCGCACGGGTTCATCGACAAGATCGTCGAGCGCAAGGACCTCAAGCCGTTTATCGTCAAGATGCTCAACTATTTCGGATTCTAAGCCATGGCCACCAAGAAAACCGTTTTGCTGACGGCAATGGACCGCGTGAAGATCGCGCGTGATCCGAAGCGTCCGCACATCTACGACTTCATCAACTTCGTCTGCTCCGACTTCGAGGAGCTGCACGGCGACCGCCTCGTGAACGACGACCGCGGCCTCGTGGCCGGTTTCGGCACGATCGACGCCTTCAAGTGCCTCGTTCTCGGCCACCACAAGGGCGCCACGATCGAGGAGAACATGGAGGCCAACTTCGGCATGGCCCAGCCGGACGGCTACCGCAAGGCGATGCGTCTGGCGGCGCTGGCCGAGAAGTTCCATCTGCCGGTGGTCACGTTCGTCGACACTCCCGGCGCCTATCCGGGCGACACGGCGGAGGCGCGTGGGCAGGCCGAGGCGATCGCCAAGTCGCTGGAGTTCTTCTCGCTCCTGAAGACGCCCGTCGTGGTCGTCATCACGGGTGAGGGCGGTTCCGGCGGTGCGCTCGCCATTGCCGTGGGCGACCGCATCCTCATGATGGAGAACGCCGTCTACTCGGTGATCTCCCCGGAGGGGTGTGCGGGCATCCTCTGGCGTGATGGCGCGAAGGCGCCGGAAGCTGCCGAGGCGCTCAAGATCACGGCGGCGGACCTCAAGCGCCTTGGCGCGATCGACGAGATCATCCCCGAGCCTGCGGGCGGTGCGCAGAAGAACGCCAAGGCCGCTGCGGCGGCGGTCAAGAAGGCCGTCGTGAAGGCACTGGCGGAACTCGTGAAGGAGCCGATCGACAAGCTCGTGGACGGACGCTACGCGAAGTTCCGCGCGATGGGCAATTTCTACAAGTGAGGTTCAGGGCAATGGACATCTCCAGAAGGAACTTTCTCGGCGCCACGGCGGCCTTTGCCGCGTTTGGTGGTTGCGCGACTTGCCCCTGCTGCGGCAACAAGGGGTCGGTCTACGCCGGCGTGCCGGTGGGCGTGATCACCTATTCCTACCGCACGATGCCGACGGGGGTGGGCAAGACGCTGGGCTACGTGCTCGGCTCGGGCCTGAGCACGATCGAGCTCATGTCGAATGACGTGGAGATCGATGCGGGTGCGCCGATGAACAAGTTGCCCTGGAAGATGAACAAGGAAGAGCGTGCCGCGCTGGCGCAGTGGCGCCTGACGGCCGACATCCGCCGCTTCGAGGAGGTGCGCGCCAAGTATGACGCCGCTGGCGTCAAGGCGCACATCGTCAAATTCGGCGAGATCGACGGCAGTCTTTCGGACGCCGAGCTCGACTACCGCTTCAAGGTGGCGCGGGCGATGGGCGCTGGCGCCATTACGCGTGAGGTGCCCGACCCCAAGAACATCGCCAAGACCGAGGCGAACATGAAGCGCCTCGCGGCCTTCGCGAAGAAGTGGGACGTCAAGATCGCGTTCCACAACCATCTGCAGATCGACGACAAGACCTATGACGGTCCGCTGCTGGACTGGTCGGATCAGTTCATGATCAACTTCGACATCGGCCATTTCACGGCCGCGAACGACACGGATCCGCTCGCGATGGTGAAGAAGTACCACGACCGCATCTACTCCATCCACGTCAAGGACCGCACGTCCAAGGCGCATGGCCAGAAGAACCTGCCGTTCGGAACGGGCGACACGCCCCTGACGGGCCTCTTCCAGCTGATGAAGAAGGAAGGGTGGACGCAGCCGTGCGACATAGAGCTCGAGTATGCGATCCCCGCGGATTCCGATGCCGTGAAGGAAGTGAACATCTCGCGCGAGTACTGCAGGCAGCAGATCGGTTGAGAGAGACGAGGACTGAAGGACGATGGCAGGTTCGATTGACGGTTGGCTGAAGGGCGCCTTCGAGAAGGCGTACCCCGGCCATGACTTTTCCCAGGTGCGCGCGCTGCCGGCGACGGACGCGAAGTTCGGCGACTTCCAGTGCAATGACGCGCTGAAGTTCAAGAAGCTGCTGGGGGTGAACAATCCGCGTGAGATCGCGCAGGCCGTGCTGACCGCGGGCGGGAAGCCGGACTTCATCGAAAAGCTCGAAATTGCAGGTCCAGGGTTCATCAACATCACGGTGGCCACGGACTGGCTCAATGCGCAGCTGGCGGCGCTCGGCCAAGAGGCCGCGTTGGGCATTCCGCAGACTGGCGCCGGCAAGAAGGTCGTCATCGACTACTCCTCGCCGAACGCCGCGAAGCAGATGCACATCGGTCACATCCGCTCCACCGTGATCGGCAACGCCATCGACCGCATCTTCCGCGCGCTGGGCTATGACGTGATCGCCGACAACCATCTGGGCGACTGGGGCACGCAGTTCGGCATTCTCATCAAGGGTTATCGCGAACTGCTCACGCAGGAGGAGCGCGACAACCTTTCGGTGCCGTACCTCGAGAAGTGCTACGTCCTTTCCGCGGCGAAGGCCAAGGAGGAGGACGGCGTGTGGAAGGACTCCTGCAAGGCCGAGCTCGTGAAGCTGCAGCAGGGCGACCCCGAGAATCTGGCGCTCTGGAAAAAGTTCATCGACATCTCGATCACCGAATTCAATCGGATGTACGACAAGCTGGGCGTCAGGTTCGACACCTACCGCGGCGAGTCGTACTACAACGACACGATGCCGGGCGTGGTGGCGCGTCTGCAGGAGATGGGGCTGGCGGTGGAGTCCGAAGGGGCTCTCGTCGTCAATCTCGAGGAAGAGAAGCTGGGGGTCGCGATTGTCCGCAAGTCGGATGGCGGCTACAACTACACGACGAGCGACCTCGCCTGCGTGGAGATGCGCGTGAAGGAATACAATCCCGAGCGCATCATCTACGTGACGGACGCGCGGCAGCAGCTTCACTTTAAGCAGTGGTTCAACATTGCCCGCAAGATGGGCATCACCGCCCAGCTCGTGCATGTGCCGTTCGGTCTCATGAGCTTCCAGGGCAAGGCCATCTCCACGCGCGAAGGCAATCTCATCAAGCTTGACGAGCTGCTGTCCGAAGCACAACGCCGTTCGCTGGAGATCGTCAAGGACCGAGGTGGTGACGAGAAGCTCGCCGCCCAGATCGGCTATGGCGCGGTCAAGTACTCCGACTTGTCGCATGACCCCATCAGGGACATCGACTTCAGCTGGGACAAGGCGCTGGCGCTGGAGGGCAATTCGGGTCCGTACCTGCAGTATGCGTATGCGCGTGTGTGTTCGCTGATGGAGAAGGCTGCAACG
>JAKSOW010000149.1 GCA_024405395.1 Kiritimatiellia bacterium | reverse complement strand
CCGGCCGCATCGCGATCTGCCACAAGAACGAGGCCAACATGATCGGCACGTTCACCTCGATCCTCGGCAACGCCAAGGTGAACATCGACGCCATCGCGAACAAGAGCCGCGGCGACTTCGCCTACACGCTCATCGACGTTGACGCCCCTGTGCCGGCTGATGTCGTCGAGGCGCTCAAGGCCTCTCCGGCCGTCATCCGCGTGCGCGTGATCAAGTAAACGGCAATACGCCAAGAAAAACCGAAAGTCTTAGGGATGGCAGCGAAAACGACAGATAATGCATCCGCAGCGAAGGCGCGGCCGGCGGCGAAGCCCGTCGCGCGTCGTCGCGGCGGCAGGGCCGAGCCGAAGATGCCGCAGATGAAGGAGGTCGAAGTTCTGCTCTTCACGAGCGAGCTTGCGGACCTGCTTGAGGCGGGCATGACGCTTGGTCAGGCGCTGGGATGCCTCGCCAACCAGGGCGAGGAGAACAGCGCGCAGCGCATCATCTGCCGCGACTTGCGCGACCGCATCGTCAACGGCGAATCGTTCTCCGATGCCGTCGTGCACCATCCCAAGACTTTTCAGCCCCTCTACGGCAACATGATTCGCGCCGGTGAATCCTCCGGCGCGATGATCGAGGTGCTGCGGCGTCTCGTGGACCACTATGAGCGCAACGACAACATGAAGGGCAAGATCAAGAGCGCCCTCTCGTATCCGTGCGTTGTGCTGTGTTTCGGTGTGCTGGCGGTGATCGCCGCACTTGTGTGGATCATCCCCCAGTTCCAGAAGGTCTTTGATTCGATGGGGGCGGCCTTGCCGTTGCCCACGCGGATTCTCATCGGCATGAGCCATGCCTTCATCAGCTATGGCTGGTTCATGGCGGCGGGTGTTGTGGCGCTGGTCATCTGGTTCCGCAAGTGGGCCGCGAGTCCGGCCGGCCGCCTCAAGGTGGACGGCTGGAAGCTCAAGGCGCCGCTGATCAAGGGAATCGTCGCGAATGGCGTCTATGCCTCGCTGGCCTTTACGCTCAAGACGCTGCTGTCCAATGGCGTCAACGTGCTCAACGCGCTCAAGATCGTCGAGCAGACCTGCGGCAACGCGGTCATCGGCAGCGCCTTGGCCAATGCGCGCAAACGAGTTACGGACGGTACCACCATCTCGGGGCCACTTGCCGCCTCTGGCGCCTTCCCGCGGATGATGACCGATATGCTTGCTGTTGGTGAACAGGCCGGCGACATGGTGTCGTCGCTGGAGAACATCGGCAAGCGTTATCAGAAGGACATGGACCGCAACATCACCGCCTTCACAAACGCCCTTGAGCCCATTCTCATCGTGGCGATCGCAGGCGTGGTCGGTTTTGTCGCGGTGGCTATTCTGATGGCCGTGTTCAACATGTCGAAGGCGATTGGCTGAGAAACGGCGGCGAAATCGCCGAAGGCCAGTTCGGAAACTGAAGTTTAACTGAAAGGGAAATCAATGAACAAAGAAGTCAAACAACTCGCCCGTGAGGCCCGCCAGGGTTTCACCCTTATCGAAATCCTCGTCGTGGTGGCCATCATCGGCATGCTCGGCGCCGTTGCCGTGCCGGCCTACATGAACTACCTCGCCGATGCGCGCATCACCACCACACGTGCGCTCATCAAGAGCATCGAGGATGCCTGCCAGATGTACAACATGAAGCATGGCGGAAAGTATCCTTCGCAGCTCTCGGAACTGCTGGAGGGCGATGACGACAATCCGCCGCTGCTCGATGGCGGCCTTGAGGATCCTTGGGGCAACGAGATCAAGTACGAGAAGAAGGGCAAGCGCATTTATCTCACCTCCTTTGGTCCGGACGGCGAAGAGGGCACTGAGGACGACCTCACCAACCGCGACAAGAAGAAATAATAACCTGATTACGCATCCCGAGCCGCACGAGGTGTTCGCATGAAGCAGGGGTTTACTCTGATTGAGCTGCTGGTGGTTGTCGCGATCATTGGCGTCATGATGGCGGGAGCCCTGATGAACATCCATTCGGGAAGGGATGCCGCCCGTGTGCGTGACGCCTCTCGGGGCGTCGCGCAGATGGTGCACTACGCCAATGCCCTCGCGCTTCTGCGGCAGCGGCCGGTGATTCTCACCTATTCCACCGTTCACGAGGGCGATGACGACACGCTCGTGGCGCGCCTAGATGTGCGCCTTTCCGGCGAGGCAATGGCGGTTGCTGCTTCGGCTGAACCTGCTGACCCCATCTATCGTGAGGTCAACGGGCAAGACACTACCGAGAACGGCGCCGAGGCGGTAAAGGCCGAAGCTGATTCGGCCGAAGCCGGTGGTGGCGACGATATAGGCGGGACAACTACCGCAGAGAAGGCCGGCATCTTCTTCACCCGCAAGATCCTGGATCCTGACGAGCTTGCCAAAGAAGATGCCACCCGAGCATTCGACGGCATGTCGATCTCCCTGGAGATGCTGGGCGAGGATGGTGCTCAGCTGGACGACCGGTCGACCAACGACCTCCGTGAACAGGCTCAAGGACTACTCAACAATCGCGTCACTGCGGTCAAGGCCTGGAGCAACACCTCCGGCGAGATTGACACTGCCGAAGAACAGGAGCCGGACCGCAAGGATACGGAATCGGAACCGGCGCATGTCATCTTTGAGACAAACGGCACCTGCCAGCCCCATCGTGTCATCCTTCGCATGCGGGGAGAGGACGGCAAGGAGGAAGGTCTTGTGATCACGGTCTCGCGTTCCGCCAAGGTGATCATCGGTGACGCTGATAATGAGGACCGCAGACGATGAAAAGTGGCTTTACCTTGCTTGAGGTCATGATCTCCACGATCATCCTCTCTGTGGGCCTGGTGGTCTTGCTGACCAGCTTCATGAATTGCCAGCGCATCATGAACGCCTCGCAGGATTTCGAATCCGCCCAATACGTGCTCCAGCTCGGTGAGACGGCATATCCTCTTCCTGCTCCGGAACAGGTCAACGAGGATCCTCTGGAGAGTGATTTGCTCAATATTGATGAAGTGGCCGCCCGAGAGCTGCTCGATACGCTCGAAATTGATGATCTTCCGCGTGACCGCCAAGAGGATCTTGAGAAGTACACCTTCCGCCGTGAGGTGGATGAGGTTGACGAAGAAGAACTTAAGCGCAGCGGTTTTCTCTATACCGTCCGCACCATTGTCGCATGGGGTGGAGGTCGCGGCCGCGAACGCAATGAGACGACGGTCATCACGCTCTGGAGGAAACAGAAGTGAAGCGCGGCTTTACCATGCTTGAGATCATGCTCGCGATCATGATCCTGGCCATCATGACCATCGTCAGCATGTGGACGTTCCGCACCATTGTCCGCAACTGGGGCCTGGCCACGGAGATGGCCGACGATCTGCAGCGTGTCGATTATGCCATCAACCAGGTTGTCAGCGCCCTGCGCAGCGCCTATTTCCCGCTTGACGGCAAAGCCACTGAGGCTGATGGTTTCATGTTGCTTGACGGAAATCCCGACAACGACCCCGATGAATCCGACACCATCTGCTGGACCAAGCTCGGACAGGCCATCGTAGGCCGCAATTCGCGGTTTGGCGCCGCCCCTCATCGCGTCATGCTCTATGTGCACAAGGAGGACGACAGAAAGGAACGCGGAGTCTCCAGCTATCAGCGCAACAAGCTGGGAAAGAAGGCGCCGCCTGAAGAGTTCGGCCTTGTCGCCGACGTGATGGGTGAAGACAAGTTCAAGCCCGACGACTATGACGAGGATGAGGACGATCTCACCGAGTATTACACGCTCGGACCCAATGTCCAGGGGTTCAATTGCCGGGTGCTCGACAAGGATCAGCCGTTCCAGGACGAACGCGCCCACTGGGTTGATACCTGGGATACGTCCAACTGCATCCCTCGCCGTGTGCAGCTCACGTTCTGGATGAAGCCGGCCGACGACGCCAAAGAGCCTTATCCCATTGTTCGTGTAGTGGAGATACCGCTGTGGGACATCTCGCAGAATCCAGTCACCGTCACTTCCGAGGATGAAGCGGAGGAACGGAGGCGCAAGAGCGGCCGAAAGGGTGGAAGCTCTGGAACTTCTGGCCAGAAGGGTGGCGGCAATGGCGGCGGTGGTAATGCACCGGGCGGCAATGGTGGTGCCCCAGGTGGGCAAGGTGGTGGGGCTGGTCCCGCTGGCGGACCTGGTGGTGCCCCTGGAGGCGGTCCAGCAGGAGGCGGCATGCCGCCGCCAGGAGGTATGCCATGAAGCGCGGCAGTGCTTTGGTTGGCGTCATCTGGACGTTGGCCGTACTCTCGATTCTCATTGCGAGCTATGCCGTTGACGCCCATCTGCAGACGCGCGTAAATCTTTATCTGCGTGAACGGGTTCATGTGGATCATCTCACGGATGCCGGGATTGCGATTGCAGAGGTGATTCTCACGGACTATACCAACGTCAGTGTACCAATGGACAATGGGACAGAGTCGACTTCAGAGAGTGAAATCGAAGACAAGATGGAGTATGACCGCTGGTACATGGAGAAGGTGGCGCTCAAGGACAACCGCGAATGTGATACGGGCGCCATCCCTGTAGATGCTCTGGATCGCGCGAATGGCACGGTCAACGTCAAGATCAAGCCCATTGAATCCAAATGGAACATCAACCGGCTTTATGCTGGTGGTGACCCAAATTACGACAAGATCTGGCAGGCGATTCTGGTGGCTTCCGGCATCCCCGCCGATCATGAGGAGCTCATTGAGTCGATTGTCGCCTCCTGGTGCGATTGGCGGGATCCCGATGACACCCAGACTGGGGAGTATGGGGCAGAAACGGAATACTACACCGAGAAGTACGATGACTTTCAGCGGCACGCAGACCGTGAGGACTCCAAAGAATACCGCATGTACAAGAACTACAAGCCGAAGACCCGCAATGGCGAGATCTCCGATCTTGAGGAGCTGAAATGCCTTCGGGGGTTCAACGAATTTGAGGATGAGCCGATTAGTGCGGATGCGCTGCTGAATGGAGGTGTGTTGAATCCGGATGAGAAAGAGGAGGATCAGATTCATGTGGGAGGAATCAAGAAATACTTCTCTGTCTTCGGCAGCGGCAAGATGAATGTGAATATTGCCGACAAGGATACCTTGGCCACCGTGCCGGGAATCTTCCAGGACAAGGGGAATCATGACGACGATGCAGTCACCAATGCGATGGATCTGGCGGAAGCGATTGTCGAGTGCCGTAAACAGGGGGATTCGATCATCCGTGACAAGAGAGTGTCGGCATCTGATGCGACTGGGTCATATTCGGATTGGAATGATCTGCAGACGCGTGTGCAGGAGGCCGTGCACACGGCTTCTGGAGAGTATCTCCAGGAAGAAGCGCAACAATACCTGTCGTATGCACCAGACAAGTATTTTGAGGTGACGATCACCGGCACCGCCATGGGCATTTCCCATTCCATTAAAGCCACGGCGCTTCTTCAGGACGGGAAAGTGCGTTACATCCGTTGGCAAGAGGATCCGTAAGCGATGCGTATGGCGGCTGAGAAGATTCAGGGACGTTTGGCGGTGCTTGTCGCACTGCTGACGGCTCTTGTTTCTGGTGAGGTAGTCTGTGGCACATGGAATCTGCAGTGGTTCCCCTCGGGGCGTGCAGAACATCGTGCGCCGAAAAATGTGGAAGAGGCGAACATCTCTGTTGCCGCTGGTGTTATCCGTACTGGGTTGGAATCTGCGAAGGCGACAGGAGCCATATTGTTCTTTCAGGAATTGCGCGATGAGTCCGCGTGTGTGAATCTTGTGGCGAAGGTGGGACATCCTAATTTGTCGGTGGCGGTGGTCAGTGCCTTTCGCGAGTGGGATCGCCGCCTGGGATGGCAGCAGTGCGGCATCGCGACTACGTTGCCTGTCATCGAGACGTCATGGTCCTATTGGCGGCATCCGCAGAAGGTGGTTCCGCCGCGGGGTTATGTCTATGCCGTGTTGGATGGCGGCGAACAGGGGCTGATCGCCTGCTTCTGTCTGCACCTGAAGAGCAATTACGGCGCCGCCAAGCCTGAGGTACGGGCGCTGAACGCCCGTAAGCGCGAGGTCGCAGTGGCGCAGATTGCCGAACTTGCCAAGAAGATCCGCACGCGCGACGGCCGTGGTGTCACGCACGTCGTGGTGGCGGGTGACTTCAACATGGATCCCTACTCTGGCCAATTCGCCGGCGAGAAGACGTGTGATCTTTTAAAGGCGGTCGGCTTTGCAACCGGTTGGGAAGGGGTGGCTTTGGCGCGCCGCGGCACGCATCCGAGTCGAGGACGTTACCCCGACTCTACGTTGGACTTCATCTTCCACCGAGGCTTTGTGGGCGCGGAGGAACCCACGCTGGGACCTGTCGTACCGCTGTCCGATCACCGCATGGTGTGGCAGCGATTGAAATAAGTGCGGCGGATATGCTATAATCTCGACAATACAGAACCGTTCAATAGGAGACGCACAGAATGAAGGAAGTCAGAATCGGACTCGTTGGTCTGGGTTTCATGGGCACAACGCACTGGGGCATCTATCAAGCCATGAAGGGGGCGCGGGTTGTGGCGCTCGCCGATGTCGATGCGGCCAAGCGGCGCGGTGATGTGTCCAAGGTCGTCGGCAACATCGGCGGCGGCGACAACTCGAAGCCGCTGGATCTTTCGGGTGTGACGGTCTATGAGTCGGCCCGCGCGCTCATCTCCAATGCGGACGTCGATGTGGTCGACATCTGCGTGCCCACGCCGGACCATGCGGACATCGTCTGCGCGGCGCTCGCCGCCGGCAAGCACGTTTTCTGCGAAAAGCCCCTCTGCCGCACAGAGGCGGAGATGAAGAAGATCGTCGCCGCGGTGAAGAAGGCCAAGACCTGCTTCAATCTGGGCCTTTGCGTGCGTGCCTGGCCGGAATACCGCCATGCCTACGAATACTTCAAGAGCGGCAAGGCCGGCAAGATGAAGAGCGCCACCTTCAAGCGCATCTCGCCTTCCGTCGACGGCAACGCCTGGCAGAACTGGTACATGGACGGCGCGCGTTCGGGCGGGGCGCTCTTGGACCTGCACGTCCACGACATCGACGAGGTTAACTACTTCTTCGGCAAGCCCAAGTCTCTCACGGCGGCGGGCGCGAACATCGTCTCGAAGGGCGGCATCGACCACGTGGTGGCCACCTACGACTACGGCAACGGCGCGCTGGTGATGGCCGAGGGCGGCTGGGCCGCGGCCAAGGGCACGCCCTTTGAGATGTCCTTCACCATCGTCTGCGAGAAGGCCACGCTGAAGCTGGACGCCTCGGGCTATCACATCTATCCCGTGAAGGGCAAGCCGATCACGCCCAAGTGCGACGTCAAGGCCGGTCCGACGGGTTGGCACCAGGAGCTCGCCTATTTTGTGGCGTGCGTGAAGAAGGGCATTACACCCGACAAGTACCAGACCATCGATTCGGTCGAGACCACGATGAAGATGCTGTTCGCCGAAGCCAAGAGCATCGCCTCCGGAAAGAAAGTGAGCCTCTGAGATGTACATTGCGCTTAATTCCTGGATCTACTGCGGATTCGGCGGCGAGAAGACGCCGCGTGCGTTCATCGACTGGGCGGCCGAGAAGGGCCTTGATGGCGTGGAGCTTACGGTGGGTGACTGCCTGTCTGTGGACACGACGGAGGCCGAGGCCAAGGAACTGGCCGCTTACGCGAAGACGAAGGGGGTCGGTCTCCGTTCGCTCGCGACGGGCGCAGGCTGGGGCAAGTGGCTTTGCGCGGACGACGCGTCAGAGCGCGAAGAGGCCAAGGCCTTCGTGAAGAAATATCTGCAGCTGGCGGCCTGGCTGGGTGCCGAGACGGTACTGGTGGTGCCGGGTGCCACGCGCGTTGCCTGGGATGCCTCGCATGCCGAGGTCTCCTACAAGAACGCGTGGGAGAACGCCACGGCGTCCATTCGGGAGCTCGTCCCCGTCGCGGAGCAGTTGGGCGTCAACCTCGCCCTTGAGAACGTCTGGAACCGCTTCCTGCTTTCTCCGATGGAGTGGAAGCTCTTCTTGGACCAGTTCAACTCCAAGCGCGTGGGTATCTACTTCGACGTGGCCAACTGCTGCTACATTGCGTGTCCGGAGGACTACCCCGAGATCTTGGGTGACTACATCAAGGGCGTACACCTCAAGAACTTCGCGGGCACGGACTGTGCTGGCGGGCTGCATGGTTTCGGCGACAACATCCTCACGGGCGATGTGGATTTCGCGAAGCTGTTTACGGCGTTGGCGAAGATCAACTACGCGGGCCCCATGGCGGTGGAGATGATCCCGTTCTGCCGCCTGCCGAACATGACCGTTCCCGATGACGACCTGGCGGCGGCAATGGTCGAGCAGATCGCGGAACTGAAGAAGCTGGCCTAACCTCCGGCCGAAGAGACAAAAGAAGAAGCCCGCCTTCGTGGCGGGCTTCTTCTTTTGCACCTTGTGCCTTGTGCTTGACCGGCAATCAGCGCGGCGCCATGAAGACGCTGGTCGCGCGTTTGCAGAGCTGCACGCACACGCCAAACGGATCGCGCAGCATCGCCATGTCGAAGCCGGGCTTGTGCACGACCTCTTCCGCAGTTGCGCCGGCGGCCACCAGGCGCGCCACATCCTTGTCGACATCGTCCGAGACAAAGGCAATGTGGAGCGTCATCGGGTGCATGGCCTTGTAGTCGGGCGCCGCAGCCGTCTTGTCCGACCGGTAGACCTCCAGCACAAACGTGCCGGAGTCGTCCGTGAGGAACCCCGCGTTAGCGGAGGAGACGCGCATGCCGAGGTTCTTCACCCACCAGTCCTTGAAGGCGGCGGGATCGGCAACATCGATTGCAACATGTTCAAGGCGCATGGCGGAAACCTCAGCCTTCGGCTTCGAGGGCGGCGTCGACCTCGTCAGTCGTCTCCATGTTGGTGTAGACGTCCTGCGTATCCTCGAGATCTTCGAGCATATCCGTCAGCTTGTTGATCGCCTTGGCGAGGTTCACGTCCGAGACGGGGCTGGTCATGTTCGGCACGAGACCCACGTTCGAATTCTCCTCGTCAATCGCGATGCCCGCCGCCTTGATGGCGTCGGAGACCGCCACAAAATCGTTCGGCTGGCACTTCACGGTGAAGCCGCCGTCTTCGGTAAGGACGTCCTCGGCGCCCGCCTCGAGCGCGACTTCCATCACCTTGTCCTCGGTGACGCCGTCCGCCGCCGGGATCATGACCTGGCCGAGCTTGTCGAAGAGACGCGAGGCGCTGCCCGGCTTCGCGAGCTCGAGACCGTTCTTCTTGAAGACGTTCGAGACTTCGGCCGCCGCGCGGTTCTTGTTGTCGGTGAGGACGCGCACGACGATCGCGACGCTGCCCTTGATCGCCTCGTACTGGGCGTCGACCATTTCGGCGGACTCGAG
>JAKSOW010000148.1 GCA_024405395.1 Kiritimatiellia bacterium | reverse complement strand
TGTGCTTTTTCTGTGGGGACAGTCCCCGCATGGCCTGACAGGCGCCAAGAAGGAGCACTGAGGTCGATTGGCGCCGAGAAGGGCGCAAGACGCAGCCGGAGGCGGTCAAGCCGGCAGACAACCAAGAAGAAAAACACACGGCAATGCCTGCCGTGCAGGAGCACTTTTTCTACGTGATGTCGGAAAGGCGTCGACTGCCGCATAGATGTGCGAAATGAGGTGCTTCGGCATCAGTCTTTTTGCAGGGGACTGTCCCCGAAGAATCGTCCCCGAAGAATCCTGGGCACGGTGTGGCTGGGCGGCAGGAACATCAACCTGCAGATGGTGTCGGAGGGCTATGCCTGGGCCTACCACTACAACAAGGACCCGCAGTACAACGACGCCCAGAACGCCGCCAAGGCGCGCCGTCTGGGCCTGTGGGCCGGGGCGGCACAAGATCCCTGGGCGTATCGGCGGGGCCAGCAGGGGCAGAAGCGCGCATCCCAGCACCGCCGATGAAGGCCGCCCTGCGGCAAATGCGGCGGGTGATGTCGTCAGAGATCTCGCCGAATTCTACCGTATTAAGATGGGGCCAGTTCATGTTTTTCTTGAAGAAACATGACGTATGTGGTAGGATATGTCCTTAGTTTCGTTGATGGGTGGGCCTAATGGTTAGATATGCCCATTCTTTGGCGACACGCCAACAAGGAATGAGTCTGATGCAGAAGCCATTGTCTGTCGTATTCGCATTGCTGGTTTTCTTTGGGTTTTCGGCGTCTTCGGCCGAGCCCTACACCTGCCATTGGACAGGGGATGCAAAGAACGGCAATTGGTGGGATACTGGGAACTGGGCCGAAGGCGTGGTGCCGGGCGTCTATACCGAACTGGATACTGAGGGCAATCTCGTCACGAATGGCTGTCGCGGCTGCACGGCCGTCTTTGGGCGCGTCGCGAACAACGGCCTCGACAGCCGACGCTGCATTCACGGGAACCCCTATAAGTTCAATCCTGACGCGGAGGGGTGCCTCTTCTCCATCGGCCACATCGTGTTCGATGCGGCGGTGGACGCCGAACATCCTGACTACGTCTTGCCGGAATATGTGTTCAGCAACAGCTTGACCTGGCAGTGGGGAGAACCCTATCTGCCGCTTGAAGGCGGCGGCTCGATTGAGCTGAAGGCGTCGGTGGACAAGCCCGTCTATTTTGATTCGTCGCTTGTACTGGGTGCCCATGAAACGACGTCTCAGACGTATCGCCTCATCAACAATTCACCGACTACGGTGGCCTTTCACCGCCTGACGACCAAAATCGGCGATCTCCAGTGGTCGAGAGGGGCGGACGGCTGGTTCTCGAACGCGATCCGCTGCGAGGGAACAGGCGACATCGTGCTGATGGTGAATGGCGTGATTCCGCGCGTCAATCAGGAGTATTCGTGGCACTTGGCGATGACAGGCGGACGCCTGCTCGTCCGCAAGGCGCTGAACCTCGGCACCAAGGCCTACGCAAACATCGCGGCGCAGTCGTTTCAGCTGAGGACACCGGAAAACGTCGGACCTCAGGTCCTGGACATTGAGGAAGGCTGTTCGTTTGCCGTCTACTGCGACAACAGCCTGATCGTCGACGCGTGTTCGGATCTTCGGGTCTCGGGAGATGGGCAGTTCATCCTCCACTCCGGATCGGGGGCGAACCGCGAATTCTACATCCGCAACGGCGTCACCGTGGAGATCGCCGGTACCATCACGAACAATTCGACGGGCACGTTCGCCAATGAAAGGGTTGGCGGCCTTCGTCTGGTGACGGACAATAGCGGGGGCGGCACGTTTTTCGTTTCGGGGACAAACGCCATTCCGGGGGCCGTGCAGATCGGGCAGGACATCGCCTATGTGGCCTCGACAATCGGCAATATCGGCGAGCACAAGCAGCTCGGCGCGGGGCGGCATGTGCAGATTGACAGCAGTGACCGGATTACCGGCGGTTTGCTCAAATATACGGGATCGGGTGAATATTCGACGAAAATCCTTCGGTCGGGCAATTATGCGGGAACAATCTGGAACGCAGGCACAGGGGATCTCTTCTTCGCGGGCGTGGTGGGCGGCTGGTCGGATTTCAAGATCACTTTGACGAATGACGGCGTCCATGCGATCGGCCTTACGGGCGATGTGGTCAGCGCTCGCCCGATCGTCGCACCTGGTGCGCTCGTCAAGTTCGCGCCGCCGGAAGGTGCGGATGCGGCGTCAATCGACGTCACCAACATGATCGTCAGCGCGGGTTCCTCGGTGGCGATTGCGGACGGCGCTTCTGTGCGCATTCATGCGCTTTATCGCGCCAATGCCGCAAGCACGGTCAACATCCTGATGGACGAGGCGGGCGGTGCCCGTCTCGTGATCGACAACCTGACGGGCTTCAACAATCCGACCCCGCCTGGTCTGGCGCCGGACTGGATTCGCGTCAATGGCCATCCGGCGCGCTTCACCGAGGCCCTTGAGCTGCAGGGGCTGGCGGGAGACGATCTTGAGATTCCCGCACGCGGTGGCGTGGTGCCGAACGCACCGACGAAGACGGTTGCGGTCACGACGCCGGGCGTCGGCGAGAAGGACACTCTGGCGGCGAACGAGACGAAGGTCGTCCTTCTGCGCAACCGCGAGACGGCTGTGGCGCCTGTCATCGAGCTGGGCGAAGGCCAAACCCTGACGGCGCCCATCATCGCCGGCGCGGAAGGGGCCACTCCCATTGTCTTCACCGGTGCGGGAGATTTCGGTTCGACGGGGGTAGGTGTGACCGGTAGGGCCTTTACGCTGCTCGAAGGAACGGTTGTGCGGTCCAATGAGACGGCTGGCGTGGCGATGGCGGTGACGGCGGCGGATGCCGACGTGACGTTCAAGGGGCGGCCTGATGTGGCGGACGCCTCGTTTGCCGTGACGGTCGAGCGCGGCACGGTGGCGATCTCGACTGCGGGGTCGTATGCCTTGGACTCTCTGCGCATCGACAATGGCGCACAGCTTACGTTGGCGAATGCGGCATTTGCCGTGACGAATCTGCTGCGCGTCGGCCAGACGGCAAACGGTGTGCTGGTTGTTGAGGATGGTGTGGCCGGCACCGGGCGCCTGGGAGGGGCGGGCTCTGGCAACAGTGGGGCCGCGCGGGTCCAGAGGGGCGGTGAGATCTGCAGACGGCAGGGCAACAACGTGCTGCTCGGCGCGAGGGGGCATGGCTATTATGAGCTGAACGGGGGGCGTCTCGTCAACGATCTTGGCCAAATCACCATCGGCAACCAGGGCACGACCGTCTTTGCGCAGTATGGCGGCGAGTTCCACAGCCTGGCCGGCGCAACGACGGTGCGCGCACGCGATGAGGGCTACTCGGTGTTCTACCAGAAGGCCGGGCTCTTCCATCAGTCTGCGGCCGGTTCGGACGTCTATGTGGCGGCGGCCTACATGAATGGACAGGCCGCCTGGATCATCGACGGACCTGAGGCCGAAACGCGCGTGCGCAGCGCGACGGACGGACGCAATTTCGTGGTCGGCGCGAACGAGAACTACGGTTCGTCGATCGCCGGGCGCAAGCTCAACTATGTGCTGGCCGTCAACAATGGCGGCATGATCCATGCCGGATCGATCGCCGCACCGAAAGGCCATGCCGCCACGTCTCTGGCGCTTGTCAACTTCAATGGCGGCGTATTCCGCAACAACTACGCCTACGGACGTGTCTTTAGCGAGACGGGCGCCCAATGGTTTGATCCGATTGACCGCGTCACGATCTTCGAGAAGGGCATGATCATGCAGGCGGACGTCAGCTGCTCGACAAAGGTGCCGCTTGATGCGCCAACGGGCAAGGGTGTTGCGTCCATCGCCTGGACGGACACCGAGGCCGAGTTTGTCGGCGCGCCGGCCGTGCGCATCAAGGGCGCGGGCTACGGTGCGACTGCGGTGGCCGACTACGATTCGACGACGCGCACGGTGAAGGGCATCGTCGTGACCAGCCCGGGTTGCGACTACGAAGAGGGAACGGTCGCCGAGGTGCTCTACGGCAATGACGGCAATGCCTCCAAGGTGGTGGCCACGTTGCCGTGTACGCTGGTGGACAACGTTTCGGGCGGCTTCACGATGAGGGGCAACGCGAGCTTCAGGTTCAGCGTGACCAATACCTACACGGGCGCGACCATCATCGAAAAGGGCACGCTCATGCTTGATGCAGATGATGTCATCAATCCCAAGTCGGCGCTTGTGCTCAACGGCGGCACGCTCGACCTGAACAACATGCACCAGACGTTCTCCAGCATTGCCTGCAATGGCGGAACGGTCAAGAACGGCAAGGTGGAGGTGTCGGGCCTGGCAGTCGATTTCGATGCGGCGAAGGCTGGCCAGCCGCTTAAGGTCGACCTCGCGATCTGCGTGCTTGCGGCCAATGCGCCGCTGGCGATGCGAAACGTGACAGAGGAGGAGCTGGCGACGGTGCGTAGGGTCGTGCTCGCCGAATTCCTGAATGGTGCGCCGGCGGCCGTGGACACGACGGCGGTCGAGGTTCCCAAGGGCTGGGCGATAGTCCTGCTCGGCGATCAGTTGATCCTGCACAGGACGCGGGGAATCGTGTTGAACTTCCGATGAGGCGAAGGATGATCGAGTTGTCGACGGTGCGGCGCCTGACGCTGGCGTCTGCTCTTGTTCTGGGGGCGGCAAACGTTGTCGCCGCGTCTCTGCAGCCGTCATACGACGGCGTACGGCGCAAATACATCTGGTTCGGCTGGGATACGCAGAACCTTTCGGCCGAACAGGTGCTGGACAATGCCGCCGCGTTTGACGCCTCTGTCTACGACGGCATCCCCGTGAACGTCGTGGTGAAGGACCCGCAGACGGGGAAGAGCCTGAGCGTCCATGCCATCTTCGACAACCCCGAGATCACGGACGAAATGCTCGCGCCGCATGTGCCGGTCCTGAAGGAAATCGTTGCGCACAGGGGCCTCCGCGAATCGTTCATCTCCTCTTTCTACACGCCCAAAAAGCGCGTCGCCTGGACGGATGACGAAATGTGGGCCAAAGCCGCACGGACGATGGCCGCACTGGCGCGTGCGGCGAAGGCGGCTGGCGTGCGCGGCCTTTTCATGGACCAGGAGGAATACCACCCGCCGAAGCAGTTCGAGTGGCAGGTGGGCGACCCGACGTTCGCCGATTGTGCGCGCCTGGCGCGTCAACGCGGACGGGAGGTGTTCGCGCAGGCCTTCAGGGACTATCCCGAGATGGCGGTCTTCTCCTGCTACGGCATGTTGTCGGCCGACGCGACCTTCGACTATTTCGGTTCGCCGGATCCGTTTGACGCCACCCGCCAGAAGCGGGATCTCTGGCCGCATTTCTTCAACGGGATGCTGGACGCCGCGCCATTTTCCGCTCGGCTGATCGATGGCACCGAAATGGCCTACGAGTACGAGCAGGGCCGTGAGGAGTACGCCAAATCCGCAGCCTGCGTCAAGGTTCGTGGCCGCTCGGTGGTGGCGCCCGAGAATCGTGCGAAATACGGGGCGGTGACCCAGGCCAGCTTCGGGTTCTTCATGGATGGCTACGTCAAGACGAACAAGACGGCTCGCTATTGGTACGATGCGTTGAACGGGTCGCGGCTCGGCCATTTCGACCACAACCTCTGGGGCGCGACGCACTGGTCCGACGAGTATGTCTGGCTCTATGCGGCCAGCCAGCGGATGACGGGCATCCACTGGCGGAACAAGAACGGCAACTTCAATGGCTGGACGACGCCGAACGACCGTCTGCCCGGCTATGACCAGGTCGCGCTGGCCAACAAGGATCCGCTGGCCTGGTTCACGCTGCGGGTGGGGGAACTGAAGGCCCAGGGCAAGCTGGTGAATCTCTGCACGAAGCCGATGGACGAGATCCTGGCTCCGAACAAGGACCGTCCGGACATGAGATTCGGCATCATCGAGTTCCCCGAGGCCAAGGCCGGCGACTGGTATGGCTTCCGCTTCAGGGCCAGAGGCGAGGTTCAGTCCATTGTGCGCTGGGGGGAGACGGGGTTGCGTGCGCGGCCACTGGGGGCGAGCATTCTGCCCGTCTGCACGCCTATGGGCGAGCCCGATGCCGAGGGGTGGCGGGCGGCCGTCGGCGTGGTGCGTATCCCCAACGACGTCCAGCGTCCCGTTCTCGTGCTGAAGACGTTCGCCGAGAATGGCCAGACGTCTTCCATCTCCGAATTTGCGTTTTACAGGCTGTTGAGCCATCAGGATCGATGACGCCATGAAAATCACAAACACGTATGCATGCTGGGCACTGGCGCTTGTGTCGGCCGCCATGGGAATGATGCCGTCTTCATCCGCCGCCGGCGATTTGTCCGTCCGTTGGCCGGTCGAACGCAAGAAAGTCGTGTCTTTCGGGTGGGAGTGGAACGCGATCTCGCCGTCGGAATTCGTCAAGTACGCCGATCGCATCGACCAGACGGGCCTGGACGGCGTGGGCGTCTATGTGAAGGCCAAGGGCCCAGACGGCAAAAGCAGGTCCTCGGCGAACGTGGCGGACGGCGAAGTCGAATGGACGCACAAGATGGTTGAGGACCAGATTGCCGACTTCCGCACGGCGATGGCGCACAAGGGCCTGAAGGAGTCCTTCATTCGGGCCCTGGGTTCGCCGCATCAGCGCCTTGACTGGGCGGACGACGTTGTGTGGGGCAAGGTCGCACGCAGCATGGGCACGCTCGCCTGGCTCGCGAAGGAGGGCGGCTTCCGCGGGCTCATGATCGACCCCGAGGACTACCACAAGGCCAAGCAGTTCTGCCGTCGTCCGGGCGATGAACCCTGGCACGTCCTGGCGCCGCTGGCCCGCAAGCGCGGGCGGGAGGTCTTTTCGGCGGTGTTCAGGGAATATCCCGAGGCCGTCATCTTCGCCTACTGGTTCTTCTCTTGGAACATCCATCAGGCCTATTCCGACGAGCCGATGGTCAGTGCGCGGTGTGGCGGGGATCTCTGGAGCGCCTTCGTGAATGGCATGCTTGACGTGATACCGCCTACGGCACGTCTGGTGGACGGCAATGAATGGGCCTACGAGAACGAGGCGAGTCGGTATGAATTCATGCATTCCGCCATCGCCCAGCGCAATTGCGCAGACGGCCTGGTCGCCCCCGAAAACCGCATGAAATATCGTGCGCAGGTGTTGCCGGGATTCGGACTCTATCTCGACAGCTACACGAACGACAAGACGAATTCAGCCGGCAAGGCCAACCACTACTATTTCGGTCCTGACGCGAGTGGTTCGCGCACGGGGCACTTTGCGCGCAATCTGTCCGCGGCACTTCGGGCAAGCGGCGGCTATGTGTGGCTTTGGGGCGAGAAGTTCTCGTGGATCAACTACGACCCCGAGCAGGTGATGGGCTGGCACGTGAGCCGCGAACACTGGGAGACGCGCCTGCCGGGGCTGTCCGCCGCCGTGCGGGCCTGCGCGAATCCGTCCGAATTCCTGATGAAGGACTTCCCGGCGTTGCGTACCGGCGGGGCCATCGTTGATCTCGCGGAAGAGCTGGATGTAGCCGCAATGTCTGCGAAGGCGTTGGGCAAAGAGCACGACCCTAAGAATGACGCCCAGGAGGGATCCGGCTATTTCCACATCGGCGACGAGCGCGCCATACCCGGCTCGCAGTATGTGGTGGTGGTCGATGGCCATGGTGAGGGGCTCGACGCCATCGCCTACTGGCTGGGCCGCAAGGATGGTGGCTACTGGCGCTGGCGCGTCCCGGGCCAGGGAATCGCGCTCAAGGAGCTTGGCGGCGGCAGACGCCATGGTGAGGCGGTGATTACCGTGCCAGAGGGCGTGGACGGACTGAAGGTGCAGTTCCGTCTCCACCCCGACCCAGGTACGACATGCGGTTTCGACAAGGTTTTTCTCGGCAAGATCGACTTCGCCAAGCCCGGGCTGTGATGGTATCGCTGGGAAGTTGCCATGATTTTCAAATACTAAGAGGACTAACATGAAGAAACTGCTGATTTTGTCTGGCTGCCTGCTGGTGGCTGGTGGTGTGGGGGCTGCCCCGCGTCTTGTGGCGACGAACAACTATGGCGGCATAAAGGTGGTGGTGAACTATGACCCCACCAAGACGGGCTCCTACACGCTTGAGGATCCGCTCACGTTCGTGGATGGGCGCAAGGTGAAGTCGACGGCCGATTGGCCGGCTCGCCGTGCCGAGCTGCTGCAGATCTTCGCGAAGGAAATGTATGGCGTGGAGCCGCCCAAGCCCGATGCCCTCGTGACCGAGCTTGTGAAGGAGAAGGTGACGTGTGACGGCTATGCCACGCGGCGGCAGTACGACATGTGGTTCAAGGCCGACAAGTCCGGTCCCTGCATCACCTGGTTCATGTGGATTCCGCGCTCGGCCAAGGGGCCTGTCCCCGTCATATCGCTGCTGAACTACCGTGGTGCGCACGAATTCGTGATGGACGGCGACATTCCGCCGCCCAGAGGCTGGAGCCGCAATGGACGAGGGGTTACGGACAACGCGGTGAAGCCCATCAACCGCGGCGTTCAGCTGGACCAGAACCATGGCGGCTCGATCTTCCCCCTGCAGATGATTCTGGCGCGCGGCTATGCGGTGATGATGGCGTGCTACACCGAGGTGTCTCCGGATCCGGACTGGTTCGAGAAGCCGCCCTACGACCAGAAGACCTATTCCTATACGGGCGTCTTCGAACTGTGGGGGCCTCGTGACGAATCGCGTACGGACAACATCACGTCGCTGGGTGCGTGGGCCTGGGCGCTTTCCCGTGGTCTGGACCTGGCGGAACGCGTTCCCGAACTCGACGCCAAGCGGTCTGTCGTGACGGGATGCTCGCGTCTCGGCAAGGCGGCGCTCCTGGCGGCGGCGCGTGACGAGCGCTTCGCCGTGTGTGTGCCCAATCAGTGTGGCGGCGGTGGCGTGTGCCTCGCCAAGCGCAATTTCGGCGAGTCGGTTGCGACTGAAGTCGTCTCGTTCTCCCATTGGTATTGTCGTGCCTACGACAAATATGCGGCCGATCCCGCCAAGCTGCTCACCTTCGATCAGCATCTGCTGGTGGCCTGCATTGCCCCGCGTCCGTTGCTGGTCGAGGGCATGACCGATTCGCCGTGGATGGATACCGAAGGCGAGTATTTGGCCTGTCGGGCCGCCGCGCCTGTGTGGAAGTTCCTCGGCCGCGAGACGATGCCTGACGTCCCTTATCCAGACGACTACTGCGAGGATGCGATCGGTGGGCAGTTCGGCTATGTGCGGCGTCCGCACCAGCACGGCATTTCCGGCTATGACTGGAACTGGCTGCTGAACTTCGCCGACCACCAGTTCAAGTGCGACAAGCGGCGCTAGGCAGGTGAAAGGTGATTTGTAAAGAGGGTGGGTCAGCAAAAATTCTTTAACCCACTTGGGACA
>JAKSOW010000147.1 GCA_024405395.1 Kiritimatiellia bacterium | reverse complement strand
GCAATGATTCTTTGCTGCCGCAGGAATTGAGCCGATCAAGATTGCGAAGCCTCTCAAATCGCCTCCTGTCTCCTGCCTCATCCCCTCCTGCTAGACGCCCGCGGCAGCGAAAGAATCGGCGAGTGGGTGGCGCGTAGTCGGCGAGTGGGTAGGACGTTGTCGGCGAGTGGGTGACCAATCGTGAATCGATGGTTAGGTCTGCACGAATCAACTGTACCGCCCAGCCGAATCGACTGTACTCCAGAACGAATCGACCGTACGGGCAAACGATGTAGTCCGTAGCCACGGCGCTTGCCCCCTTTAGGGCCGGCGCCTCTCCCCTTTAGGGCCAAACGATTTCCCTTTAGGGACTTTGGGGTTTCTGCGGAGGCGTTCGCCGCCACCTCCATGGACAGCACTAAGGTGTACGGGGCGTCATTTTGGCGCTAAAGCACACGACAAGACGGCACGAGCCCGAACAGGCAATGCGCTGCTCGGCGGCAATAACCAATCTGTCGCCCCGATGCACCGCAACGCCGTTCAGGGCGCCTTCCCCTTCCGTCACAATGGCCACGGCGCCCGCGCCGCCAAGGGACAGGGATTCGCCGCCCGAGACGCACCAAAGCTCGAATTTGTCCGTCAGGTCAGGCCCGAGAATCTGCTGGGGGCCCTTCGGGCTGGTGGCCGCATCGCCAAACCGCACATAGCGCCGGCAAAGCTCCTCATACGTCAGCGGCTCGTAGGAGTAGACGTCGAACATCTTCTCTAGGCCGAGTCCGCCATGGATCTTCGCCTCGGGGATTTCCCGTCCAGACGGCGTCAGACGCTCGGCGACGACCATGAGGTCGCTGGGCTCCTGGAGCTCAATCATGAAGCATCCGGCGCCGATGGCATGCGGCACGCCGCCATCGACAAAGACGAAATCGCCCGCCTTCACCGGCACCCGGTGGAGACAGTCGAGAAGCCCACGCTGCGCAGCAAAGGCCGCACGCCACTGCACCTCGGTGACGCCTGGCCGAAAGCCAAGATAGACGCAGGCGTCAGGCGCGGTGCCAGGCAGGAAATACCAGCATTCCGTCTTGCCCACGTCGGAATGCATGAACGCCTTCGCGAACGGCACGGTCGGATGGGCCTGGATGACGAGCCGCTCATCCGAATCAAGCAGCTTCACCAGGATGGGCAACGGACCGACGGCCTCGGCTACGAGCCTTCCGTCTTCCAGCCGCCCCAAGCCCTCACCCGCGATTTCGAGCCGTCCGTTGAACGCAGTCGTCGTGGAGGCCAGCCAGTCTTCCGGACGCGGCACGCCATCCGCGCAGGCCTCCGAAGCCCCCGTGAAGGCATCGATGCGCCCGCCGCCCAGATACGTCCGGCGCACACGGTTCGGCTGGAGACGCGCAATCATTTCGCGGACTTCTCCAGCATCAGCAAGATGCCCGCATTGCCCGCGAGGCGGAGCGCGCCGTCTTTCCATTCGGCGGCGACTGGATCGTCCGTGTGGGCCGAGACAACGCGCCAGCCCTCGGCAACGGTCGGCTTCGCCGCATACGGCGTCGTCGAATTGTTCACCAGGATGACGCCCACACGGGTCTCGCCGAAAGGATGCTCCGAAACCGTCACATCACGCACGCCATCTTCGACCATGAGCTTCTTCGGGCACACCTTGGCGTAATAGCGCCAGGAATTGGAGTCAAAACCGCCGACCCGCGCATTTGCCGCCAGGGCAAGCGGCCGCGCCAGCAGATAGACGACGCCCTTGCCGTAGCGGTTCCTCATCAGGTAGGGCCGCCCCTCGCCGTCCTTCTCCAGCACCTCGGCGGTAATCGGACGAAAGACGGGCTTGCCGGGCGTGCGGCTTTCGATCTCGGCGCCGAACACGGCCTCATGGTCCGAGAGGAACGTGTCGTTCCACGAGATCGCCAGCGTGGCGCCGCCTTCGCGGACACGGGCCTTGAGCTCCTCCCAGCGGCGCAAGGTCAGGAACGCGCGGCCCTTGGCATTCGGCAGGAAATACACCGAAGCGTCCGGCAGCTTCTTGGTGGGATCGGCGAAACGGGGCTGAAGGCCGGCCTGACGCGCAAGCACATAGGTGCTGTTGACCATCTCGCCGTCGCGCACGATGATGACGCAGTCCGTCTTCGCCGCCGGGAGCTTCCGGAAAGGCAGACCGTCCAGGAACGACATGAACGAGCCGAGCGTCTTGGCCACGGGATACGGCGTGCGGTCGGACTTGAACGCGCCGAGCTCGAGATAGGGCTCCTTCCAGTCATACGGCGGAATCATCTGGTTGTCCTGGTCGAACGCGCACCACCAGCCAAGTCCGCGGCACCCCGACGACCAGAGATTCCAGCAGAGTCCGCGCGCATAGAGCGCCGTGTTCGCCTTGCTGGTGCACTCGGCGCGGCGGATGCCATGCTCCTCGACGAACGCCGGCTTGCCCCCGATCTGCTCAAGCGCCACATTGCAGGACGGCGCGAAGAACGCGTTGCGGATACCGTTGCCGTCGTCCAGGAAGGCCTTCGTCCACATGTTGTAGGGGTGGACGGTCAGCACGTCGGAGAGCGGCGCAATGCGGTCAATGCGCCAGGCGCCGTCGGTGATGTTGATCGTGTTCGGCCCGATCACGGGGCGCGTCGGGTCCGCCAGGCGGATCGTGCCGTGGATAAGCGCCAGCCACGCCTCGACGGCATCAGGCGAGGCGATGGGGCCAAGGCAGCAGGTTTCGTTGCCCGATTCCCAGGCGGCAATGGCGCGGTGATGGCGCATGCGCGTGACGAAATAGTCGAGCAGACGCCTTTCCCACTTGAGCGCGACGGGGTCGGTATAAAGGTCACGGCGCTCAAGGGCCTGCGGCGTGAAGATGCGGAACGTCATCTGCCCCGTCATCAGGCAGACGATCAGCTTCATGTCGCGCTTGGCGCACAGATCGCAGAACGCCTCAAAGCGCTCCATCATCCGTTCGTCCACGCCTGCATACCCGGCCGGCGTCTCGGGGCGCGGCAGCTCATCCTGCGTCAGGTACGTCTCATACGTCTGCTGATTCGGCGTATGCGCCTCCCAGATGGGCTGGAAGACGTCCCACCTCGGGAAGACCCTCAGATAGGTGAAGCCATGGGCCTTGAGGACGTCAAGGTCCTTTGCCAACGAATCCGGGTCCCAGTCCTGCCACATGCGCGTCGCCGACTTGGAGCCCCAATAGTTGGCCCCCAGCGCCAATCCGCCCTCCGGAGCGAAGGCCGAGATGTCAAATTCGGCGTGGGCGACGAAGACCGTCTGCGCCACCAGCGCCGCCACCGGCAAGAACTTCCCGAGAAACTTCATGTTCAGCTCCTTTCGAGCTCTGGTGCTCACTTGAGCAGGGACTGCAGCACTTCGCCGAAATTCCGGCAGGACACGCCCTGCGCGGGCAGATGGCGTGCGCCTTCACCCCAGCCGTAGACCTTGCCGCCGCGAGCGACAAAGTCGGCCAAATGCGGCGTAAGCAGCGTCTTCTGGCGCGCGTACCAGGCCGCCACACCATCCGGCAGCACCAGCACATCCAGGTGATCCAGCATGTTGAAGCGAATCTCATCGGCGGCAATCGGGAAGAGGTCGATGCTCGGCTCCACATCCAATTGCGCCAAGGCCTGAGCGGTGGTGATGCCGGCCATGACCGGCGTGAAATACCCAACCGAAAGCGCCCGGGACGCACGCTCCCGCACGGGGAAGGTAACCGGGCGTCCAGCCACATAGCTCATCGCGGCACGCACAATGTCGCGCGTGCACACGAAAGACTCGGGGTGAAGCGCAATGGCGAAGACGCGTCCCTTGCCGAACGTGCCGCCCACCATCGCCACATTGCCGCGCATGGCAAAGGACTTCCCGGGATCGTCCAGGTCCCCCGCGTACGTGCCCCAGACGTCAAAATGGCGATCCTTGTCGGCATCTTCCGCAATCGGCACCAGCACAGGGCCATGGCTGTAGCGCACCGGCCGCGTCGTGGCCGGCAGCCCGAGCGCGGTCGCCCCGCTATCCGTGATCCGCATGGGCATCATGGCCACGTCCTTGCTGCCGAGACGGCGATAGGGAATGAGCCCGATGCCGCGCTCTGGCTCGGTGGCGGCATCCATGGCCAGGCAACAGCCCGCGCACGTGCCCAGGTAACCACCACCCGCCCGCACAAACTGGCGAATGCATTCGGCGCCCTGATCGCCCAAGGCCTTGCGGACAGTGCGCGAATCGCCGCCGGGCACCACCAGCATGTCGCACTTCCTCAACGCGCCGGCACAGACGGACTCGGCATCGACAAAGGTCAGATCAACTTCTGGCGACGCCGTCAGCAGACGGATCCATTCGGCGCATCCATTGCTGCGCACCCCATAGCCAGCGTAGAACGCCACGCGCACGCGCGAAGTCGGCGGCAGACGGTGATTCACCAAGCGGTCCAGCGCCTTTGCACCCAAGGCCACATCAGGCGGCAACACACCGGCAAACGGCTGATACACGCCATACGCCTCTTCACACGGGCGCCCCACCGTCATGTGAAAGACCGAGTCCGCCGAATTCGGGGCCAGAATGCAGACGAGCGCCTCCAGCGTATTCGCACGGCAGATGGGCGTGATGGTCTTCGGGCTCTTCTTTGGGTGACGTTCCTTGACCTCTTCAGGGCGACCCTCATAATGCGAACAAAGGCCGTTCTTGATGTCCTGAACCGAGACGAGATGCGCGGGCTTCACCGAAAACGGATAGACTTCGCCCATCGTCAATTCCACCCCAGCCCCCAAGCGGTACATGTTCTGCCAACGATAGCAGTTGTAGATGGACTTCCAGGTGCGGGGCCCCTGATAATAGGCGATCAGGTCAAAGTTCGGCCCCTTCTCGCGAATATTGCGCGAGGCGATGTCGCCGGGCTCCAGATGGCTGAAGATGAGACAGTTCGGATAAGCCACCACGGCATCGTCCGGCACACGCCGCGCCACATAACGCCGCCCCTTAAGGGCCATGAAGACCCAGGCCTCGTCGCAGTCGGCCACGAAGAAGTTGCGCGCGTTTTCGGAGTACCCGTAGGTATCCACCAGCTTCGCCATGTTCTCCACGCATTCGCGCGCCGTGTGGGCGGTCTCCACCGCACGTATGCGCAATTCGTATCCGATGCCGCCATCCGTCAACGTGGAATAGTGGCCTTCGTCTGGCAGCTCGAACGTCGCGCCATCCCACTCGTTCATCACGCCGCCGTTGTTGGACCCCACGGCCACACCATACTCGTTGTAGAAGAAATGCGCGACCTTCTCGCCACCGGCAGGCTTTTTGATCTGCGACCAGAACATCGCGGGCTTGTCGCCCCGACGCGGCAAGAAGGCGTGGCGCACGAACATGCCGCTACTGTCATAGTTATGCCCCACCAGCACATGGCCAGTGACACTCGCCTTCTTGCCCACAATAATGGCCGTGCAGGCCGAGGCGGATCCCACAACGATCAGTCCCATGCTGAGGGACAGCAGACGCTTCAACAATGACGCTTTCATGACAACTCCTTGACAACCGTATTGACAAACGAAGACTCACCCATTCACAGCCGCCGTCAACGCCGAAAGCCAGGCCTCCAGACGTGTCGGCGTGTCGCACTCCACCAGCAGGCGCAGATACGGCTCCGTATTCGACTGCCGCACCGAGATCCACCCCTCGGCGTACTCAAGACGATACCCGTCCATGTCGCTGCGGGACGTCTCAGTGCCCAACTTCGCGGCGGTGTCCAGCACGCGCGCAATGGCTGCGGGCTTGTCTGCAACCTTGAAGTTGCATTCGCCGGAATTGGCGTAACGATCGCGTATCGGCGCCAGATAGGCGCTGGAGGGCAGTCCCCGTTTCTTGGCCTGGGCCAACGCGCCCAGAATGCGCAGTGCCGCCCATTCCCCCGAATCGCAGAAATGAAAATCCCGGAAATAATAGTGGCCCGCCAACTCACCGCCGCAGACCGCCTTCACTTCGCGCAGCAGCACCTTCGCGTAGGCATGCCCCACCTTGCCCATCACCGGCTTGAACCCCTCGCGCGCCAGCGCCTCGATGGCGCCACGCGACGTGCGCACGTCGTGGATGACGGCCGTCTTCTCGCCAAATGTGGACGCCAGCACCGGAATAAGGTAATCCGGCTGGATGAAGGCACCCTTTTCATCCACAAACATGCAGCGGTCCGCATCGCCGTCGAAGATCACGCCGCAGTCCAGTCCCTTCTCGCGGACGACGGTCGCGAGCTGTTCGCGCGATTCGGCCAGAAGCGGATTCGGCGCATGGTGCGGAAATGCGCCATTGGGCGCGTCGTTGAGGTAGACAGGCCCCTCGCCGAAGAGCTCATGCGCCAGGATGGAGGCCATGCCGTCCGAACAATCCACGGCGAATGAGAGATCGGCCAAGGCCGCAAGATCGGAATGTCCCCGCAGCCAATCCACATATTTGGCGAGGCGCGTCTTGTCCGTACCCTCCAGTACCTCTGCCGCCTGATCAGGCGAATAGGCCTCCCCTGTGGTCAAGTACATGTTGACCAGCTTCTCGAGGCGCCCCAGGCCCGATTCATAGCCCATCGGCAGTGCGCCGCGACGTGACACCTTCAGTCCGTTGTCCGTAGGCGGGTTGTGCGAGGCCGTGATCATGATCGAGGCGTCAAAATCCTCTTCCGCCGTGAAGAAGTAGACCATCGGCGTAGTGGAGAGACCCAGATCCACCACTTCCGCGCCGGCCTTGCGGAGCCCGGCGATCAGCGCCCCGGCAACGGCTGGCGAGGACTCCCGGCAGTCCCGTCCCACCAGGATGCGCAGCATGTCCGGCAAGGGCGGACCACCGGCCTCATCGTTCTTCTCTCGCACCACCGCCGGCAAATGACGGCCCACGGCATAAACCGTGGTCAGATCAAAATCGACTCCAAACGTACCGCGCATGTCGTATGCTTTGAAAAAGGACATCTCAAACCTCCGAATGTTGATGCGTTCTCCTGCAAACGCACACCTGTCTAATTGGGCAGAAAACGGCTCAGCAACGCGATGGTGGCCGTCTCCGTCTTGAGGATGCGGGCCCCAAGGCCATGGCGCACAAACCCGTGCGCCTCGAAAAGCGCCACTTCGGCATCCGTCCAGCCGCCTTCCGGGCCTATGGCGAAGACGGGCACGGCGGCAGGGCCATCCGTCGCCACCGACGACGCGGCGGCCTGATGCGCCTCATCCGCATAGGGATGGGCGATCACCCGTTGCTGCTGTGAACCGAACATCTCGGCGAACCCGCCCTTCTCGAACCAACGCGGAAGATTGCGGCATTGTCCGATCTGGGGCAATGTGGTGGAGACGGCGCCTTGCATCAGTCCCTCCACCAGGAGCGGCCGATAAATCTCCTCCTTGAGGAGCTGCGCGCCCCAAAAGGCCTTCTCGACCTTCTCGGCCCCCACCAGCAGCAGGCGCCGCACACCTATGGTGGCCAACTGCGGCAAAAGGCGTTTCAGGACACGTGGCCTAGGCGGCGCCAGAATAAGATCGCACCACGGCGCCAATGGCGCTTCGTCATGCAGGCAACTGACGGTCACCCCATCAGGCGAGACAGCCTCTATTGTGGAAAAGCCGACGAGGCCGCCCACGACGCCCGTCTTGAGCCGTTGGCCGACCTCGCCATGCAGCACGGAGCGAATGTGCTCCGCCCGCTCCCCGCCCAGAATGGCTCGGCCATCCGAACCAATCTCGGCAGGTTCAAGCAGGATGCGATTCACTTACTTCGCCGAAGCGCCGCCCACCGTGATGACGATGCCATTCGCGGGCGGAGGATTGCCGGAGGTCGCCGACGTGGCAACCGACACCGAGATCTTGGGGGCGCCACCGCCCGACTTCTTGGCGCGCATCGGCCCGATGAGGCAGAAGTGGACGCGACCGTCCGTCTTCGGCGCCTGCTCGACCGTGCATTCGTCCTTGAGCATCTCAAGCACTTCGGAGATCTTGTCCTCGCCGATGTCGCGATGGGCATTCTCACGACCGCGGAACTGGAGCGAGAGACGCACCTTGTTGCCGTCGGCCAGGAACTCGCGGATCTGCTTGAGCTTGTGCTGGAGATCGCCGATATCGGTACCGGGATGGAACTTGATCTCCTTCACCTGCTGTTGCTTCTGGGCCTTGCGGGCCTTTTTCGCCTTGATGGATTCGTCGTACTTGAATTTACCATAGTCCATGATCTTGCACACGGACGGCTGCGGCGGCGGCAAGGGTGTGATCTCGACGAGATCGAGCCCCTGACTATCAGCCAGGCTCTGGGCCTGACGCGTCGGCATAACGCCGAGCATTTTTCCATTGGCGTCAAGAACACGCACCTGCAGGGCGCGGATCTTGTAGTTCACGCGGGTGAAGTTAGCGATAAGTCACCTCTCGGTTTAGTTGTTTGTGTTGTTGTTTCCCCAGGCCCGAAACCGCCGACTCCGACGATTCCGGGCGCCAGCGAAGAATCAGGCATCAAGCTCGCCCTGGAGCTTCTCGATGAAGGCATCCAGCTTCATCGCGCCAAGGTCGCCCTCGACGCGGCTGCGCACGGAGATCTGCTCCGCCGCCTCGTCGCGGCCACCGACGACGACCATGTAGGGCGTCTTCCAAAGCTGCGCATTGCGGATCTTCGCGCCGAGCTTCTCGGCCGAGGTATCCACCTCGACACGGAAGCCCTTCGCGCGCAACGCCGCCTGGATGCGCTTGGCGTAGTCCAGCTGCTTGTCGGTGATGGGCAGAATGCGCACCTGCTCAGGGGCAAGCCACAGCGGGAACGCGCCCGCGTAATGCTCGATGAGGATGCCGAAGAAACGCTCGATGGAGCCGAGGAGCGCGCGATGCACCATGTAGGGCTGGTGCTCCTTGCCGTCCGCCCCCACGTAGGTGAGGTTGAAGCGCTCGGGCAGGTTGAAGTCGAACTGCACCGTGCCCAGCTGCCAGGGACGACCCAGGGCGTCCTTGATCTTCATGTCGATCTTCGGGCCGTAGAACGCGCCGCCGCCTTCATCAACCTCGTAGTTCATCCCCTCCTGCTCCAGCGCGTCGCGCAGCGACTGCGTGGCCTGCTCCCAGCGCGCGGGATCGCCCACGGCCTTGGCAGGCTTGGTGGAGAGATAGGCCTGCACATCATGGAAGCCGAACTTGCCGAGCATCTTCTTGGCGAATTCGACCGTGTCCTTGATTTCCTGGACAATCTGCTCAGGCGTGCAGAAGATGTGCGCATCGTCCTGCGTGAAGCCGCGCACGCGGAAGAGACCGTGGCGCACACCGTCCTTCTCATAGCGGTAGACGGTGCCGAGCTCGGCATAGCGCACGGGCAGATCACGGTAGGAATGCTTGTTGAACTGGTAGCACTGGATGTGGAACGGGCAGTTCATGGGCTTCACGTAGTAGTCCTGCACATAGGCTTCCGCGCCTTCGCCTTCCTGCACCTTCATCA
>JAKSOW010000146.1 GCA_024405395.1 Kiritimatiellia bacterium | reverse complement strand
GCACGGACAGTTCCCCCGAAAAACGACGCGGATTGGATGGCACGCCGCCACACCGCTCCGATCAGTTTTCCCATCACAGACTTTGCCACATTATCTAGTCAAAAAAAGAAGACCCGCTTTGCGAGCGGGTCTTCCTTCGTATTCGGAAAAGCGGTGCGCGGTCAGTCGCGGTTGGCGCCCCACGCGTAGTGCGCGTAGGCCTTGTTGGCGGCGGCCATCTTGTGCACGTCATCACGCTTCTTGATGACGTTGCCCTGGCCCTGGAACGCGTCAGCAATCTCGGCGGCAACGGCGGCGGCCATGCCCATGCCATGACGGCCAGAGGCATACGTCGTCATCCAACGGAGCGCGAGCGAGAGCTGGCGAACAGGGTTGATCGGCACAGGAACCGGGAGCGTGGTACCACCAACGCGGCGGGTCTTGACCTCAACCTGGGGCTTCATGTTGTCGATGGCCTTGGCGATGATCTCGATCGGATCGGTCACGGCGACCGGATCTTCCTTCGCGTCCGCAGCCTTCGCAGGCGTGAACTTGGAGGCATCCTTCTCGACCATTTCCTTGATCTTGTCAATGGCGCCGTAGACGATCTTCTCGGCCGTCGTCTTCTTGCCATCCTTCATGATGATGCGGATGACATGGGCGATCAGCTCAGAATTGTACTTCGGGTCAATGGAGACCCGCTTGACGATCTTTCTTGCACGTCTGGACATGGCTTACCCCTTACTTCTTCTCTTCCTTCTGGTGCTTGACGCCGTACTTGGAACGGCTGCGGTTACGGCCGGAAACGCCGAGCGAGTCCAGCACGCCGCGCACGATGTGGTAACGCACACCAGGAAGGTCCTTCACACGGCCGCCGCGCACGAGCACGACGCTGTGTTCCTGAAGGTTGTGACCTTCGCCAGGGATGTAGGCGGTGACTTCAACGCCCGTCGTGAGGCGCACACGGGCAACCTTACGGAGAGCGGAGTTAGGCTTCTTGGGCGTCATCGTCTTGACGACGAGACACACGCCACGGCGCTGCGGGCAAGCCTTCAGCGCGGGCGACTTCGAATGCGTGGCAAGGGGATGACGCCCCTTACGGATCAGCTGATTGATAGTCGGCATGAATTTTTTCCTTACTTTTCCGAAACGAGCGAATAATATACCATAAATTATCCGAGCTTGCAAGGGGGTGAAACGAAATTAAATTCTACTCGTCGCACCCCTCCTGCGCCGCCTGACAGTCTAGACCAATCTGCTTCTGCAGCTCTTCAAGCGAATCGAAGCGCCGTTCGGGCCGAACGAAACGCGTGAAGGACACCGTCAACATGCCGCAATCCGCAGTCGGGCGGCCCTCCAGCAGATGCACTTCCAGAACGGGCGCCGTCCAAGACAAATCCCCCAGAGTAGGCGCCAGGCCGTAATTGGCAAGCCCTCGGCCAAAAGGCGTATCCACCACATAGACGCCAAGCTGCAGCAGGCGCGGCAGATGCGGATTATCCGGCAGAACATTCAGCGTAGGATAGCCCAGAGAACGCCCCATGCCCTTTCCGTGAACCACTTTCCCCGTGACAGCATAGGCCCGGCCGAGCATGGCTTTCGCGCCAGACATGTCCCCGGCCTTGAGCGCGGCACGCACACGCGTGGACGAAATCGCCATCTCCCCAAATGTTGCATAGGGCACAACATCCACAACAAAGCCCTTCGCGCGCAGGAAGTCGGCGTTTCCGCGTCCGCCTGCGCCAAAGTTCCAGTTGTCGCCGCAGTAGAGCGTCTCCAAGGCGGGGTATTCGCCTTGCAGCCATTCCGCAAACCTCTCGGGGGACTCGGCCGCCAGCTCACGCGTGAAATCCAGCGCGCGAACGCGTTCAAAATCGCCGCCGGCTCCTTTCCCGTCACGCAAGGCACCCGCAATGGCCGCCATCCGGGCCTCACGGGTCATCAGCAGGGCCGGGGCACGATCGGGCGCCAGCACAGACAGGGGATGGTCGGCAAACGTCAGCGCGGCATCCGCCTGCGCAAGGATCTTCTGATGCCCCAAGTGGACACCATCGAAGAAGCCGATGGCCAGATTCATCGGCGACCGGCCTCGAACACGGGGATGACGAGATTCTTGAGCCCTACGGCATCAAGTTTCATCAGCTCCATAAGGGAAGTCGCCCCCTCCAGCGTGAATTTGCCGGTCTTGGTGCGGCGCAGTTCCTCCAACGAGGCGCCACAACCGAGCTGGCGGCCAAAATCATTCGCCAGTGCGCGAGCGGACACCCCTTTGGTGCAGGAAAGCGTGAAGGAGACAAAAGGCGCAGCGTAGTCCGTGATCGTGAAACGGTAGATGTGCACCAGCTTCTCGCCGGCGTCCTTGCCCGAAGGCACGATCTCCCACTCGGGGCGGCCGGCGATGCGCACGGCGGAAAAGGCAGGCGCCGTCTGGTAGATGTCACCGCGGAACTCCTGGGCGGCAGCCTCCAGCGCCTCGCGCGTGACTGCGGCAGCATCCTGCTCGGACAGCACGTGGCCATGACAGTCGCACGTGTCGGTGACACGCCCCAGGCGGATCTTTCCCTCATAGACGCCATCGGCGCCCAGAAGTTCCTGGGACAGCTTGGTGCCGTCGCCCAAAAGCATCACAAAGACCCCGGACGCACCCGGATCCAGCATGGCGCCATGCCCGGTCTTGACGAGATTGAAATGCGCCTTGATGGCCCGCTCAACGTCATGGGCGGCCAACCCGGCCGGTTTGTCGACCAGCAAAGCGCCGTCCACTTCGGACAGCATCGAGATGGCGGAGAGATTAGCCATTAGGCCTGCGGCTCTTGGGGAGTGGCGCCCTGCTGCGGCGCTTCCTGCGGGATGTCCAGCTTGTCCAGGAGCGCCAGCACGGCATCACCCTTCTCAAGCGAATAGTCCAGCTCAAAACGCAGTTGAGGCGTGAACTTCATCCGCACCTCGCGGTTGACGGTACGCTCGAACTCGTGCGTACGGCGGATGATATGCCCCAGCACGCGCTTCTTCTCGGCATCGTCCCCGAAAATGGAGACGCGCACCGTGGCATTGCGCAGATTCTTGGCGCACTGCACCTCGGTGACCGTGATGCAGCCCGGATTGACGTCAACGCCCTGGAAGACGCGAAACATCGCCTCGCCGATCACCCGCTTGAGGAGGGAGTCGACGCGAGATAGACGGTCTACGGACATTACAGGCTTCTCGGCAGCTCTTCCAGCACGTAGCACTCGATGACGTCGCCAGCGGCAAAGCCCTCGAACCCGGCGAAGTGCACACCGCACTCCTGCTGGCCCGTGACTTCCTTGACCTCGTCCTTGAAGTGCTTGAGCGACTGCAGCTTGCCTTCCCAGATCTTCGCGCCGTTGCGGAGGATGCGGTAGCGCGCCGTGGAGATGAGCGTACCGTCGCGCATCTGCGAACCAGCGATCTTGCCGACCTTGCCGATGTCGTAAACGGCCTTGATCTCCGCGTGGCCCTTGACCTTCTCGGTGTACTCGGGCGGAAGCAGGTCGAGCATGCACTTCTTGACGAAGTCGATGAGCTCGTAGATGATGCGGAAGGAGCTGATGCGCACGCTGTCGTGACGCGCCTGGCCCTGCACGCCGGAATCGCAGCCGATGTCGAAGCCCACAATCACGGCCTTGCCGGCGGCGGCGCTCTTGACGTCGGTCATCGAGACGTTGCCCGTGCCCGTGCCGATGATCTTGAGCGACACCTTCTCGCTCTTGATCTGGCGGAGCGACTCGGTGATCGCCTCCAGCGAACCCTGCGTGTCGGACTTGACCACCACCGACAGCTCGCGCTTGCCGTCCTCGCCCATCTGCGAGAGGAGCGCGTCCAGCGAAACCGCCTTCGTGGTGGAGAGCTCCTGCTCCTTGCGGAGACGCGCGGTCTCCTCGGCGAGGGTGCGGGCGCGCTTTTCGTCCAGCATCACGCGGAACTCGGCACCCGCCTCCGGCACGCCCGAAAGGCCCGTGCACTTGACCGGCGTAGCCGGCGGCGCTTCCTTGATGCGGCGACCATGGTCGTCGATGAGGGAGCGCACCTTGCCGAAATGCTCGCCGATGAGGATGGCGTCGCCCACCTTGAGCGTGCCGCCCGAGACGAGCAGCACCGCGGAAGGACCAAAGCCCTGCTCCAGCTCCGCCTCGATGACGTAGCCATTGGCGCGGCGGCGCGGATTGGCGGTGAGCTCAAGCACGTCCGCCTGCAGCAGAATCATCTCCAGCAGGTTGTCCACGCCCTGGCCCGAAATGCCCGACACTTCGCAGCACACCACATCGCCGCCCCACTCTTCAGGCGTGAGGCCTTCCTTCTGGAGCATCTGCTTGACGCGCTGCGTGTTCGCCGTGGGCTTGTCGCACTTGGTGATGGCGACCATGATCTGCACACCGGCCTGACGCGCGAACTTGATGGCTTCCTGGGTCTGCGGCATGATGCCGTCGTCGGCCGCGATGATGATCACGGCGATATCGGTGAGCTGGGCGCCGCGCTGACGCATCGCGTTGAACGCGGAGTGGCCCGGCGTATCCAGGAACGTGATGAGACGGCCGTTGACATCCACCTGATAGGCGGAAATCGCCTGGGTGATGCCGCCCGCCTCGCCTGCCGCCACCTTCGTGTGGCGGATGTAGTCCATCAGCGTGGTCTTGCCGTGGTCGACGTGGCCGAGGAACGTCACGACCGGCGGCCGCGGCTTCATGTCCTCGGGCTTGTCCTGCGGAATCTCGTCATCGGCGTCGATGGCCTTGAGCACAGGCTTCTTGTTCGCGGCGTCGCGCGCATGCTCGACGTTGACCTTGTAGCCATACTTCTGCGCCACCTTGATGGCCACCTCGGGCTCAACGCGCTGGTTGATGGACGCCAGCACCTTGAGCTGCATCAGGTCGGCGATCAGGCGATTGGGACGGACGCCCAACTTGAGCGCCAGCTCCTTGACGATCACCGCACCGCGGATGGAGATCTCGCGCGTGCTGACGGAAAGCTGAATGACGGGTTTCGGAACCGAAACCGACACGGCGGCCTGAGCGGACGCCGTACGCATCGAGACCGACGCGAATCCGGCACGGGTGCCGCCCACGCGCATCGAAGGCGCCGGCGCGGGCTTCGCAGGGGCCTTGGCAGGCGCCGGCTTCACGGGCGCCGGAGCAGGCTTGGCAGCCTTGGGCGCGGGCTTCGCGGGCGCCGCCTGCTGCTTGGGCTGCTGCTGCGCCTTGGCGGCCTTGCCGACGGGCTTCTGCTTGCGGTCCTTGCCGTGCAGATAGTCCATCGCGTCGTCGTCATCGTCGTCGTCCACGCTGCGCGAAGCGGCGGGGGCGACCTCATCTTCGGCCTCGGCCGCCTCAGCGGGTTCAGAGACCTCAATCGAAATCTTGGGGGCCTGCGGCTTCTCCTCGGCGTCGCCGCTGCCCACGAGATCCTTGAGCGACTTCACGGCCGCCGGCTTCTCGGCCTTCTTGGCCGAAGAGGCTTCGGGCGCCGACGCGGCCTCAGGAGCCGCCACCGGCATCTCAGGGGCCTTCATCGCCGCCGGCTGCGCGTAGTCCTTCAATCCCGCCGCCGCGAGTGCGCGCTTGCGGCCGGCCTCCAGCTCGTCAAACTGCTGGCGATCATGCGCCACGCGAGCCTTCAGGGCCTTGGCCGCCTTGCTGCGGCGCTTCTCGACGACCTGGGCCGCCTCAGCCTGGATGCTGGCGCGGTCGGCCTTGAGGAAAGCCTCGTTGAGAGTCGCCACTTCGTCGGGCTCAAACTGCGTCAGAGGCGAATAGACCTCGACGTCGTTCGCCTCGGCCAGCTTAACGACCGCGGCGTACGTAGCCCCGACCTTCTTTGCGAATTCGTATGCTCTCATCTCTTTCAGTTCTCCTCAGCGACAGGCATCTCCTCAGCGGCGTATTCCTCTACGTCATCCTCGTTGATTCCCGTGAGCTCGGCAACCGCCTGCGCGGCCGCGTAAATTCCCTTGGCGGTGACTTCGTCCAGCCCGGTGGCCGCGATGAAGCCCTCCTCGTCGCACTCCACAATGCCTTCCACCGAGAGGAAGCCTGCGTCCGCGAGCTGCGTGGCCACGGCGGTGGATACGGAGAACGTCTCGGCCAGCGTCTTGATGGCCTCCGCCTTCTGATCCTCGAACGACGCCAGCGCCATGGCCTTGGTGATGTCCACGTGCCAGCCCGTCAGCTTCGAGGTGAGGCGCACGTTCTGCCCGCGCTTGCCGATGGCGAGCGAATACTGGTCCGGCGCCACGGTCACGTGCACCGTGTTGCCGCCGTCCGGATCGACCTCGACCGACTCCAGCTTGGCGGGCGCCAGCGCCTGGCCAATGTAGTTCTTGATGTCGTCGCTCCAGCGCACAATGTCGATCTTCTCGCCATTGAGCTCACGCACGATGTTGCGCACGCGCGCGCCCTTCAGGCCCACGCAGGCGCCCACGGGGTCCACCTTCTCGTCCAGCGTGCGCACCGCGAGTTTGGAGCGGAAACCCGGGTCACGCGCCACGCCCATGATCTCCACCACGCCGTCGGCGATTTCGGAGACCTCCAGGCGGAACAGCGTGCGCACGAACTCGCCCGAGGCGCGGCTGAGCGTCACGGCGGGGCCGTTGGCCTCGGCCTTCACGTTGTGCACAATCGCCCGGATCGTGTCGCCCACCGAATATTCCTCCGTGGGGATGCGCTCCTTGGCGGGCAGCACCATTTCCGTCTTGCCCACCATCACGAAGAGGTCGCGGTGCGAGTTGCCCGTCACCGTGCCGGAGACGATCTCGCCGATGCGGCCCTTGAAGTCATTGAAGGTATTGGAGCGCTCCGCCTCGCGGATCTTCTGCATGATCATCTGGCGTGAGGTCTGCGCCGCGATGCGGCCCAGCTTGGAGGCGGGCATCTCGATTTCGATGGTGTCGCCCTCGACGGCGTCCGGCTTGATGCGGCGCGCGCGCGCCACGGTGATGAAGCCCGTGCCGGTATCCTCGTCGCTCACGACCATCGTGTCGTAGACATGAAGGGAAAGGTCCTTGCGGTCAATGGCCACGCGAAGGTCGTTCGTGACCCCCGGATTGCGCCGCGCAGCCTGTTGAATGGCCTGTTCAATGGCAATCAGCACGATCTCACGGTCAACACCGCGCTCGCGCTCGATGAAATTCACCACTGCCAGCAAATTGTCATTCATGGCCATCTCAACAGTCTCCTTTTTTGTCAAAAACCAAAACTACCCTAGCGGTGACTTTGCCAAGCCACCGTGGAAATCCGTCAAATAATACCCTTTCCTCGGGTAAAAGTCAACGGGAAACGCGAAAAATTACGCGCGGCCCAAGACCTTGCGGTAGCGCGCAATCAGCGCGTTCGTGCTCGCGTCGTGCTTCAGTTCAGGCGCGCCTTCGGCCGTGAGGTCCTTCAGCACGTTCTTCGCCAGCACCTTTCCGAGCTGCACACCCCACTGATCGAAGGAGTAGATGTTCCAGATCACGCCCTGCGTGAAGATCTTGTGCTCGTAGAGCGCGATGAGCGAACCCAGCGTCTCGGGCGTGAGGTCATCCGCCAGGAGCGTGTTCGTGGGACGGTTGCCCTCGAAGGTCTTGAACGGGATCAGCTCCTCGGGGTCGCCCTCCGCACGGCACTGCTCGGCCGTCTTGCCGAACGCCAGCGCCTCGGTCTGCGCGAAGAAGTTGGCCATGAGCTTGTCGTGATGGTCGCCAATGGCGTTGTGCGTCTTGCAGAAGCCGATGAAGTCGCAGGGGATGAGGTGTGTGCCCTGGTGAATGAGCTGATAGAACGAATGCTGGCCATTCGTGCCGGGCTCGCCCCACTCCACCGGCCCCGTAGCATGGGCCACGCGGTTGCCGTCCTTGTCCACGCTCTTACCGTTCGATTCCATGTCCATCTGCTGCAGATAGGCCGGGAAACGGCTCAGATACTGGTCATAGGGCAGCACCGCATACGTCTCGGCGCCATAGGCATTGATGTAGAGGATGCCGAGAAGCGCCAGCAACACAGGCAGGTTGCGGTCGAACTTCGCCGTGCGGAAGTGCTTGTCCATCTTCCAGTAGCCCTTGAGGAAACGCTGATAGTTGCGCGGGCCGATGTAGATCATGAGCGAGAGGCCGATGGCGGACGGCAGCGAATAGCGGCCGCCGACCCAATCCCAGAAACCAAACATATTGGCCGTATCAATGCCGAATTTGGAAACTTCGTCCGCATTCGTGGAAACGGCCACAAAGTGGTTCGCCACCGCCTTCTCGTCGCCGAGCTCCTTCACGAGCCACGCGCGCGCCGACAGGGCGTTCGTCATCGTCTCCTGCGTGGTGAACGTCTTGGACGCCACGATGAAGAGCGTCTGGTCGGCCTTGACCTCACGCAGCGTCTCGGCGAGATGCGTGGAGTCGACATTGGAGACGAAGAAGCACTTGATGTTGCGCTTGCCGAACGGCGTCAGCGCGATGTTGGCCATGACGGGGCCCAGATCGCTGCCGCCGATGCCGATGTTGACGATGTACTTGATCTTCTTGCCGGTGAAGCCGCGATGCGCGCCCGTGCGCACCTTGTCGGCGAAGGCGGCCATCTTCTCAAGCACCCCGCGCACATCGGGCATCACGTCCTTGCCGTCCACGAACACGCGCTTGGTGTAGTCGACGTTGCGCAGCGCCGTGTGCAGCACGGCACGATCCTCGGTGCGGTTGATCTTCTCGCCCGTGAACATCTTCTCGATCTCGGCCTTGAGGTCGGAGAGGTCGGCGAGCTTCAGAAGCGCCATCAGCGTCGTCGCATCCAGGCGGTTCTTGGAATAGTCAAGCGTCCAGCCCGCGGCCTCCACGGTATAGCGCTTCGCGCGGTCGGGATCGGCGGCAAACAGTTCCTTGATCGTCTTGTTCTTCGAAACGGCAACGGCCGCCTCGACGTCTTTCCATGCTGTGGCGTTCATGTTGTGCTCTTTCTGGACCTTATGGTGAAATTGAATTCTCCAATTCTACCACAACCTCCACCTTTTGGCAATATCAGACGCGCCTATTGTCCAGACCTCCCTACCCGTGGTCAAGGCGCCAGTTCTCGACCCAGGACCAAATGCGGCTGGCGTGGTCATTACACCAGTTGAACAGCGCATGCGAATCGGGATAGCCACCCGCCGTCGGCTGAAAGGTCTGCGTACAGGCATGATGGATGCTCTGGTTGTGTTTGGGATTCGCCAGAAAGGCGACCACCGCCAACACCTGCTGGCAGCGCTCAGCCGTACGGGGGCCCTGAATCTCCAGACCATCCAGCATCCGGTCGCCGATCGCCTTCAGGATTTCGCGTTTGACCTTCTGCAGACCGCCATTGAATTGCGCAACCTGCTTGGCGGCAAAGTCCCCCATCAGCCGTTCCAGATGCCCCAGTACTTTCTCGTCACGCCGCTCCAACTCGCGCACGAAATCTTCCAGACGCAAGCCGCCATTGCCCGACACACTTTC
>JAKSOW010000145.1 GCA_024405395.1 Kiritimatiellia bacterium | reverse complement strand
TCCACCTCGACAGCTTGCCTTTCCGATTTGACTCACGAGATTGTACAACTTCCGAAGGCGAATACGGATGATTGAGCCTTGGCAGGTTCGTCACTATGTGCTATACTTCATGCCCAGTAAATGAAAGTTGCGTTTGTCACATACGGCTGCCGCCTGAATCGGGCGGAGGCGCTGGACCTGGAGGCGAGATTCGCCGCTGCAGGTCACTTGGTCGTACCGCTACCAGCCACGACAGAAGACGCTGCCATACCGGACGTCATCATCGTCCGCGGCTGCAGCGTCACCGCCAAAGCGCAACATGACTGCGAAAAGGACATCCTAAAGCTGCAGCAACGCTTCCCCTCTGCCCAGGTGTTCCCCATGGGTTGTCTTCCAGGGGCCCTCAAGCCAGATGTTCTCCCCTTTTTCCTTGACGCCACACCCGCCATTTCCACACAGACTTCACGCGCTTACCTGAAAGTGCAGGATGGGTGCAGCGGCAAATGCGCCTTCTGCATTGTTCCTCAATTCCGCGGACTCCCCGTCTCTGAGCCCTTTGACGTCGTATTGGCACGCGCTCGGGCATTTCTGGACGCGGGCTTTCGCGAATTGGTCGTCACCGGCTGTAATCTGGCCCTCTACCGTTCCCAGGGCAAAGGCCTGGCCGATCTCCTGGGAGCATTGGCAACCCTGCTGCACCAGGCTCGGCCACCACATCGCGTACGGCTTGGCTCACTGGAACCTGGCATCTGCGATGATGCCATTCTGGAGGCCTTCGCGCGCCACAACAATATCTGCCGATTCATCCATTTGTCGCTGCAGTCTGGTGCCAACCGCATCCTGCAGGCCATGAATCGCCCCTATCCAGTCGAGAAGGTCGCCTCGTTCTGCACAACCGCCACACGGATTCTGGGTTCACACCTGACTCTGGGCGCAGATGTCATTGCCGGCTTCCCAGGCGAAACGGAGGAGGACCATCGCCTGACCTGCGCGTTCCTTTCCAGTGCGTCTTCGCCAGACTGCCGTTTCTCCAATCTGCATGTTTTCCCCTACTCGGAACGTCCGGGCACACCGGCCGCCACGATGGCGGGAGCAGTTCCACGGGAAATCCGCCTGCAGCGCGCCAAGGAGCTGGAAGAGATCGGCCGGCGCAACAAACGGGATTTTGCCCAAAGGTTTCTGGGGGGAGAAGTCGAAGTCTGCGTAGAAAAAGACGGCAATGGTTGGACGGCCGAGTACCTCCGTTGCCTACTGCCGCCTGGCCTGCCGCGCCGCAGTCTGGTGCGCGTACGCGTTGTGGCCGTAAAAGGCGACGTTCTTGAGGGCAACCTGGTTTCAAACACAATTGATGACGACGCCTGAAGAGTCATTCTTCAAGCACAACGCGGAAGCCGACGTCAAACACCTTCTGCCACGGAAGATACGTCTGGCGGAACGAACTTGTGGCGTCCTTGGGCCGGCTCGCGAAACTGCCGCCACGCACTACACGCTTTCCGGACTCGCCACTCGACGTCCATTCCGCCGCATTGCCGTGCATATCATAGAGTCCCCAGGCATTGGGCTTGGCGCGCCCCACGAAATTCAGCGTAAACCAATCGTCGGCGAAACGGGCGTCATGGAGCGGATAATTCAGCTCATGCGGATAGGGGCGCCTCCGCTGCACGGCGGCAGCCAAGTCCCAGCTGGAATACATATTGGCGACATCTCGATCGGCCAGATTGGCCCAGGGGCCGAAATCATCGTCAAGGCTGCCCCAGGGGAACGGCGAATCCGTGCCCGCACGCGCCGCCCATTCCCATTCCTCCTCAGACGGCAGTCGGGCACGCACGCCACACTTTTCGGAAAGCCAGCGGCAAAACGCCGCGGCCTCATCCCAGGAAACGCGCACCACCGGCTGCCGCCGATGATTTCCCACATGTCCCGGCGCCACCTGGTCAAACCCATACTGGTCCTGATGCCGTGAATCGTGGGATGGGTCGAACGCGTGATACTGCTCGTTCATTACCTCCATCTCGCCGATCCAAAACGGTTGGGACACCGAAACCACCCGCCGCACTTCATCGGGATAGCCATTGGTCGATCCCATAAGGTAAGTGCCGGCGGGGATGCGGCGGAAGGTCATCGACTCCCCTTCCCCCAACACCAGCGTACGCACGGTGATTGGCGCTACCTCGTCCATGCGCCCCGACTGCGCCTCTGCGGCCCGAACCGCATCCATAGGCCAGCCGGGAAGCGTGGGAACGGCGGCCGCAACGCCCGTTCCTGTGGCATTTGCGCCCACAACAGGACCCGGCTTAAGATTCTTCAGGCGTGCCGCCACTTTGGCCGCATACTGCTGATATTCGGACTCGGGGTCGTCTGTGACGCCGGAATAAAGACAGTTGAGGTCTTTGCGCCGCGCCACCTGATTCGTCGTTCCCGGCAAATAGGAATCCGTTTTGAATCCCTTCGGCGACCAGCTGCCGTAGAATGGACAGTTGAGATCCACCCATGTGGTGAGCTGACGCCGCCCCTCCGCCGTCAATGCGGCGCCATGATGTCCTTTCGCCAGCATCTGCACCAGCGGCGACGTGGAGACATGAAACTCCATTGGCGTGAGCGTGAGCAGTTCCGACTCGGCGCCTCCCCGGCGCACAAACGGATGGATGGCCCGATAGGCGGCCTCTGGCGTAGTCCACGACTTGTGGCACCCCACGCAGGAAGTCACCAGATGCGGATAGAGCTCATTCGCGAATCCCCACGGCCGGATGCCATCCGCATCCGGCGGCACCAGACGCTGAATCTCTCCCCGATGGTACTTGAGGTCGGCAATGGTGCGCCTCGTCTCCACCGACGTGCGATTGTCTTCGTGACAGCCCGTACAGGAAACACGTTCGCCCGGCATGCCCACCGTCCAGCTGCGCATCAGCTGCACGGCGGCGCCATTTTCGTCCAGCGGCTGGAAGGACACCGGCGTGTTGGCCGGCATCTCAAAGCAGACCGAACCATCCGCCTCGACATCGGCCGTGCCCAACACGCGCTTGAGGTCCCATCCAGCCTCCGCCTTGTCGAGTCCCAGGGAGACGTGCCCACCCGTCTTGTGGTAGCAGAAATGATAGGCGAAGACCCGAAGCTTCTTCACCGTGCCGCGCGGTACCCCTGCCAGTCCCTGCCCTTTGTAGACATCCGCTATGTGCACGCTGCAGGTTTTGGCGCCCTTCACGCGCCGATCGGGAATGACTGGCGGACGATGCCGCGGCGCCAGTGGAATCGGCTCGAACAGCTGCCCGTCCTCGGCTTCGGCCAACAGCACCATATTGTCGTAGACATCCACAAAATAAAGTCCGAACCGCCCCTCCCGTGAAGTCTGCGCACTGCAGATCACATGCTTCGCGTCCAGAGGCCACGGATGGGCAAAGTAGGGCCTGCCGCGCGCAAACTGGTTGTCGACCTGCAGATCGCAGACATCCCCTTCTACCGGCTTGCCGCGTCCGGGGAACTCATGCACAAAGCCAGTCTCCGATGCCGGCAGCGTCTGCGCGGGGATGCGTAGCGTGTGGAACGTAGGCCCCCACGTCCGATCCGGCGGGTCGTATTTGAAGGGATAGCGCCGCGCCAGCGTAGGGTCCAGCAGCAACATGCGTCCATGCTCGGCACGGCCATGATGCCCACCGGCAAACGTCAACAGCAGATGCGGATCACCAGGCACCGCCCGCATTTCGAAGAATGTCGGGAAATAGCCTCCGGAGCCATAGCGCGCCAGCTGCCCCACGCCATCCGGATTCATCGTCATCAGCTCCCGTGAGAAGTAATGCTGGAGGTCGGAATACTCCCACCGCGTATACATCACCCGTCCGTCATTGAGCACAGACGGCGCATAGTCGGAATCCTGCTCAAAGGTGAGCTGGATGGTTTCGCCCGTGCGCCGATCCAGCCGATAGAGCACGCACATCGGGAAGTTGCCGTCCTCGCAGGGCAGAAACTGGTAGGCGCCCGTCCCCAGCAGGATGATCTGTTCGCGATTAGGCAGATAGCAGGCATCCCACCATTGGATGTCGTAGTTGCCGTCTTCAGGTGAGAGCAGTTTGGGCGCAGTCAAGGCGGCAGGTCCCTTCAGGTCCAGTTCATAGACGCCCAGCAGATTGTTCGTGCCGCGGTAGGAGGTGAACAGAATCCGCGACGCGTCGAAGTCAAGGTCCAGGTCCCGCACAATCTCCGTGCCCTGCGGCCGCCACAACGTCTCAAGCTTCGGCGCCCCGCGCAGATCGGATAGGACGGCAATGTCATTCGTGAAGCCCTGCCGATTGAGGTCCATGTGGTTGTGGGCATTGAGCCCCAGCAACCCCAGCGCCCGCGAGAGGCCACGGCGCGTATAGGGCATGTCGCTACCGCCGCGATAGCCAGACGGATCTTTCGGGAAGATGGGCGTTTCCACGCGGCGACGCACACAGAGGATCCGATCGAAGTCCAGAACCGGATTGGCGAGAATCGCCTGTCGGTAACCCGCCACCAGACGCAGCGTCGCTTCGTCCAGAGTCGACGTGGGAACCCCCACGCGCGCAATCTGCGCCGCCAATGCCTCCACCGCGGCGCTGTGCCGCGCATAATCGTAGCCGGGCGCATGGCGATTGGCCTCAACCGCCAACCGGGCGGAAGTGGGATTGAAGCGGCGAAGTTCCTCGCGCGCCTGCTCCAGCGTAAGGGCCCAAACCATGGCCCCCGCCAGAACAAACCCGAAGAATGCCACCCCTCGCCTCATCCGATCGCCTCTCCGCAGCGCCCAGACTGGTCTTATTTCCTCCAGCAGGCCGTCCCTTCACCGGCGGCACTTCCCGTGAAAGACGACCCGGCGCCAAACTCGACCTTGGCCCCCTGCTCCAGCCACACGAGTCCATTGCCGGAACAGGCGTCAAGCGCCTGGTGTACGCCATTCAGCACCAGACGCCCTTTGCCGCAGATGGTGAGAGGATAGTCCACGGCCAAAGCCGTGACCAGGCTCACGGGGAATGTCGTACCGATGTCGGCGCAGCGGACCTTGGGCACGTCGAAGCCATGGACCTCGCTCAAGCCGACCCAATGGATCACGCCCTTGCGCTCGAAACCGGCTTCAAGCGTCCAGCTGCGCGGGTCACGCCCAATGGCATCATTGCCGGTGGCGAAGGAATAGGCGTCAAACGTGATGTCCTGCTTGAAGTGGATGACAAACGGCATGCCCCGGAAGCACTTCGTTTTGAGATTGCCGTCAATGCCCTTCTGCTTGCCCTCGCGCGAACCATCGTCGCCCTCAGCCTGCGCATCCTTGGGCATCTCCAGCATCTTGCCGCCCATGAAAAGGCGGAACTCGCTGAACTGAATGCCGGAACGGCCGTAGTCAGGCGCGCCCGGTTTTGCGGGCCGCGCCTCGGTGACGCGGAAACGCAGATGGCGCGCAGTTACGGCGCAGGGCGTCCCATTCGCCGCCAATCGCACCGCGCCTTCGCGAATCTCCATGCCCTCGTCGGGGAGCTGCGCCCCTGTGAGATCAAGCAGGCCCGCGCCGTCCTTGACCAGTTTGCCGGCGGCAAAACGACGCCCGCCTTCCACTTTCATCGTCTCGCCCGCAGGCACGGAAATCGTCTCCGCCGCCACAGCCAGGCATCCCAACGCCGCCACAATCGCAATTTTCATCTTATGCCTCTTTCTTTTTACGCAGTTGTTTTCACGACTCCACCACACGGCCCAGACACATCCCGTGCGAGGCTTTCACCAGCACGCGATCCCCAGGCGCCGCAACAGCGGCCAGACGCGTGCGCGCCTCTTCGGCATCATGCGCCAGCAGACAGCCCAACGCCAAGTCCGGACGCGACCCCGCCGCCTGACGGAATGTGTCGCCCACCAGCACGATCTTCTCCAATCCCAGCTCCCGGGCCTTGATCAGCGCCTCAATGTGATACGCCAGCGCCTTGTCGCCCAATTCAAACATGTCGCCCAACACCGCGATGCGCCGCCCTTCCGTGCGCGGCAACCCCGCAAAGGTCTCCAGGGCAGTGACCATGGATGTGGGATTGGCGTTGTAGGTGTCGTCAATGTAGGTGACGCCCCCGCGCTCGACCACGCGCCAGCGGCCGCCCGGCAACGCAAAATTCGTCAGCGCCCCGAGACACGCCTCCAAGGAGATCCCAAAGCGACGCGCACAGCCATAGGCGATGAGCGCATTGAGCACATTGTGCCGCCCGGGCAGCCGCACCGCAAGTGCGTCGGCAAAAGCCGCGGCATCCGTATCCGCAAGCGAAACGCTCTCCACGGAAGCCGCACTCATCGCGCAAAGGGCGGCATAGCGGTCATTCTCGCGCGCCAGCACGGCAAAGGATGGCTGCGTGGCGACAACCGGCGAGAGGTTGGCCAGCAAAGTGCCCTTCTCGGCGGCAATGCCGTCCTGCGTCTTGAAGAACTCGATGTGCGCGGTGCCGATGGAGGACACCAATCCCACCTGGGGATGCGCGATGTCCACGAGGTACTTGATCTCGCCCGGATGGTTGGTGCCCATCTCCAGCACCAGGAACTCCGCATCGCGCGGACAGTTGAGCACAGTCAGCGGGAGCCCGAGATCATTGTTGAAATTGCCGGATGTGGCATGGACGCGATGTCCGCCCGCGCGCAGAAACGCCGCCGTGAGCTCCTTCACCGTGGTTTTGCCGGCCGACCCCGTAATGCCCACCACCACCGCATCCAACGTCTCACGATAGGCACGCGCCAAGGCGCCAAACCCAAGCCGCGTATCGGGCACGCGGATGAGGCGCGCCTCCTCCACGCCGGCAGGCGCCGCCCAGTCTGTGCGCACCAAAGCCCGCGTGGCGCCGGCCGCAAAGGCCGCGGCCACAAAATCATGCCCGTCCACCCGCTCGCCCTTCAGCGCCACATACAGCATGCCGGGCTTGACCTGACGTGAATCAAACGTTGCGCCGGTGAAAGCATCCAGCGCATCCGCAAAGACAGAACTCTCGTTTTCGTTCATGGTGCCTATTATAGCATAATCTTGCCCAGGAGACAAAAAAGGATCCAGCCGTAAAGGCCGGATCCCATTCAGCTGCGCGTATGCGCCACTGCTTACCAGCGGGTATCGCGGTCGCCGCGATCACGACGCGGACCACCGAAACCACCACGACGCTCGCCGCGAGGCTTGGGCTGAGACTCGTTGACGCGGAGCGGACGGCCGTCCAACTCCTGGCCATTCAGCGCATCGATAGCCGCCTGCGCCTGAGCGCGGTCGGGCATCTCGACGAAGCCGAAACCTTTGGAGCGACCGGTCATACGATCGGTCACCACACGCGCGGAGGTAACTTCGCCATGAGCCGCGAATGCCGCCTTGAGTCCATCGTCAGTCGTGGCATAAGCCAGGTTACCAACATAGATATCCATCTTTGAATCCTTGGTCTTTTGATCGCAATCCGCGCTCCGGCACCCACCTCGGCGCAAATTGTAAAAACTAGTTTACTCTTATCTTAAACACAAGTCAAGCAGACATTTCTCTTTTTGTGCAGACACCGTTCCACGTCGCTGGTCCAGATGTCAGGCCAGCGAGGCAAGCAGGCCACCGCAGAGAAGCAGGTGCTTCTCACGGTCGGAGAGCGCCGTCTTCACTGTGATCGTGCGACCGCCGGCCTTCACCATGGCCGTACCATCGCCCGTGACCGCCGCACGGATGTCCGGCAGCTCCAGCGCCATGCCGGCCTCCAGCGCGTCGTAGTCCTTCGCGTCGGCGAAGGTGAACGGCACGATGCCGAAATTGATGAGGTTCGCGCGGTGGATGCGCTCGATCGACTTGGCAATCACCGCCTTCACACCGAGATACATCGGGCACAGCGCCGCATGCTCGCGGCTGGAGCCCTGACCATAGGACTCGCCCGCCACAATGACGTTCGCCAGACCCTTCTCCCTGTTGGCGAGGCAGTTGTCGTGGAACTTCGGGTCACACGGCTCGAAGACGAACTTGGCGTACGCGGGGATGTTTGAGCGGAACTTCAGACGCGCGCCCGCCGGCATGATGTGATCGGTCGTGATCTTGTCGCCCACCTTGATGGCGCACACGGCCTTGTAGGCCTCCGGCATCGGCACACCCTTCGGCACCGGTGCGATGTTGGGACCGCGCACGATCTCCGTCTTCTTCAGGCCCTTGCCCGCCGTCTTGCGGTAGAGGAACATCTCATCGTCGATCGGGAACTTCTTCGGGGCGGGAACGGCGGCCACCGGGGCCTTGCGCGGATCCTCAACCTTGCCCGTCAACGCCGAGGCCGCCGCCGTTTCGGGCGAAACGAGGTAGACCTGTGCCGACTTCGTGCCGCTGCGGCCCTCGAAGTTGCGGTTGTTCGTGCGCAGCGAGATCGCGCCCGTGCGCGGCGACATGTGTGCGCCGATGCAGAAGCCACAGGCGTTCTCGAGGATGCGGCAGCCCGCCTTCACGAGAATCGCGAGCGAACCGTCCGCCGCCAGCATGTTCACCACCTGACGCGAACCGCAGGCGATGCCCACCTCAACGTCTTCCGCCACGTGCTTGCCCTTCAGGTAGAGCGCCACCGTGCGGATGTCGCGGTAGGAGGAGTTGGTGCAGGAGCCGATCATAATCTGGTTGACCTTCGTGCCCTTCATCTTCTTCACCGTGACGATGTTGCCCGGCGAATGCGGGGCGGCCATCAGCGGCTCGAGCTTAGAGAGGTCGATCTCGAAGATGTCGTCGTAGGCTGCGCCCTTGTCCGCCACAAGCTCCACCCAATCCTGGCCGCGACCCTGCGCCACAAGGAACTGCTTGGTGACGGTGTCAGACGGGAAGACGGACGTCGTCACGCCCAGCTCCGCGCCCATGTTTGTGATCGTTGCGCGGCTCGGCACGTCCAGCGTCTTCACGCCCGGTCCGAAATACTCGAAGATCCAGCCCACATTGCCCTTCGTGCCGTACTTCTCCAGCACCTTGAGGATGACGTCCTTGGCGCTGCAGCCCTTCGGGAGGCGACCCGTGAGCTTGATGCCGCGCACCTTCGGCGTGGGGATGTGGAACGCGCCGCCCGCCATCGCAACGGCAATGTCGATGCCGCCCGCGCCGATGGCGATCATACCGATGCCGCCGCCCGTAGGCGTGTGCGAATCGGAGCCGAGCAGAGTCTTGCCCGGCTTGCCGAAACGCTCCAGATGGAGCTGATGGCAGATGCCATTGCCGCACTTGGAGTAGACGATGCCGAATTTCTTGGCGACCGAGGCGAGGAAGTCGTGGTCGTCGGCGTTCTCGAAGCCGATCTGCACCGTGTTGTGGTCCACGTAAGAGACCGCCAGCTCATTGCGCACGTGCGGCACATCCATCGACTCGAACTGCAGATAGGCCATCGTGCCGGTGGCGTCCTGCGTGAGGGTCTGGTCAATGCGGATGCCGAGCTCGGCGTCCTTGGCGGGATCGCCCTCCACCAGATGGGCGGCGAGAATCTTGCGGGTAACGTTCAGGGGTGGGCGTTTCATAGCTTAGAACTTAGAGCTTAGAGTTGACAGTGCTTAAGGGGTAGAAGGCTTAGCGCAGAGAGATTGACG
>JAKSOW010000144.1 GCA_024405395.1 Kiritimatiellia bacterium | reverse complement strand
GTCTACTTCGCCGAGAACATGCTCGCCAAGCGCGGTGAGACGTTCGAGGGCAAGCGCTGCGTGATCTCCGGTTCGGGCAACGTCGCCACCTACGCGGCCGAGAAGCTCATCCAGCTCGGCGCGAAGGTCCTCACGCTTTCTGACCGTTCGGGTACGATCGTCGCCAAGGACGGCATCTCCACCGAACTGCTCGCCGAGGTGATGGAGCTCAAGACCGTCAAGCGCGGCGAGCTCAGCGAGATCAAGTCCAAGGGCGTCCAGTTCGTCGCCAAGAAGAACAGCTGGCAGCTCGTCGACAAGATCGACGCCGCCTTCCCGTGCGCCCGCCAGAACGAGCTCGACGGCAAGGACGCCGCCTACCTGCTCAAGCACGGCTGCACGCTCGTGGGCGAAGGCGCCAACATGCCGTCCACGCCGGACGCGATCGAGCAGTTCGTCAAGGCCAAGATCATGTACTCCCCCGGCAAGGCCTCCAACGCCGGCGGCGTCGCGACCTCGGGTCTCGAGATGTCGCAGAACTCCGAGCGCCTCTCCTGGACGCGCGAGGAGGTCGACGCCAAGCTCAAGGGCATCATGAAGTCCATCCACGACAACGCCTGGGAAGCCGCCGCCAAGTACGGCAAGAAGGGCAACTACGTGGTTGGCGCGAACATCGCCGGCTTCGTCAAGGTCGCCGACGCGATGGTCGCCCAGGGCATCTGCTAACACGGAGATTCCCGACACGACAAAAGAAGCCCGGCCTCACGGTCGGGCTTCTTTTTTCATGCGTCTTCTGGGTTTACTTCTGCAGCAGCAGTCCTTCGTAGCCGCAGGGGATGATGACGCGGCCCCTGTGGAACGCCGCCAGGTCAGGATTGCCCGCGAACTTCCAGGCCCCTTTTGCCACCGGATGAGCCGGATCGGAAAAGTCATAAAGCAACGCATGGCGGGAGATACGCGTCGTGAAGGCAACGAGACGTCCGTCTGATCGCGGAATGCCTGGAGAGAGGCGGCTCTCTCCGGCCGGCCACGGCAATTCGACGAGTGGCCACAGCGAAGCATCTGCCGGATCGCCCTCGTTGGGCTTGAGCATCACATAGCCCGTCTTTCGGGTCATCATCACCTGGTCGCCGAAGGCGCAGACGCCATTCATCAGCGTCGTGCCGTTGCGTTTGGTCTCCAGGGTCTGTTTCCCGGCCACCACATCATACCAGCGAATGCCGTGGTTCGCGTTGTTGAAGGCCATGTACTTGCCACCCACCGGACGATCCGCCAGGTATTTGTCCCACCCGGGGCACCCTCCGCCTTCCGTCAATTTCCTGAAGGTCGGGAACCCTGAGATGTCATACAGCACCCAACGCCGCCGATCCGAACAGAAGACTCGCGTTTCATCAATTGCCGTCACCCAATAGGCCAGATGTCTATCCCGTGAGATGCGGGGCTGCCGCGCTATCTCCTGCGGCATCACGCCCGAAATGTCGTAGACGCCAAACCCCATCTCGCCTTCAGCCGCATAGAGACGATTCCCGCAAACAGAGACATCATAGACCTGCTCGCGGCCCGCCACCTTGCCGCGTTCGCGCCAACCTCGACCATCCGGTAGAATCTCAACGACGTAGAGCCCGGCATCGCCACAGGCGACATAGGCAACATCACCCTTGAGCGCCACGCCCCGAACCTGGCCTACATCCCTTGGGCGCCACACATGCCATGCCTTTTCGTCGGCCGGATACGGTTCGCGGTAGGCTGCATTCTTCGGCAGGATGCCCTTCGCCATGGGCTCGGCCTTCGCCAAGGCACACGGCACCACAAAAAAGCCTTTGTCCTTTACCGCCACGTAGACGGCGCCGTTGCCAATAGCCACCGAGCCAATGCAATCGCTGGGATATTGCGGGGACTTCTGCCCTGGCGACAGCCAACGGTCCAGGACCTTAGGAGCGGCCTTGTCCGAGATGTCAACGGCAAAGAGCCCATTGTGCGTTTGCGCCGCCACAAGCAGATTGCCGGACGTGCGAGGCGTCCACATGTCGAGTCCGCGTGCATAGAACGGCGGAAAGTCAATCGAGCCCACCCGCTTCGGCGTGCGCGGATCGCGCACCTCGAAGACATCCAGCCCATGGCCCATGCCGCTGCCCGTCGCGGGTGCGCCGGTCTTCTCCATGTCCTCTCGCGTTGACGCCCCGCCTGTCACCTGGCGATGCATGGCGTGATGTCCTCGCGAAGCATACAGATAATCACCCTGCAGCCACACGCCATCGCCGTAGCCATAGAGGTCCACAAGGGCGACCTGTCGGATGTTCGCCATGTCGTGCGCATCGAAGACGGTAACGTGCGACTTCTGCCATTCGCCGGAATAGAGCCATCCGTCACGATAGACGACCGACTGCGATTCATCCGTCTTGCGCATGGCGATGTGACGCGGGTTGTCGGGATTCGACACGTCAATGAACTCCACGCCGTTCTGGCGCTGCCCGCAGAAACAGACGTCGCCCGCCACATCGACTCCCGTGGCCAGCTCGCAGGTGTCGAAACGCGAACGAATGCGCGGATGCGCAGGATTGGAGGCATCGACAATCCAGAGGCCGTATTCGCGCGCTGTCACATAGGCCATGCCCTTTTGCACGACCAATTGCCGGGCCGCGCCAACGCCCGCCACGGCCCCCACCTTCTTGGGGCTCAACGGATCCGAGACATCGAAGACGACCACCCAGTCGCCCGCGCCGCCATAGAGGTAGTTCCCCTCCAGCGCAAGAGCCATGGCATTCTTGTCGGTCGCGTCAAACAGCTTGGCTTCGCCGAATACGCCACCCAACACAGGACCTGCGCCAAGCACACATCTTCCTGCGGCTAACGCGACAACCAGGCCCGCCTTGACGCTCATGCCCTACTCCTTGCGCATGCGGTAAACTGGCGCCAGCGCATCGTGGATTTTGCGGTAGCAGCCGAAGAGATGGTCATACCGAGCCGCCGCCACCGGATCGGGCGTGATTGTGCGGTCCACGTGCAGACACTTCGCCACGGCGTCCTTCACGTCCGCGAAGATGCCCACGCCCGTGCCCGCCAGGAGGCACGCGCCAAAGCTCGCGTCCCCTGGCGTCGGCACCTGCACGGCGCAGTTGAACACGTTGGCGACGATCTCGCTCCAGAGCTTCGACCGCGCACCGCCGCCAATCAGGAAGATGCGCTTCACGTCCAGGCGCATCTCCTCCAGCGTGCCGTAGCAGTCCTTGAGCGAAAAGGCCACGCCCTCCAGCAACGCCCGCGAGAAATCGCCGCGCGTCGAGGAAATGGACACGCCCGTGAAGGACGCACGCAGATTCGCGTCCCAATACGGACAGCGCTCGCCCTGCAGATACGGATGGAAGAAAATGCCGTTGGCGCCGATGGGCGAACCCTCGGCCTCGGCATTGATGACGTCCCAGACAGATTGCCCGGTCGCAATCACCTCCGACTTGTAGAAGGCGTCACGCCACCAACGCTGGCACAACGCCGCCGCATTCGTGGCGCTCACGGAATACCACATGCCGGGGACGATATGCGAATAGGTGAGGGTCTTGGGATGGGGGTGCGCCGCCGCCGTCATCGAGTTGACGTTGCCGGCCGTGGCCAACTTGATGATGAGGTCGCCGGGATCCACCGCGCCGGCGCCGTAGTCCTCCACCGCGCTGTCGCTGGAGCCGCACACAACCGGAAGTCCCTCCGGCAGGCCCGTGGCCGCGGCCGCCGCCGCCGTCACGCCGCCCACCACGTCCGTGGGCTTGATGATCGCAGGAAGCGCCGCCAGCTTCAGCCCGGCCAGCTCGACGAGGTCTGGATCCCAGCGCACGTTCTTCATGTCCCAGAAAAGCGTGCCCTGCGCCTCGATGTAGTCCGTGGCGGCATGGCCCGTAAGCAGATAGCGCACGTAGTCCTTCACGAAAAGCACGTGCTCGGTCTTGGCCAGCACCTCCGGCTCATGCGTCTTGAGCCACATCAGCTGCGGCAGCGTCCAGGTTGGCGCCGGCATCTGATAGCAGGTGGAGAAGATCTTCTCGCCCCAGCCCGACCGCAGCGCCTCGCATTCGGTCGTCGCCCGCTGATCCGTCCACATGATCGTGCGGCGAAGCGGCTTGAAGGCCCCGTCCATCAGCACGGCGTTGTGCGTGGAGCCGTCCAACGCACAGGCGGCCAGCTGCGACAGATCCACGCCCTGCGCCGCCAGCTTCTTCACGGAGGCGCACAGCGCCTTCCACCAGTCCTGCGGCTCCTGCTCGCTCCACCCCGGATGGTCATGGTAGGTCTGGAATTCGGTGGAGGCCTCGCCGACGAACCTGCCGGTCTCGTCGAGGCCTGTGGGCTTGCACCCGCCGGTGCCGTAATCAATGCCAAGGAGAAGTTTCATGGTAGCTAGAAAAAGGTTTGATGATGTCGGTAATTATCGCATAACGGATGCCGGAAGACAAGCTAGAAACCGAAGTATTGACCCCACTCGTGGTTTCTGCTAGAATTTCCTCCATGCCAAGCTATCCCTGGACATATCGTTCGCCGCGGCGTCCGCGCCGTTTGACCTGGTACACCGTGATCACCCAGCTCTTCACGCTCATTGGGCGCCTCGTCGGCCGCGCCGCCACCTCCAAGGGCGGCGTCCTCTCCGAACCGGCCCCGAAGAAGACCGCTCGGCGGCGGCGCTGACCCAAACCGCGCGCTCCAAGGCCCGACCATGCTTTCCCGTTTCCTCACGTACGTCGCCTTCGACACGCAATCCTCCGAAGGCTCCACCGCGCTTCCCAGTACGCCAGGCCAGACCATCCTGGCAAAGCATCTGGCGCAGGAGCTGACGGACCTGGGTGCGCACGACGTCTACCTGTCGCCCGACGCCTATGTCTACGCCACCATCCCGGCCTCGCCCGATCGCGCGCACGAACCCGCCCTGGGCTTTCTGGCGCATATGGACACCTCGCCCGACGCCTCGGGCGCGCACGTGAAGCCCACACGCGTGACCTACACCGGCGGCATCCTGCCGCTGGGCACATCTGGACGCGTGCTGGATCCGGCCGTCTTCCCCGAGCTCAACCGTCTGATTGGGAAGGATCTGATCGTCACCGACGGCACCACGTTGCTGGGCGCCGACGATAAGATCGGCCTGGCGATTTGCGTATCCCTCGCGGAGACGCTGCTCAAGGGCGATGCGCCCTCCCATCCCGAGATCCGTCTTTGCTTCACGCCCGATGAGGAGATCGGCGAGGGCACGCGCGGATTCGACCCCGTCCGCTTTGGCGCCAAACGCGCCTACACCATCGATGGCGGCGACGTCGCCGAAGTGGAGAACGCCAACTTCAACGCCGCCCACGCCGTCTTCGACGTCACCGGCGTCTCCGTGCATCCAGGCACGGCCAAGAGCGTGATGGTGAACGCGCTCAAGGTCGCCGGCGAAATCCTCACGGCGCTCCCTGCCGACGAGGCGCCTGAGCACACCGAAGGACGCGAAGGCTTCTTCCACCCCACGCACATCGAGGGTACTGTGGGCCATGCGCGGCTGGAGCTGCTGGTACGCGACCACGACGCCGCCCGCTTTGCGGCCCGCAAGGAGTTCCTCACGGCGCTGGCCAGTCGAATCAGCGCGCGGTACCCCACGGCGACGCCGACGCCCACCATAGAGGACCAGTATTTCAACATGGAAGAGGGGATCGCCAAATGCCCCTCACTCATCGACAATGCCGTAGCCGCCATCCGAGCCGTGGGCCTTGAGCCGAAGATCGTGCCCATTCGCGGCGGCACGGACGGCGCGGCCCTTACGCGCATGGGCATCCCCTGCCCCAACCTGGGCACCGGCGGACGCAACTACCACGGCGAATGCGAATATGCCATCGTCGAGGAGATGCAGCAGGCCTTCCAGATCGTGCTGCACCTCGCCGTCAACGGATAACGTGTTCCTTGAAGTACGCCAGCGCGCCGTCGACGTCCGAGAACGCACCGTCAAGCTGCGCCTCGAAGCAGGCGTCCAGCCACACCTTGAACTGTTTTGAGGGCTTGTGCCCCAGCGCCATCAGGTGGCGTCCCATCAGAATGGGCTTGGGGGCTTCGGCGGCAATGCGCAGCCGCTCGGCCGTCTGCTCAAGCCACACCAGATCCTCGCCGGCGCTGCTGCCCCCGCGACATTCCGGCGGACGCCCCTCGTCATCGGCGTGCGCCACGCGGATCAGGCGGTCGATGCGCACGACCTTCAACGCCAGGCGCCGCACGGCGGCGTCACCCACCTTCCCTTTCCATAGGGCATAGGGCTGCATGTGATTGGTCACCAGTGGCGGCACATCCCGCAGAATGCGCTCCTCGTTCGTCAATCGGCGCAGGAACGAAAGCGTCGGCGCAGCCCCCGCCACATCGTGCCCCAACGACCGAATGTGCTTCTTCACCGGATCGTAGGCCGTCGTGGCGGGCTTGCCGAAGTCGTGGCACAGCACCGCCAGCCCCACAATGAGATCCTCATCGTGCCAGTTGACGTCTGGGGCCGACGTCTTCCGCGCCGCCCGATGGCGCGCAAAGGCATCAAGGCACAGGCACGTATGGTTCCACACATCGCCTTCGGGATGCCACTTGGGGTCCTGCTCGCAGCCGATGAGCCGCTGCAGTTCGGGAAAATACTTCACCCAGCCCGTCGCCCGCAGGAAGGCAAGCCCGCGGCCGATCTGCACACCCTTCGTGAGCAGTTTGGCCCATTCCTCGAAAAGGCGCTCGGGCGGCAGGCCCTCGATCTGCATCGTGCGGCAGATGTCGATCGTCTCGGGGGCCGGATGCAGATCGAAGCGCGCGATGAACTGCATGCCGCGCAGCACGCGCAGCGGATCCTCCACGAACTTCGGCGACACATGCCGCAGAATGCGCGCCGCCAGATCGTCCTGGCCGCCATACGGATCCTCGAAGGTCTCCGCCAGCGGATCATAGTACATCGCGTTGATCGTGAAGTCGCGCCGACTGGCCGCCTCGGCGATCGACAGATTGGGGTCGGAGTCGATGAGGAAGCCCTTGTGCCCTTCACCGCGCTTGGATTCCCGGCGCGGCAGCGACACGTCAATGTCCAGGTGCTGGATCTTGAGCACGCCAAACGAGACGCCGCACGGATCAAAAGGATACTTCGCGCCGAGAATCCGCTGAAGATCCGCCGGCTGGATGCCGAACACCTCAAGGTCTACGTCCTTGACCTCCGTGACGCCCAGCAGCAGGTCGCGCACGGAACCGCCCACCATCAGCGCCCGTCCGCCCGCGTCCCTCATCAGGGCGGCGATGTCCTTCACCGCCGCCAGCAGCTTCGGCTGCAGAACGTTCAGGTCGAGTTTCGCGCCCCTTTTCATTTCGCCTTGAACTTCTCCGTCACGGTCTTCACCACCACTTTCGCGCGGCGGTAACCGTCGAAGAGACCGGCCAGATTCTCGGCAAAGGGCTTGGAGCGGATGGTTGCGCCGCCACGATGGTAGCTGCGCGCATCGGTGAACTGCCAGATGGTCATGCCGCAGATCTCGGGCTCGGCGAAGACCGTGTCCAGCACATCGCCGACATACTCCGCCTCGAACTCCTCGGTCCACTGCGCCCCGGCCGGATCATGCCGCCCATACTCGCCGCACGTTCCCATCTCGGAGACGATGATCGGCTTGTTCGGGTACCGGCTGCGGTAGCTCGCCACGACCTTGGCCACGTTCTCGCTGATGAGGCGCTTCAGGTTCTCGGGCGTTCCGGCGTCCGACCCGATCCAGCCCGGATAGGTGTTGAACGCGACAAGGTCGGTGTTCGCGTTGGATATCTCGTTGAAGTTGTTGCAGCACGCGAAGGTGACCAGGCGACCCGAATCCTCCGCGCGAATCGTCGCGATCAGTTCGTCTGCCAGCGACTTCCCGGCCGGCTGGTTGCTCGCGAATTCGTTCATGAACGCGAAGATGATCACCGACGGATGGTTGAAGCTCGCGCGCACCATCTCGCGCGTCTCGATCACCTGCTGCGCGCGGAACGTCTCATTCGTCAATTCGTACTTGGCCATCGCCGAATGCTGGCCGTTGCCCCAGCCCAGCGACTCCTCCCACACCAGCACGCCGTTTTCGTCGCACAGGTCCAGGAACCGCTGCGCCTGCTGATAGTGGCAGCCGCGGAAGAAATTGCCGCCCATGGCCTTCAGGTTCTGGATGTCCGTCATCATCAGTGCCTCGGGCGTCGCCGCGCCGAATGTCGGGTGGGACTCGTGGCGGTTGGCGCCCTTGAGATAGAGCTCCTTGCCGTTGAGCCAGAGCTTGCGGTCGCGCGCCTCGATCGAGCGGATGCCGAAGCGGGCGGAAACGGAGGCCTGCCCCGCCAGCGCCACCGTGTGGAGATTGGGCGCCTCGGGCGACCACAGCCTGAAGTCCGGCACCTGCACCGAGGCGCGGCCATTCGCGAAGGTGGCCTTGACCTCGTGCCGTCCATCGAAGACCAGCTTCGCCGCGAAGTCCTTCTCGGCGAAGCCGACGGCCTCGATTTCCACCTGGCCGGTCTTGTGGTCGCGCGTGCGCACGAAGAGCTTACGGCTCTCGAAGACGAGCGACACGCCGTGGTAGAAGCCGCCGAAGAGATAGAAGTCGTAGTAGGGGCGCGCCAGCTTCATCGTGTCCCAGTCGAAGCGGTTGTCGAGCGCCGCGAAGACGGTGTGCGTGCCGGCGGCCAGCGGCCCGGTGGCAAGCTCCAGCCGCGCGTAGGGATACGGATGCACACCCAGCGACTTCCCGTCGATGCGGAAGTCGCCCCGCAGGCCCATGCCGTCCACGACGAGTCGGGCGTCGGCGACGTCCTTCTCGAGCGTGAATGTGCGGCGATACAGGCCTGTGCCGCGTCTGCAGAGCCACTTCGGCAGCATGTCGAAGCAGCCCGGCACGGCGATTCCGTCGGTCGCGACGAAGCCGGGATCGGCGACCTCCTCAATCGACTTCCCCTCTTCGAACCGAAACTGCCAGCTGCCGTTCAGGTTGATGTCCGCCTGCGCCAGCAGCGCACAGCAGACAAGGCTCGCGAATCCAACGAAATCTCTTTTCATGTCTTATGTCCTCGGAATGTAGGGGCCGGGTTCATGGATCACGCCCGCAAGCGCGTCCGCGAACAGATCGATGCCGCGGCGGTTGACTTCCTGGTTGACCGGCGTGTCGCAGGCCGCCCAGGGCGCCATCAGGAAGCCCTTGAGACGTTCGGGCGCGATCACCTCGCGGCCGAGCTTCACGAGCTTGCCGATCACGTCGTCCGCGCCGATGTTCTTCGCGCGGCGGGCGCCGCCGATCCAGTTCGTGCCGCACGGCACCTGCTCGAAGCCGGCCTTCTCGAGATCGTGGAACTGCTGCAGACGCTCCTTGTGGCCGTTGTTCTTCGCCACGTAGTTGTTGATGTCGAAGCCGCCGAGGCACTCGTCGTAGTACCAGTCGCTGAGCAGCACGCTCTTCGGACAGCGCGTGAGGAAGTCCGGATGGTGCCAGCCGTAGTCGCTCCAGATCCACGCGCGGCACCCGAGGTCCTCCACGCACTTGACGGCGTAGAGCATGTCGTGCCACCAGAGCTCGCCCTGGCGGATCACGAAGTAGTTGCGCTTGCCGATCCAGCC
>JAKSOW010000143.1 GCA_024405395.1 Kiritimatiellia bacterium | reverse complement strand
AAGTCCTATGACTATGGGATCTACAGGTTGGGCGTACCGGACGAAGAGGTGCGCCGCGACCTGGCCATGCTGATGACGGGCGTTGCCGCCAATCAGGACATGAAGTGGGCGGCGAACCTGGGCGTCCAGCTGCGCCTTTGCGAGTGGGATGCGTTCTTCGACGGATTGAAGTCCCTCTATGCGGCAATGGCCTACGGGCCGACGGAAGGGCGCAGGCACGAGAGCTCCTATGCGCGCTGCCTCGCGTTCCTGCTCGCGTCACAGGGCTTCCGCTTTCGGATGGAGGACGTGCAGGCCGACGGGCGTGCCGACGTTGTCGCCGAGCATCCCTGCGGTATCTACATCTTCGAGCTCAAGGTCGACGAAAGCGCGGCCGCCGCACTCGAGCAGGTGAAGGCTAAGAACTACGACGCCCCCTATCGTGCGAAGGGGGTGCCGATCTACGCCGTCGGCCTCTCCTTCGACTCGAAGACGCGCCACCTCGCAGACGCCGAGGCATGTGCCGTCCCCTGAGATAACCGCCGGCCATTCTTGGGATTCTTTAATCTTGTGGAGGTGTCCATCTTCGCAGGGAGGGCCACGGAATGCACAGAAGCCGCTTCGCGGGCACGGAAGGCGGTTGGGGAAGGGAACCCCGAGGACTTAGAACCAGGAAATTGGCACTTCACAAAGTGGTAGATTTTCTCCTGTCTCCAGCCTCATCACCTCCTGCAAGACGCCCGCGGTAGCGCCACGAAGACGATGCCAATCCCTTTGCTGCCGCAAAAGTGCGAATAAAGAAGGAGAGATGCTGGAAGGTTGGCAGAAGGTTGAGTAGCCGTGAAATCCCTTGAAGGTTATTATAATTGAGTAAAAACGGGTGATTGACATAAATAATTGAATCCCCCTCAAAAATATCTAGATTCCTCTTGCGGGAATTGGTCCTGATTTGCTATAATCAAAAAATTTGCGGTTATGAGGTTCAGGAAGATCACTAGGTGGAAAAATGAAAAATTGGGCTTTGATTACGCTTCTAGTGGGGCTTTGCCTTGTTGTAGGTTGTGCCAAGAACGAGACGGCGGAAGTTGCGCAATTGCGAGACGCTGTTGGCCAATTGCGCAAAGAGGTCGCACAATTGCGCAAGGATGTACATGAGATGAAAGTACGGGCAGAGCGCCGTGTGCCAGGGCCTGCTCGACCAGTGGACGTACAGCGCATGCGCGGAATGTCTGGTAATGCATCACGTGTCGCGACGGCAGAAACTGATGCGCGAACGCATGGTACACACGCGCCCAAGTCTCAAGCTGCAGCGCGCCCGTCCAGTCCCACGATTGAGGAGCTGAAGGCACGGCATGAGACGATGCGCGACCCGGCCCAGCGGGAGAAGATGCGTGCCGAACATAGGGCCCGCATGGAGGAGCGCCGCCAGCGGATGGAGGAGCGGCGCCGCCAATATCTTGAACGGCATGCGGGCGAGGCCTCGTCTGCAGCCAAGAATGCAGTTTCGTCATCGGACAGCAAGTAAAGGACTGGTACCATGAAATTCACATCCAAATTGATGGTTTGCGCGTCTCTGGCAGCTGCGTGCACATTGTCGTCGTGGGCTCTCGACTACAATGATGGGCGCGTGACGTGGAAGTACTTCCCCGTGGCGGGGGCGACGGGCGAAGTGCGCCTGGGTGATGGCACGAACGCCTGCGTGAGCGCCTCGACGGCGGGGGAGATCACGTTGCCCGACACGATTGGTGGCGCGCACGTGACGACGCTTTCGGCCAATGCCTTCAAGGGGTGTGCCCAGATCACGGGCATCTCGATTCAGGGGAATCTGTGTGAAGTGGAAGAGGGCGCCTTCGACGGGGCGTCCGCTTTGACGCGCATTGGCGTGCTGAACCGGAATGATAATTTCTTCTCCTACAAGGGCGTGCTCTACATTGGCGACTGGTATGATGCCGAACTCGTGCGCGTGCCGGAGGGATTTGAGGCTGAGACGTTCCGCGGGCTATGTGCGCCGCAGGTGTGGTGGGTCTGGCCTGATGCGTTCAAGAATTGCAGTAAGATCCAGAAGATCGCCGTCAACGGCTATTCGGCGGACAGCATCGACGAATACTGTTCCTTTGAAGGCTGCTCGTCCTTTACGGATTTCGTCTGGGAAGAGTGGTGCGGTGATTATGAAGAGGACTGGTACGAGTCGCGCGTGAAGGATGGTGTGCTCTACACGGAAGGTTTCTGGGATCTCGTCAAATGGCCGACGGCCAAGCCTCTTGATGCGTTTGAAAATCTTCAGCGGCCAGCCTACTTCGATGAGATGAGTGTTAGGGCCGGTGCTTTTGCCGGCAATGCGATGTCGCGGATTTCTTTGCCGGATCGCGTGTATGTGGATGGTTATGCGTTCATGAATTGCCGTAATCTGAAGCAAGTGACTGTTCAGGGCTGGCCTGAATTGCATGGTGATATGCTATATGCTTCGCTGGACGAGGAATCTGGTTTTACGCTTGAAAAGGTGATCTGTCCGGGATTCCCCAAGTATTGTGCCGAGGAATGGGATTATGAAGTCGCCTGGTTCAAGGAAAACTATCCTAATGCCAAGATCGTATTCGAGAAGGTCGCCGATCCGAATGTCGGGCAGTCGAACATCACGATTCCCTATACGTTGTGCGATGGCCTTTTCGAGTACTACGATTTCGCGGCGTATGTGAAGGATTTGACGACGCTGACGTTCGAGGGGGCGTTCACGTATGAATTGTATGACATCTTGGATGTGTGCCCGAATGTGAGGAAGATCGTCTATTCGGCGAATCCGCTGTATCGGGATTATGGCTGGAACAATGCCGACGTGTATTGGGACCAGAGCTGGAAGGAGGCCATTGCCGACTGGCCGGACTGCTGGGGCCGTACGATTGAATTCGTCGAGGGTGCCATCCCCGAGGAAACACAGGTCTATCGTGATGACTACTATTATCTGCACGGAATTTACGTGGGTTATGATGAAGGCCAGGATAAGGACCTCTATCTGTCGCCATTTTGGCCGACTCCCAGTGGCGTGCTGGAAATCCCCGAGGGTGTCGAGGAGATTGGCGAAGGCGCATTTGACGGTCTGACCGAAGTGACGAAACTCGTCCTGCCGAGTACCCTTGGATGGTTGGAGGTTGAGGCTTCGGGTGTGGCCGGGATGACGAAACTCGAGACGATTGAGTCCAAGAGGTCTCAGAAAGACTGTTGGGAATATGGATGGGGCTTCTACACGTCTGACGATGGCGTGTTGCATATATGTGACGGCTGGAGTGACTCAATTGTCTGTGTGCCACCCGCGTGGAGGGGCACGACATTGTGGATTGATGGAGAAACTACGGGACTTTATGGGCGGAACATTCGGACGCTTCGTTCGTATGATGCCGACAATTTTCTGTATGCCGATCTGAGCCATCTGACGAGCCTGACGGCTTTTGGGCTTAATGCCACTTATGGTGGCACGGATACCGAAGGCAAAGATTACTATGGCCGCCGCATTATTGACGGGGCAATCTACGAGGGTACATGTGATGACTTGTGTCTGCTGCTGTGGCCGAATGCGAAACGTCCGATCAAGTTTGATCCTGGTACGCGTTGGGTTGATTGTGAGGCTTTCCGCAATGTGGTGAACCCGCAGGATATCACGGAATTTGAGATTCCCGCGAACTGTGATTTCGATCTCTGGTCGCTGGCCGATTATGGTTTTACAGGAATCACCAAGTTGACGTTCAAGGGGTGTCCGTCAATTGATGCAAGCCCCCTGGAGTTCTTCCCCAATCTCCGGGAGATCGCCTACTCGCAGAATCCCCGTTATGCGGAAGATTGGGAATGGGTTAGGGAAGATTTCGCGGGAACGGGTGTGACGTTCATGGCACTTCCGGTTCCGACCGAGCCCGAACTGGTGTATGAGCTTGATGTCTGGGATGAGGACGACTGGGGCAATGTCTTGTACGGCGAGTGTTCCTTGGGTTATGGCGATGAATTTCCGTTTGCGTGGCCGGCCTTGACCGGGAAGTATGTGATTCCAGAGCAGATTGACGGATTCTATGTTGTCGCAGCCCTGGAGAATGCGTTTGTGGGGATGAGTGGTTTGCGGGAAATTGTATTCCCGAGCCGTTTCGGGTACTTGGATGCGGGCATGTATACACCCGGCAATTATGACTGGAGTGAGGCGGAACAGGATTATGTCTGGGTACCGTCTGGAGAGCCGCCGGTCAAGTATTCGCCGTTCGTGGGGTGCACGTCGCTGACCAAGCTGACGTTCAAGAATGGTTGCCCTCAAGGCTTGTGGGAGGCTCTTGAGTTGACTCCGTCGATTCGCGAAGTGGCCTACTACAATGTGCCGTGGCATGGTGAATCGGGCTGGACATGGCCGGAATTCATCGCTGAATTTTCGGCGGCATATCCCGACCGTGGCATTGTGTTTACGGCGCTTCCGCCGCCCGGCGAACTGATCTGGAACATTCAGGAAGGTGCGTATCTGTACTGTGACGAGGTGGAAAAAGATGGCGAATGGGTGTCTGTTCCCGCCGTCTGGCCGTCTGTTTCGGGCACGCTGACGGTCCCCAACGGTATTCGCGAGATCGGCGAGTCGGCTCTTGCGGGTTTGACGGGCGTTACGGAAGTGGTGTTCCCTGAATCGATTGAATGGATTGACTCTCCGTTTATTGAAGGTTGTTCGCCTGCGAAATTGGTGTTTAAGGGGCGTTGTTATCCGCCAAGCGGTCTTTGGGAACTGCTTGAAGCCACGCCTTCGATTACGACGGTTGTGTGCCCATCGAAACATGACCTGGTGGTTGCTGATGTGTGTGGCGATGGCTGGGAGCGTTATGAAGAATGGCGTTGGTTGGTAACGGATTATCGGGCTGAACATCCCGAATCGAACATAGTCTTCATGTTTGGCTCGAATGAGGGATCTGAGGATCCGGAAATGTATATCGGATGGGAAGTGGTGGATGACACGCTGTACGTGTGGTGTGACGAGCTGCCCGAGAATCCGTTTGCGGGCTTCGACATGAGCGGTGTCAAGAAGCTCAAACTCGAAACGGGATGGGAGTATTGGTTTGAAGAGGGGGTGTTCGCGCCGCTCGTCAATCTCGAAACGGTCGAACTTGATATCCACGGATATGGTGAATTTTGCGGCGAAGGTCTGTGCGATGCTTTTGCCGAAGGGCAGCTTCTGGATGTTGTCGTCCGGCCGGCGTACGATTGGGATTGTGAATGCGATTCGTGCGGGTATGATGAAGATTGCGTGATCTGCTCGAAACCCGATGATGATTGCGATGAGACATGCGGATGTCCAGGTACATGGGAGCTTTGCGGGGACTTCTTGCGTGGCTACGGATTCGTTGAATGCAATTGGATACGGCGCGTGATTGTCGAGGAGGAAACGCGTGGCATCACTGATGAAATGTTCTGGGGATGTACAAATCTCCGGGAAGTTGTTCTCCCCGCGTCTCTCGAATGGATGGGCGGATGGGTCTTTGCGGGATGCGAAAACCTGCGCGCCGTCTATTTCAACGGCGATGCCCCGTATGGGTGCCTGAATCTGTTTGAGGATACGCCGACCGATCTCGTCTCCTACGTGAAGTTCGGTACGCGTGGGTGGAATGGCATTGACGGCGATGCCGAAATGCCGTCTCCGGCCGTCTGGCCTGTCTGGGAAGACAATGATCCCAATACGCGCACCGTGTCGTATGCGATGGCATCGGTTGTCTATACCTTGAATGATTCCGTGTGGCGTCGCGATTCCATCGAAGTTGGCAAGCCCTTCAACCTTCCGTTCGTGGATACTGTTGGATACACATTCAGCGGTTGGAAGGACGAAGACGGCAAGCTGGTTGACATGAATGGGGAATATACTGTCTCTGAGTTTGGGCAGGGACTCTCGTTCTTCGGCTCCAATAACGCCAATACCTACTCGGTGACTTTTAACGCGAATGGTGGCAACGGGACGATGGCTGCCCAGTCTGTTGCTTACGACAGAACGGTGACGCTTTCCGCCAATGCGTTCGTGCGCCCGACTTTTGCGTTTGTCGGTTGGGCATTGACGCCTGACGGCAATGCTGTCTACGCGGATGGTGCGCAAGTCAGGAATCTTGCATCTGAGCAGGGGGCGGTTGTGGCCCTCTACGCCATTTGGGAACGCGTGGGTCTTTGGGAAGGCGGCGAGGAGACGGTAGTCGTCGATCCCGCAACTGGCGCCAACATCACCATCCCGACGGTTTCGGCAGATGATGCGTTCACGGGAACGGCTGCGGCGACGTACAATGGTTTTGTCGTCGATGCGGATGGTCGTGTCCTGGGCAGTGTTTTGGTGAAGGCCGCCAAGGCGAACGCCAAGAGCGGCATTTCCAAGCTTACGGCAACCCTTCAGATGCTGGGGGCGAAGAAGTTGACATTCAAGGGCGAATTGGCGGTTGGCGCTGACTATGCGGTTCTCTCCGCGAAGGGTGCGCCGAGTCTTTTCCTCTCACTTGGCTCGCATGGCCTTTCTGGCCGGTATGGTGCCTATATGGTGGTTGGTGCGGCCAATCTGTTCATGTCCAAGGACGCCTCCGACAAGGCGTTGGCGCAGGCCCTGCTTGCAAAGAGCATCGGCACGTACAATCTTTTCGCCAAAACTCAGTCCGGCGATGCACTTCTCTCGTTCACTGTGGGCAACAAGGGTGCCGTTAAGACTGCTGGTACGGTCGGTGGTGTTAAGGTGTCCGCAAAGGCGCAGCTGCTGCTGGGCGATGGCGTGTGCTGTATCCCCGTCCTTCTCGACAAGAAGGTAAACTTGGCGTTCAATCTCTGGATTGATCTCAACTCCAAGGAAATCTCGGTTGACGGCCTCGGTGATGACGTCATTTGCGCCAAGGTGGGTACGTTGCAGGGCAATGCCGCCTTCAAGATGGATTCGGCCGCGATTCTGACGGTTATACCAGGTGCAGCGGAATTCGTAGACTATCTGCCTAATGGGCTCTCTATCTCCCAGTCGGCGGGGAAGTGGATTGTTGCTGGCGGGGCCAAGGCCGGGAAGGTACAGCTTGATCGGAAGACCGGTGCCATCGATGAGGCCAAGCTTGGCAAGAATCCATCGGCCCTGAAGTTGACCTACAAGGCCAAAGACGGCTCCTTCAAGGGTTCCTTCAAGGCCTATTCGCTCGAGAAGGGCAAAATCAAGGCCTACACGGTGAACGTCGAGGGCGTGATGGTGGGGAACACGGGCTACGGCTCGGCCACCCTGAAGAAGCCCGCGGTCAGCATCCCCGTGACGATTGAGTAGGTCGAAGCTAAAGCAAAGCTGTGCGATTTCACTGACAATGAGAGGCTAGAGAGCGCAGACTACTGGGTATCACTGTGGTTGGTGCGCTTTTCCCTGTGCACGCCTTCGGGATGTTGCGCAAGGGGCGGTATCGTGGTATAATACGCGTTTTCAAGGAATTGGAACCGATATGAACAATCTGACGGCTGACGAACTGAGAGAAATGTACCAGAGCTTCTTCGAGTCGAAGGGGCACAAGCGCATTCCGGGCGCGAGCGTGATTCCGGAGAACGACCCCACGGTGCTGTTCACCACGGCCGGCATGCACCCGCTGGTGCCCTACCTGATGGGCCAGATGCCGCATCCGGCGGGCACGCGCCTCACCGACGTCCAGAAGTGCGTGCGCACGGGCGACATCGACGAAGTGGGCGACGCCGCCCATCTCACGTTCTTCGAGATGCTCGGCAACTGGTCGCTCAACGACTACTTCAAGAAGGAGGCGATCAGCTGGAGCTTCGAGTTCCTGACGACGAAGCTCGGCTTCAAGCCGGAGCAGCTCAACGTCACGGTCTTCCGCGGCGAAGGCAAGGAAGGCGAAGAGGGCTACATCCCGGCCGACGAGGAGGCCGTCGAGATCTGGAAGTCCGTCGGCATCCCCGAGGAGCGCATCTTCCGTCTGCCGCGCGAGGACAACTGGTGGGGCCCTGCGGGCACCACGGGTCCGTGTGGCCCCGACACCGAGATGTTCATCGACACGGGCAAGGAGAAGTGCGGCCCCGACTGCCGCCCCGGCTGCCACTGCGGCAAGTACATCGAGATCTGGAACGATGTGTTCATGCAGTACAACAAGAACGAAGAGGGCAAGTTCGTTCCGCTCGGGCGCCACAACGTGGATACCGGCATGGGCGTCGAGCGCACCATCTGCATGATGTCGGGCGCCGCCACGGTGTACGACACCGAGATCTTTGCGCCGATCATGGCCAAGATCGACGAGCTCGCCAACGTCCCCGAGGGGATGGACCCGGCCGAGGTGCTCAAGGCCCGTCGCGTGATCGCGGACCACATGCGCACCGCGACCTTCATCCTCTGCGATCCCAAGGGCGGCGTCAAGCCCGGCAATGTGGGCGCCAACTACGTGCTCCGCCGCCTCATCCGCCGTGCCGTGCGCTTCGCCCGCATGATCGGCATCGCGCCCGGCTTCACGCTGACGCTCGCCGAGACCATCTGCCAGAAGTACAAGCACGTCTACCCTGAGCTCGAGATGAACCTCGCAACCTGCCGCACCGACCTCGAAGCGGAGGAGGCGCGCTTCAACCGCACGCTCGACAAGGGCGAGGCCCGCTACAACAAGGTCGTGAGCGCGCTCAAGGAGCACGGCCAGAGCCGCATCTCCGGCAAGCTGGCGTTCGAGCTCTACGACACCTTCGGCTTCCCGTTCGAGATGACGTGCGAGATGGCGGCGAAGGACGGCCTCGAAGTCGACAAGGCCGGCTTTGAGGAGGCCAACCGCAAGCACCAGGAACTCTCGCGCACGACGTCGGCCGGCTCGTTCAAGGCGGGCCTGCAGGACAATTCGGCGGTGGTCACGCGCATGCACACCGCCACGCATCTGCTGCACGCGGCGCTCCACAAGGTGCTCGGCCCCACGGCGAACCAGAAGGGCTCCAACATCACGGCGGAGCGCCTGCGCTTCGACTTCACATGGCCCGAGCCGATGACGGCCGAGCAGAAGGCGGAGGTCGAAAAGCTCGTGAACGGCTGGATCGAGCAGGGCATCGAGGTCACCAAGAAGACGACCACGGTCGAGGAGGCGAAGAAGGAAGGCGCGATGGCGCTCTTCGGTTCGAAGTACGGCGACCAGGTGTCGCTCTACTCGATCGGCGACGTTTCGAAGGAAATCTGCTGCGGTCCCCACGTGGCGAACACGAAGGAACTCGGTTCGTTCAAGATCCAGAAGGAGCAGAGCTCCTCCGCGGGCGTGCGCCGCATCAAGGCCGTCATCGGGAACATGTGAGCGGAGACGCGGCGATGGCTTCGGCGAAAGCGGAAATCGAAGCGCTCGTGCGCGAAACGAAGGTCGTGGCGATCGTCCGCGGGCAGCCGCCGGACGTCTGCCTCCGGCTCGCCGAAGCGTACGCGAAGGGCGGCATCCGGCTGGTGGAGGTGACCTTCGACCAGGCGAACCCCGCCGGCTGGAAGGACACGGCGACGGCGATTTCGGCTATTCGCGGCCATTTCGGCGGCGCCGTCCGCGCGGGCGCGGGCACCGTGCTCACGGCGGAGCAGCTCGACGTGCTCGAACAGGCCGGCGGCGAATACGCGATTACGCCGAACGCGAACCCCGCGCTGATCCGCGAATGCGTGCGGCGCGGAATCGCGGCGATGCCCGGCGCGTTCACGCCCTCCGAGGTGGTGGACGCCTGGGACGCGGGCGCGAGTTTCGTGAAGATTTTCCCGGCCGGCGTCCTGGGGCCCGCGTACGTGAAGGCGCTTCGCGCG
>JAKSOW010000142.1 GCA_024405395.1 Kiritimatiellia bacterium | reverse complement strand
GTACTGCAGGACTCGCCTGCGGGAGAGTAGGGCGCCGCCGGCTTTTTTATTTTCAAAAAAGCATCAAGAAACGGTCGCGAGTGCGATCGCGCCAACCGAGTTCCCCGAAGGGGTGCCGCGGTGGTACGGGATTTCCCCGGATGCGCTTCAGTAACGAAGAAAAAGAAAGAAGAGTAGCATGAAATCTGCCCATCGGCATGTTTTCACTTCGGAATCGGTCTCGGAAGGCCATCCCGATAAAGTCGCAGACCAGATCTCCGACGCCATCCTCGACGCCTGCCTCGCGAAAGATTCGCACGCCCATGTGGCCTGCGAGACTATGTGCGGACCCAATCTTGTGGTCAATATGGGCGAAATCACCTGCCAGGGCTTTGACGCGCTCAATACGCAGAACATTGCGCGTGCCGTCGTTAAGGACATTGGCTATGATCGCCCCGAAGAACATTTCAGCTGGGATACCTTCAACTATCTTTCCGCTTTGCACGGCCAGAGTCCTGATATTGCCCAGGGCGTCAACCGCAAAAGAGCTGAGAAGCAGGGTGCGGGAGACCAGGGCCTGATGTTTGGCTATGCGTCTAACGAAACGCCCCAGCTGATGCCGGCCCCCATCGTCTATTCGCACGAGCTGCTGCGAATCTTCACCAAACTCCGGAAAACCGGAAAACTTTCCTATTTGCGTCCTGATTCGAAGAGTCAGCTGTCTGTTGTCTATGAGGACGGACGCCCTGTGGCGCTGGACACGGTGGTCATTTCCCATCAGACCACGGAAGCCGGTGCCAACAAGAAGTGCTATGCCGAGATTGAGGGCATTGCGCGTGATTATCTGAAAGGCACCAAACTTCTCACTCCCAAGACGAAGTTCTACATCAATCCAACCGGAAAGTTTGTGGTTGGTGGACCCACGGGAGACTCTGGCCTTACCGGACGCAAGATCATTGTCGATACCTACGGCGGCATGGCCGCTCATGGCGGCGGTGCTTTTTCGGGAAAAGATCCTTCAAAGGTGGATCGTAGTGCTGCCTATTATGCCCGCTATGCCGCGAAGAACATCGTGGCGGCAGGTCTGGCGGACCGCTGCGAAATTCAGGTTGCCTACGCAATTGGCGTAGACAAGCCGGTTTCGATCTGCGTTAAGACATTTGGCACTAATCATGGCGTCGAAAATTATCGTCTTGAGCAGATTCTGCTCTCAGGCAAGGTTTTCGACTTCCGCCCGTATGCCTTGATTGCCGATTTGGGGCTCACAAAGCCCAAAGGCTGGAGTTTCCGCGATACGGCTTCCTACGGTCATTTCGGCCGTTCGGAGTTCCCGTGGGAGAAGACTGATCGCGTTGCTGCTTTGAAGTCGGCAATCTGAGGTTTTCAGCAGGTATGAAGCTGTCGATCGTCATACCGGTCCTGAATTCAGAGAAGACGCTTGGGGACTGTCTGGCGGCGATTGCCGAGCAGACAGTCTCGCGTCATGATTATGAAATCGTCATTGCCGATGCAGGATCAACCGACCGAACGCTGGAGATTGCGCGTGAAGCCGGGGTTGACATCATTTGCCCAAACCCACTGAAAACGGGCGAAGCCGGGAAAACCGCCGGCATTGAAGCAGCGCATGGTGACATCATTGCGCTGGTGGATTCTGACAATATTTTGCCAGATCCGCTTTGGTTGGCGCGTATGCTGGCTCCTTTTGAGGATCCGGAGGTTGTTGCCACAGAACCGATTGCCTATACTTCGCGACCTGAAGACCCAACTTTGACACGGTATTTCGCCTTGTTGGGAATGAACGACCCGCTCTGTCTTTTCACGCGAAACTATGATCGCGTCTCGGCTGTGACCGGCAAGTGGACGGGTTTGAACGTGGCGACGGAGGACAAAGGAGATTGGCTGAAAATATGTCTTTCCGAGACGGCGTTGCCCACTATCGGCGCCAATGGGTTCGTTTTTCGCCGTTCGCTGCTTGAAGGAACCAATTGGCGGCCTTATCTTTTCGACATCGACATCCTTTATGAACGCATCCGGCGTGATGGGAAAGTCGTGGTGGCGAAAGTAAAAACGGGAATCGTTCACCTGTACTGCGCCAAGTTGGGCGATTTTGTCCGCAAACAACGGCGGCGGATTCGGGATTTCCTCTTTTTCGCACAGGAAAAACAGCGTTCCTATCCCTGGGATAAGCAGCGCAAGACGGGAATCATGCTGTTCTGTCTGTCGACGGTGACCATTCTGCCGCTGATGGTCCAGGCCATGCTCGGCTATTGTCGCCGCCCAGATCGGGCGTGGCTATACCATGTTCCGGTTTGCGTCGTGACGCTTTGGGTATATGGATGGGGGGCGCTTTCCAAACTCCTCGGTCGTCGTCAGGCGCCAGTTGATCGTTCGACGTGGCAGAAAGAATGACAATGCGTAGACTTCAGGCAATTTCGGCTTTTTTGGCCAAGGAAACGCCCTGGTTCATTACTGCCGTGGCAGTGATGACCTATTTTGTCCCTGATGCTTTTTGCTGGGTTCGCGGCTACACGCAGACGGCCATCTTGGGCGTGATCATGCTCACCATGGGCATGACGCTCACCAAAGACGACTTCAAGATTCTTGCCGCCCGTCCCTGGGACATTGCTATCGGTTCGTTGGCGCAGTTCGCCATCATGCCGTTGATTGCCGTCACCTTGACGCATCTTCTCAATCTGCCGCGCAGCGTTGCCGTGGGATTGATTCTGGTGGGGTGCTGCCCAGGAGGCGTCTCCTCCAACATCATGAGTTTCCTGTGCAAGGGCGATGTTGCGTTTTCGGTTGGCATCACAACGCTTTCGACGCTTTTCGCGCCGCTTACCACGCCACTTCTTATGTTGTATCTGGCGGGCGAAATGGTCGATATTGACGCATTGGGCATGTTCAAGAGTGTTTTGCTGGTAACGCTGATGCCTGTTGGATTGGGATTCCTCTTCAATCATTTTCTGGGCCACAAGGACTCTTATCGTGAGACGATGAAAGTAATGCCCGGCGTGGCTGTTCTGGGTTTGGCCTGCATTGTGGGCGGCGTTGTTTCGGCGCAAGGAGATAAATTTGCCTCTTCAGGCGTCTGGATTTTTGTGGGTGTGTTTCTGCATAACACGTTAGGTTATGTTGTGGGTTATTCCTGTGGCGTGTTGGCTCGTTTCACGCAACCGAAAAAACGTACCATCTCGCTGGAGGTGGGCATGCAGAATGCGGGCTTGGCGACGGTTCTGGCGGCCCGCCATTTCCCCGCCTTGCCCGAGGCCGCGATTGCCTCGGCGGTTTCGTGCGTGTGGCATTCCATTTCCGGTGCGTTGCTGGCAGGCGTATTCAATGCCCTTGATCGCTGGACGGGGGGTTCCGCGCCGACGGCAAAAGGCTGATGGGTCATCACCCCTGAATCGACTCGTTTTCGCCTAAGAAATTTGTTATAATCTACAGAATTTGAAAGTAGGTGAAAATGAGAACGCTGAGATGGATTTGTGCCCTTGCGGCGGCATTCGCCGCGTGTCAGGCTGATGCGCACGAGGCGAAGGCCCGAATTGAACGCGACATTGCCGCCATGGAGGCGCGCAATGCAGCCGCCGAGAAAAAATTCGGTGCTGAGACTTCTCTCCTGAAATACGCGGACAAGGTGCGCCTTGTCGACGGGCAGAAAATCTGGACGGATGCCTTCAATGCCGCCTTGCGGGAAGTCGAGGTGCTGCGGATCCCGGCGTCCGCCGACCCGTATCTCGTGGATGGCACGCTGATTGTGCCGTCCAACCGCAAGATACTCGCCGCCGGTGCCACGATTCGCCTCAAGGAACCTTGTGGAACGATTCTGCTGCGCAATGAACACGCCGCCGATGGCACACAAAAACCCGTGGACCGCACCATTGGCGACCGCAATATCTTCATTTTGGGCGGTCGCTGGGAGGATTGGCAGACCAGACGTGCGGGCTATGGACGAAGTGGGCGCTTCAACGATGAGCCTCGGGTCTTGGGCTCCAATTTCTACGGTGTCTCGACGTTGTTCTATCTTGGCAATGTCACCACGTTTACGTTGCGAGATCTCACATTCGCCCATACCGGCGGTTTTGCGATACAATGCGGAGACGCCGATGATGTGATCGTCGAGAACATCGAATTCGACAAGTGCTATGCGGATGGTTTCCACTGCAATGGCAATGTCCGCAATGTCCTCGCGCGCAATCTTCGCGGTGATGTCGGCGACGATCTGGTGGCCCTCAACTTCTACGATTGGCAGAATTCCAGCGTGAACTTCGGCCCTGGCGACACGGTGCTCTGCGAGAATCTGCGCCTGCGCAGCGGCTACCCCGCCGTTCGTCTGCAGCCGGCCGTCTACCGCTATGCCGATGGCTCCAAGGTGGACTGCGCCCTGCGCAACATACTCATCCGCAATGTGCGCGGCATCAACTGCTTCAAGATGTACCTGCAGACGCCGCGCTATGACATCGGCACGCCCCACGAGTGGGGCGAAGTCGGCAGTGCGGAAAATCTGTGGTTCGAGGATGTGGAGATTGACCTTGACTATCCGCCGGACCGCATGAAGCCCTATCTCACCGGCGATCCCCTGCGCGGACACTTTGGCGCATTCGAGATTGGCGCCAACGTGAAAGGGCTGCATCTGGTGAAGGTGAAGGCCAATCTGCATTGCGACACCTATCCGCTTGCGCATCTCGTCTGCGTGGGGCCCAAGTCGATTGTCTATCGGACCAAGGCCGGAAAAGACTGTGAGATCTTTGACCCCTGGGTGAGCTGTGTGGCCTCGGGCATCACGCTCGAAGATGTGTCCTTTGTCGGTAAGGCGCCGGCCGAAGTGGTGCACGCAACCGTCTTCAACGACATCAACAAAGACGGCGAATCTTCCGGGCGTGGCGAGATTCGTCCGTGAGCAAGTCAGGCGCATGTGAGACTAGAGAAGGGATGTTGACATGAAAAAGCTGATTCCTCTGTTTGTGGCGGCGCTTTCCGTTGGTCTGGCCTGTGCCGGTGGCGATGCCGACAAGATCGCCAAAGACTGCAAGGTGTTCAAGCAGTCCAAGATGCAGGGCTTCGATTGGGTACAGTTTGAGTTCGAGGGCTGCGAAGCCTGGCTGGTTGAGCCGGCCGTGCCGGCTAAGGACGGGCGTTGGGTGTGGTGCATGGAATGGCCTACCGCCTTTCAGGATCGCACTGGCGTCAAGGCCCTGCTTGCGGCCGGCTATCGCTGGGTGACCTTCAATCCGGCTTACGCACCGTTCATCAAGGTGACGGAGGGCAACCAGACGGACGAGATGGTGGAGAAGCGCCATCGTTTCCAGCAGTATCTGGTCAAGACGCTCGGCCTCAACGCGAAATGCGGCCTGATCGGCATGAGCTGGGGCGGATTCTACTCCGTGCGCTACGCCTCCATTCATCCGGAAGCCGTCAAGGCCGCCTATCTCGACGCGCCGTTGCTCGACATCTCCACGTTGGGCTCCTATCCGCGATCCTATAAGAACTACCAGAAATACTATCCATTCCTCACGCCTGAATACGTGGGCGCTGACGACCCGTTCCAGAGCGTCAATCGCGCCGCCCCGATCGCCGCCGCCAAGATCCCGCTTCTCGTGCTCTACGGCGGTAAGGACACCGTGGTGCCGCCCGCCAAGAACATCGAGCGTTTTGCGCCTGTCTTCGAGAAGAACGGCGGTGATCTCACTCTGGTGAAGCGCGGAACCTTTGGCCATCATCCGCATGGCGTCGATCCCTGCGAGACGGCGTTCATCGTCAATTTCTTCGAGAAGGCCTTCAATCCTCCTCCTCCTCCGAAAGCCAAGAAATGAGGATGACTCGCATGCGCTGCGTTTTCGTTTTCGGAACTGTTCTCTGCGTTGCCGCCAATTTCCTGATGGCGGCGCCAACAGGGCGCGAATGGGAGGACCAGACGGCGCTTCATGAAGGCAAGGAAGCGCCCTGTTCGGCCTTCGCCTCGTTTGCGTCCGTTGAGGAGGCCAAGGGCATTCGGTCCGAGAACTGTTCGCGGCGCATTTGCCTGGACTCCGAGAAGGACTGGCGCTTCAATTGGTGCCGCCGGCCGGAGGAGCGCCCCATCGGCTTTCAGGACCCGTCCTATGACGTGAGCGGCTGGGATGTCGTCAAGGTGCCGTGCTCGTGGCAGGCCATGGGCATCAATGCGGATCGCAAGCCTTACGGCCGCCCGTACTACACCAATGCGCATTGGCCTTTCGTGGCCAAGTTCCCCGCGAATTCCAACTGCTGGCCGCGTGTGCGTGGACACAAATTGCCCGAAGGCTACACGCTGGGTTCCGACGAGAATCCCGTGGGCAGCTATCGGCGCGACTTCGAGGTGCCTGAGGATTGGTCGGGTGACGAGATATTCCTTGAGTTCGGGGCTGTGGATTCGTTCTTCTACCTGTGGGTCAATGGCGCGTATGTGGGCTTCTCCAAGTCCAGCCGCGATCCGGCGCGCTTCAACGTGACCCGCTTCGTCAAGGCCGGACGCAATACGGTCGCCCTGGAGGTCTACCGCTTCTCGGATGGTTCCTACCTTGAGGCGCAGGACATGTTCCTGCTGTCGGGCCTCGCGCGCAGCGTATGGCTCTTCCACACGCCCAAGACCCACATCCGCGATGTCGCCTTCACCACGTCGCCTGTGCGGAAAGGGGATTATGGCGGCGACTGGAAAGTGAACCTCACGACGGAAGTCGTGGGCGGTACGGCGGAGGTGGTGCCGCACGTCTTCGCGGAAGACGGAACCGAGGTGCGCCACGACAATCTTGTTTTCCACCAGCCCAAGCTCTGGAGCGCGGAGTGCCCGAATCTCTACACTCTGGTGCTGGAGCGGCGTCAGGCGGGCAAGACCCTTGAAGCTGTGGGATTCCAGCTGGGCTTCCGCGAGGTGGAGATCCGCGATGTCGCCGAACAGAAGGACCGCACGTTCCTCCTCAATGGCCAGCCCATCAAGTTGCGTGGCGCGAACCGGCACGAATCTTCGCCACTCTACGGACACTACACGCCGGATGAGCTGATTGAGCTTGACGTCAGGCAGCTCAAGCAGGCGAACTGCAATCATGTGCGCAATTCCCACTATCCGCAGCCGGATTACTTCTACTATCTGTGCAACAAATACGGCATCTACGTGATGGACGAGGCGAATGTGGAGTCGCACGGGTTCTTCTACGGCAAGGAATCGCTTTCCCACGTCGAAAGCTGGAAGGCCGCCCACGTCGACCGTGTGGTGAACATGGTGGCGCGCAACAAGTGCCATCCCTCGATTGTGGTGTGGTCGCTGGGCAATGAGGCGGGGCCGGGCTCGAATTTCGTCGCCTGTGTGGCGGCGGCCAAGGCATGCGATCCGTCGCGCCCCGTCCAGTACGAGCGCAACAACTGGATCACGGACATGGGATCACGCCAGTATCCCCAGGTCGACTGGGTGTGGCGTGCCGCACGGGGTGGCGAGGGTCTGCATCACGAACCCGCCAATCGCCCGCTGCGCTATCCATTCCACATCAACGAGTACGCCCATAACATGGGCAATGCGATGGGCAACCTCAAGGATTATCAGGACGCTATTGAGTCGTCCACCCGCATCTTCGGGGCGGCGATCTGGGACTGGGTGGATCAGGGACTTTGGCATGTGACCACCAATGGCGTGAAGATTCTGGCCTATGGCGGCGACTTCGGCGATTTCCCCACCGTCGGCGCTTTCATGATGAATGGCTGCGTGCTCTCCGACCGTACGCTTGAGCCCGGCTACTGGGAGATCAAGCACGTGTTCCAGCCCATCGTCGCGACGAAAAGCGCGGATGGCCGAGCCATCGACGTGAAGAACCGCCATTACTTCCGCGATCTCTCGGCCTATGACTGTGTGCAGACGCGTTTCGTCAATGGCGAAATGATCTCAGAAGAGGTCACCACGCTCACGCTGGGGCCGCAGAAGACGATCCGCATTCCGGTGGCCGATCCTACGGGGTCCTATCGGCTCTCGTTCCGCCAGAAGAAAGATGAGGGTCTGTGGCCCAAGGGCTGGGTGATTGCGGATGACCAGATCGACTTCACGACGCCCGAAGTGGCGTCCGGGCGTCCGTCTGGACATCTGGCGTTCACATTCTGTCCGAAGACGGGCGAACTGGTGTCGCTCAAGAAGGGCCTCATCTTCAAGACGGAACTGCTGCGTGCGCCGTTGACGCTGGATGTCTGGCGCGCACCCAGTCAGAATGAGCCGACCGAGAAGAAGATCTGGGCGCAGAAGGGGATGATGAGCCCCATGAAGACGCTCGTCAGCTTCAAGGATCGCCAAGACGCGCTCACCGGCGTGCGTTTGGTGGAGAGTGTGGTGGACTATGCGGTCTCCGGCACAGTATTCCGTGTGGCGAGCACATGGCGCATTGCCGATGGTGCCGCCACTGTACAGGCCACGTTTACGCAGTCGGGCGCGCGCATCGAGCCGGCGCATATCGGCTTGCGCACCATCTTCGATACTGATTCAACAGATGTCGCCTGGCTGGGTTGCGGTCCCTGGGAGAATTACTCCGATCGTTGCTCCGGCGCGTTTCTGGGCGATTGGGCGTTGGATTCTCGGGATTTCTTTGTCCCCTACGACGTGCCGCAGGATTGCGGCAATCGTGAGGGCACCTACCGCGTCAGTCTGGCGGGCGTCACCTTTGAGACCCGAACCGCGCCATTCGCGTTTGAGGTTAATCCGTATGCGCCAGAGACGCTCGTGCGCCATGCCCATCCGGCCGAATTGCCGCCACCTGGCGAAGACGGCACCTACTTCGGCATCTTCGCCAAGAGTCGTGGGCTCGGCGGCAATTCCTGCGGCCCCAAGCCGCTTGCACGCGACATCATCGGCAATGAAACCTACACGCTTTCATTCACCATCCGCTGACAGAATCGATTCGGTCGAGTCCTTCATTTCGTGCGGTCGATTCGTTCCCTCGTGTCGGGCTGAAATAAAGTGAAACAGCAAGAATCTTGCTGACTTTTGCGTAAATCGTCAGATTTTGTGCATTTCTCCGGAAGTCCGCACTTCCCAATATGCCCTGGGAATGTTATAATAATGGCGAATTTTGCTGAAAATACTGTCGTGAGGACATTGCGTGGCCAAGAAAGTAAAGAAAGTCAAAGAAGAACGCCTTGAGGATATCCTCTGGGCGAGCCGTGAACAGCCGAATGACTTTGTTGTGGCAGTCAACGATATCAAGTTGGCAATCCTCCAAGCGCGTGCGCGTGCGGCTCAGGCATCGAATGTCGAAGCCCTGAAGCTTTACTTCTTTGTCGGTGGCTATATCTCGAAGAAGACGCGCTCTGCCAAATGGGGCACTGGCGCGATTCATGCGCTTTCGGAACGGCTTCAAGTTGAACTGCCGGGGTTGCGAGGCTTCTCGCCTGCCAGCATCAAATATATGCGCCTTTGGTATGAAGCCTGGTCGCCATTTTTTGAAATTCGCCACTCGGCGAGTAGCGGAAGTCGTCACTTGGCGAGTGACGAAAACAACTCGGGAAGTGAACTCGTCCCAATTCGTCACTTGCCGAGTGACGAATTAACGCCGAATGGTCTTGCGGCCTTTGTGTCTATTGGATTCACGCATCATCGAGAGATCTTGAACAAGTGCAATTCACTTGAAGAACGGTGGTTCTACATTCAGGCTTGCGCAAAAGAGCATTGGACGGTCGTAGAGTTGGAACGGCACATTGCGGCGCAAGATTACCATCATGTCGGAGCCTTGCCGAACAATTTCGCGAAGACGTTGCCGATGGTGCAGGCAACAAAAGCCGTGCGCTCGTTTCGAGACGAGTATCTGCTTGAGCTGGTGAATCTCGATAATGTGGATGCCGTTCATGATC
>JAKSOW010000141.1 GCA_024405395.1 Kiritimatiellia bacterium | reverse complement strand
ATGGCGAGAGTAGCTCAATTGGTAGAGCATCAGATTGTGGATCTGAGGGTTGCGGGATCGTACCCCGTCTCTTGCCCCATTCCCTGTCGGAAGAAAGATTCCCATTATGAGCGACATGCATCCTGGCAAGCGAACTGTCGTGTTGGGTGTGACGGGTTCCATTGCAGCCTACAAGGCCTGTGAGCTGGTGCGACTCTTCGTCAAGAACGGGGACGATGTCCATGTCGTGATGACGGATCATGCCAAGGAGTTCGTGACGCCGCTGACTTTCTGTACGCTTTCGCGCAATCCCGTTGCCCACGATCTTTTTGCCGCCAAGGAAGAATGGCAGCCGGGGCACATCTCGCTCGCTGAGGCGGCGGATGTCGTGGTGGTGGCCCCGGCCACGGCCAATATCCTCGCCAAGATGGCGCAGGGGATCGCGGATGATCTGCTTTCTTCCATCCTGCTGGCCACGCGTGCGCCGGTGCTGGTGGCGCCGGCCATGAACACGGGCATGTACGAGAATGCCGCCACGCAGGCCAATTTCGCCACTTTGAAGTCACGGGGCGTCGCTTTTGTTGAGCCGGCGTCGGGAGAGCTCGCCTGTGGCACGACAGGCGTCGGGCGCCTTGCCGACCCCTCGGCGATTTTTGCGGCGGCGGCTGAACTTGGCGTTCGGGGATGAAGGGCTGGCTGGTCTATTCGCCCGAGGGGTATGCCCTCAACTGCTGGTTTGCGAATCGTCTCCTGTCCTGTGCGGCTGAAGCTGGAATTGCCCTGGAGCTGAAGCTCATCCCCAGCGGATGCACCGCCGAGGATTGGGCGGCCGACGAGACATTGCCGGATTTCGCGCTGGTGCGCGTCATTCGTCCGGATGTCTCCGCTTTCCTTGCGGAATATGGCGTACGTGTCGTCAACAATGCCGAAACTGCGCGCATCGCCAACGACAAATGGGCCACCTACCTGCTGGCACGGGAGCTGGAGATTCCCGTCCTGTCCACCGAGGCGATCACCTTGCCGGCCGTGCCGGCATGTGGCTTCCCCTGTGTGGTGAAGTCGCGGGACGGACATGGCGGCAGCGAGGTGTTCCTGGTGTCGGATGCCGAGGAACTGGCCCGCATCGCCGTGTCCACGGGCAAAAGAGAGTATGTGGCGCAGCCGCTCTGCGACGAGCCCGGCAAGGATGTGCGGGTGTATGCGTTGGGATCTGAGGTTGTGGCGGCGGTCCTGCGCACGTCCGCGACCGATTTCCGCAGCAACTTCAAGCTGGGCGGCGAAGTCGAGGCGGTGGAGCCTACGGCATTCCAGCGCGATGTCGTGCGCCGGCTGCAGGAGCGGCTGGGATTCGACTTTGTGGGGGTGGATTTCATTGCGCATGCAGGCGGTTGGGTGCTCAATGAGATCGAAGACGTGGTGGGCACGCGGATGCTCTACGCCACCACCGCCCACGACGCCGCCGATTTGCTGGTGCGGCGCCTGGTTCGTCCCGAGGGGGTGTTGGCATGAAACGTCTTTTCACTGAGATCGCGGCGGTCTACGACCGCATGAACCACGTGTTCTCCCTGGGCTGTGATCGGGTGTGGCGGTGCAAGGCGGCCGCTCAGGTGAAGGGTTCGCCGCAGCGCATCCTCGATCTGGCCTGTGGCACGGGCGACATGACCCTGGAGCTGGCGGCGCGTTTCCCGACGGCGGAGATCTTGGGTGCAGATCTCACGCCGGCCATGCTGGCGATTGCGCAGCGAAAAAACACCTCCGTCCGCATTACCTTCGCCGAGGCGAATGCGCAGGACCTGTCGACGCTCCGCGTCCTGTCGGAGGCTGGGGGAGAGTCTGGATCGACTGCGGGCTTTGTCCCCGCGTCCTTTGATCTTGTCTCCTGCGCCTTCGGTTTCCGCAACTTCCCCGACAAGGCGGCGGCTTTGGGTGAGGCGCGTCGGGCGGTGGGGCCGAACGGTCAGCTGCTTGTGCTGGAGTTTTTCCGCCCTTCGAGCAGATTGCTGGGCGGCTTCACGGCGCTCTGGCTCAGGTTGCTCACGTTCCTTTTCGTGCGCGCGCGTTCCGCCGACTATGGTTACCTGCGGGCGTCGATGAAGGCCACGCTGTCGGAGGAGGAGTTCATTGCGCTGGCTGCCGGCATGGGCTTCCGGTTGGTGACGCGGCGTTTCTTCCTGCCGTGCTGCACGTGCCTGCTCTTCGAGGCCGAGGAGTCGCGTGGATGATGCGGGTGGGCGAGAACGTCGTCGACGGGCTTGCCGTGGTGGTTGCGCGTAAGCGCATCCGGCGCATCAATCTGCGGGTGAAGGCCGACGGACGCATCTTCCTCTCGGTGCCGTACTGGGGTGCCTCATTGGCGACGGCCGAAGCGTTCTTGCGCGACAAATGGTCCTGGGTGGTGGCCACCCGAAACAAGATCCTGGCGCGTCTGCCGCCGGACGGCATGCCCAAACCGCCCACCCCGGACGAGAAGCGGGCATTGGCGGCACGTCTGGGCGAGGTGCTCTCGGAGCTGATGCCGCGGTGGATGGCGCGCCTGTCGGAGCCGGACGTGACGTGGAAGATGCGGCCGCTGAAGACTTTGTGGGGATCCTGCCATATCCGCAAGCGCCACATCCTCTTCAATTCCGAGCTTGCGCACGCGCCACGTGAGCTGGTGGAGTATGTGGTGGTGCACGAACTGACCCATCTGCAGGTGCCGAATCATGGGCCTCGCTTTTATGCGATGATGGATGCGCGCCTGCCGGGATGGCGATTGCTGCGCAGCCGATTGAACAAACGGGAATATCGTTCCGAGGCCGTTCAGATGGTTTTCGCCTTCGCCGAGAAGGGGTGAGGCCGACAAGGAAAGAATACGAAGGAAATGATCATGCGAATCTCTCTGTCTGTATTGCTGATGGGCTTGATGGCGGCGTCTGTGCGGGCGGCTGTGCCGACGGCGGAGAATCTGTCCCTGAATGGCGACTGGAAGTTCCGGCTGTTCGCCCAGGAGTATTCCCCGGCCGCCGAGGGCTGCGAGAAGGCCGATTTCGACGACGCCTCGTGGCGGACGATTGACGTGCCTTCCAGCTGGGAACTGCGGGGACACGGCAAGCCACAGTACTACGACAAGATCTCGGGCGAATCCGGCTTTTACCGCCGTTTGTTCGCCGTGCCCGTGGCCTGGCCCCAGACGGGGCGCATCTTCCTCCGCTTCGACGGTGTGCAGTTTGGCGCCACCGTGTGGGTGAATGGCCGTCAGGCCGGGGATTTCACAAGTTCATTCAATGCGCATGACCTGGACGTCACCGGCCTCGTGCGCCGGGATGCGGACAATCTGCTGGCCGTGCGTACGCATGGACATCCCTTTGGCGCTGAGTTCGACACGAATGACGACTGGACCCTGCATGGCATCTTCCGGGATGTGACGCTGCTGTGGCGTCCGGAACTGCATGTGGCTTCCTGGCGGCTGACGACCAGGCTCAGAGGCGAGGATGTCGAAGTCACCGTGAAGACAACGCTCTCCGGCGCTGGAGACGTTGCCTTGAGGCTGTTGGCGCCAGACGGCACGTGCGTGGCCGATGGAAAGGGGGCGGACGCCCGGCTGCTGGTGAAGAAGGCGGCGCTTTGGTCGGCGGAGACGCCGACGCTGCATCGGCTGGAGATCACGGCCTTTGATGTGGCGGGACGTCCCGCCGAAGTGCTGCGAGAGCGTGTCGGCCTCAAGGAAGTCACGTGGAACAACCGTGTCCTCAAGGTCAATGGCGTGCCGGTGAAGCTGCGCGGCGTCGACCACCACGACATCACGCCGAACAATGGCCGGGCCGTTACGGCTGCGGAGCAGCGTCGGGACGTGGAGATGATCAAGGCGGCGAACTGCAATTTCATCCGCACGAGTCATTATCCGCCTTCGCGCGCGCTCCTCGATGCCTGCGACGAACTGGGCATCTATGTGCAGGATGAGGTTCCGTTCGGCTTTGGCGACAAGTATCTGCCGGATCCCGCCTGTGCACCCATTCTGTGTGAACGGGCTCGTCTGACGCTGGCGCGCGACTTCAATCGCGCCTCGGTGATCATGTGGTCGGTGGGGAATGAGAACCCTGTGACGGATGCGACCCGCGCCGCCGCCCGTGTGGTGAAGGCGTTGGATCCGTCGCGACCCTGGAACTTCCCGCAGCAGCCCCATTATTTCCGCGATCACCTCAAGAACTACCCCTGTTCCGATGTGGGCGACCTCGTCAATTGGCATTATCCCAATTTGATCGTGCCCAAGGAGCAGCTGCAGCGCGAGTATTTCGCCAAGTTCGACCGTCCCTACCTCTCGGGCGAGTATGCGCACGCCTATGGGCTGGATTTCGGCATGCTGGAATGGTACTGGGACGAATTGATGTGGAACGATCCCGCCTATGCGGGCGGTGCCGTGTGGATGTTCCAGGACCAGGGAATCCTCCGCAAGGCCAGTGACATGGCCGAGGCCGAGCGCGCCAACTGCGTGTGGCCCGATCCGCAGCACGTGTGGGATTCCTATGGCGTCTACGGAACGGATGGCGTCGTCTATGCCGATCGCACGCCGCAGACGGATTACTTTGAGCTCCGCAAGGTCTATGCGCCGGTCCGCGTGGGGGAGGCCCATCTGGCATTCACGCCGGGGGCGCGCAATGAGTGGCGGCTGCCGTTGGAGAACCGCTTTGACATGCGGGAGCTGAAGACGGCCGTGTCGGGCGTCTGGCGCGTGCTGGCCGATCGTCAGGTGGTGGCGTCAGGCGCGCTGGAGATGCCTACGCTGGCCCCACATCAGAAAGGCACCTTGTCGATTTCTGCCGAGATTCCCGCCGCGGCGGCCTCTGTGTGGCGTCTGGAACTGGCCTTTACGGACCGCAATTCGGGGTGTGCGTTGACTGAACGGGTGCTCCCGCTGAAGGTTGACGTTGCCTCCGCCCTCAAAGGTACGGCGGGCGCTTCGGCTTTTCGGTTTGACGCCAATCGCCTTGAACTGGTGCTGCTGGATGGGGCGGGGCAGGAGGTATTCCGTGGATCGCCCCTGCTGCGGACGGATCGGCGGGACATGATCGCCAAGAACCTCCGCACGAAGCCCATTCTAAAGGGTGCGGACCGTGTCCTGAAATTGGCTTCGGCGCGTGTTGTGGCGTCCAATGCGGTGTCCACGATCATTGAGGCGGCTTGGGGCTCGGGAACGAACGCCGTGCGGGGGCATCTGACCTTTTCGGCCGTGGCGGGCGGGGTCAAGGTCGCCTACGGCTATGCGTTCCCCTGTCGGGCAGACCTTGTCGAGACGGGCTTGGCGTTTGCGTTGCCGCCCGACCACACGCGCTTTGACTGGATTGGTCAGGGCCCCTACGAATGCTATCCAAGGGCTTCGATGTTGTCCGAGTTTGGACTCTGGACATTGGCGTCGGGCGATCTCTATTTCCCCGGCAATCGTCAAGGGGTGGCGCTGGCGGTGGCTTCCGTGCCGATGGGGAAGGGGGTTGCCCTGCAGCCCGTTTCGGGCACAGATGTCGTCTTCGAGCGGCAGGGAACAGGCACCCTGATCGGCCACAATGCGTTTGTGGCGGGCAAGGGATGCAAATTCCTGGCTCCGCTCCAGCGTCGGGATACGTCGGCGCACGAGACGCTCGAGGGTGAATTCCTGCTTTTGCCCCTGCCTGCCGCGCGTGGCGAGGGGCTGCGTGCGCTCTTTGGCGAGCCGACGTCCGTCACGCCCTTTGCCCCGTTCTTCAAGTCGTACGACACCTGATCGGCCCTTGGCGGGCGGCAGTCCTGCGCGGTCGCCGCCCCTCATTTCCCCTCGGCCCGGAATTTTTTTCACCTTCTTTCAGGGAGAATGTGGTAAAATACACCGCTAAGGAGAAAATGGACAATGTTGATGCTTGATTCACTGACGGCGATTTCCCCGCTTGATGGGCGGTATGGTTCTAAAGTCGAGGAACTGCGCGAGGTCTTTTCCGAGTATGGCCTCGTGAAGCGTCGTGTGGCCGTTGAGTGCGCGTGGCTGGCCGCCCTGGCCGCCAATCCCGAATTGCCAGAATGCCCCGCCCTTACGGCTGATGAGGCAGCCATTCTGTCGGGGATCGCGGAGAATTTCGCGGTGGCCGATGCGCAGCGCGTCAAGGACATCGAGAAGACGACCAACCATGACGTCAAGGCCGTCGAGTATTTCATCAAGGAGAAGATCGCGGGGACCTCGCTGGAGAAGCGTGGCGAGTTCGTGCATTTCGCCTGCACCTCCGAAGACATCAACAACATGTCCCATGCGCTGATGCTGCGTGACGGGCTCAAGGTCCTGCGGGCCGCCCAGAACGAGATGACGGACAAGATCGCCGCCATGGCCCACGAGCTGGCCGCCGTGCCCATGCTCGCGCACACGCACGGGCAGCCCGCCTCGCCGACGACGCTCGGCAAGGAGCTTGCCGTCGTGGTGGCGCGTCTGCGCCGTCAGCAGGATGAGATCGACCGCATTGTGCTGCCCGCCAAGATGAACGGCGCCGTCGGCAACTTCAACGCGCACCTTTCCGCCTATCCGAACGTCGACTGGGAGTCGCTGGCGCGCGGTGTGATCGAGGGCTTTGGACTGCGCCAGAACCGCCTCACCATCCAGATCGAGCCGCACGACGGCATGGCTGAGCTCTTTGACGCCATTCAGCGCTGGAACACGGTGCTGCTGGATTTTGACCGCGACGTGTGGACGTATGTCTCGATGGGCTACTTCAAGCAGCGCACGGTGAAGGGCGAAATCGGCTCCTCCACGATGCCGCACAAGGTCAATCCGATCGATTTCGAGAACTCCGAGGGCAATCTGGGCTTGGCGAACGCCGTTTTCGGCCATCTGGCCCGGAAGCTGCCGATCTCGCGCATGCAGCGCGACCTTACGGACTCCACCGTGCTGCGCAACATGGGCGTCGCCTTTGCCTATGCGCTTGTGGCCGTCAAGTCCACGCTCAAGGGCCTCGGCAAGCTGGAGCTCAACCCCGACCGTCTGGCGGATGACCTTGACCACAACTGGGAAGTGCTCGCCGAGCCGATTCAGACCGTGATGCGCAAGGTTGGCATGGATCACCCGTATGAGCGGCTCAAGGAGCTCACGCGCGGTCGCCGCGTCAACGCCGAGATCATGAAGGATTTCGTTTCGGGGCTGGAACTGCCGGAGGCGGACAAGAAGCGGCTGCTCGAGATGACGCCGTCTTCCTACGTGGGGCTGGCCGAAAAGCTCGCCGCACTCGTCTGAATGTGAAGCGGCAAAGGTCTTCCGATGAAAAACTTCATGACGGCAGCCGCGCTTCTGGCCATCTGGGTCGCAGGAGCGGAGGGGGTGTTTCGCTTGGCAGATGTCTCGGAGGCGCCTTTCAAGATGGCGCCCATTCCCGAATATGTGTTCCCGGCGCGTGATTTCAGCGTCACGAACTACGGAGCCAAGGCGGATGGCGCAAAGTGCACGGCGGCCATCTCCGCCGCCATCTCTGCCTGCGCGCAGGCGGGTGGTGGTCGCGTCGTGGTGCCGGCGGGCGAGTGGTTCACGGGACCGGTCCATCTCAAGAGCAACGTGGAACTGCACCTGGAGAAGGGCGCCACGCTGTCCTTCTCGGACGACCCGAAGGATTACCTGCCGGCGGTGAAGTCCTCCTGGGAGGGCCTTGAATGCATGAACTACTCGCCGCTCGTCTACGTGTATGGCTGCACGAACGTGGCCATCACGGGCGAGGGCACGCTGGTGGCCCGCATGAAGGGGTGGGGAAGGTATTTCCGCGAAACGGCGTCCAACATCCAGGAGGCCCGGCGCATCCTCTACACCTGGGGCGCGACTGACTATCCTGTCGAACAGCGGAACATGCCCAAGGCGTCCAAGTCGGTGATGCGGCCGCAGCTCGTGCAGGTCAATCGCTCCAGCAACGTGCGTCTGGAGGGGATTGAGATCAAGGACAGCCCGTTCTGGACCGTTCACCTGCTCCAGAGCGAGAATGTGGTCATCCGCAAAATCCGGATGTTCGCCTATGGCTTCAACAACGATGGCGTGGACATCGAAATGACGCGGAACGTGCTCATCGAGGACAGCGACATCTCGGCGGGCGATGACGGCTTTGTGCTGAAGGCCGGGCGCAACCGCGACGCCTGGCGTGTGAATCGTCCCGCCGAGAACGTCTTGGTGCGCAATTGCCGTCTGCGCAATGCCACGGCTCTGGTGGCGGCGGGCAGCGAGCTTTCGGGGGGCATCCGCAACGTGTACGTGCACGACTGCACGGTGGGCACGGTGGCGCGTCTCTTCTATGTGAAGACCAATCATCGGCGTGGCGGTTTTGTGGACAACGTGCGGATCGCCAACATCACCTGCGATTCCACCCTCAAGCTCTTCGCGGTGGAGACGGATGTGCTCTACCAGTGGGCCGTGTTCCCCGACTATGAGCGCCGCCTCACGAAGATCACCAATCTGGCGCTGGAGAACGTGAATTGCGCCCAAGCGCGCCATGGCATCGAGATCTACGGCGACAAGGCGCTGCCGATCGACGGCGTCTCGCTCAAGAATGTCCGCATCGGCAAGTTGCAGGGTTTCCTTTCGCGGGTGGAGAACGTGCAGAACTTCCGCACCGAGGACTTCTCCGCCGCCAAGATCGGCAAAGTGGAGAATCCCTGGAACGACGCCATGCCGCTCATGCCTGCTCCGTTGGTGAAGGGGGCCGAGAAGCCCGAGATCGAAAGTCAGTGGAAGGGGAAGAAGGTGGCCTTCCTGGGCGATTCGATCACCGACAAGATCCATGTGGGCACGACGCACAACTACTGGGACTATCTGCCGAAGATCCTGGGCCTGGATGCCTATGTCTACGGACGAAACGGCTGGCAGATGAAGGGCATGCTCGATCAGGCAAAGGAAGTCATGCGCGATTTCCACTGGTATGTGGATGCGCTTTTCGTCTTCGCCGGCACCAACGACTACAATGGCAGCGTGCCGCGCGGCGAATGGTATGAGACGGAAGAGTGCGAGGTCAACCGCAATGGGGTGCTGATGAAGTCGCCGCACCGCAGATTCTCGTTTAATCCCAATACGTTCAGAGGGCGCATCAACCAGCTTATGGACTATCTCAAGCGCAACTTCCCCGACCAGCAGATTGTGCTGATGACGGCCATTCACCGTGGCTATGCGACCTTTGGGCCGAAGAATGTGCAGCCGGACGAGCTTTATCCGAACAAGCTGGGGCTCTACATCGACGACTACAACGACGACATCCGCGCCGCCGGACGCATCTGGAGCGTGCCGGTATTGGATCTCTATGCGCGCAGCGGGCTCTTCCCGCTCTACAGCGAGCATGCCCGGGCGTTCCACGATGCCGACACCGACATGCTGCACCCCAACGCCACGGGACATGCGCGTCTCGCGCGCACAATGGCCTATTGGATGCTTACGATTCCATCTGATTTCAAGCGCAATGACGGCACTTTTGAGTGAAGTCCTGAAATGACCGAAACACCGCTGATGAAAGGGGACGCTACCAACGCATTTCTGTAAATGCGTTGGTAACCTTTTAGGGCTATTTGCCCACGATCGTAGTGACGGGCACCACCTGCTTGGTGGTGGTGGTGACGGCATTGGTGTCGCCGCCGTAGTTTTCCGCCATTTGCGAGGAGTGTGAGATCTAGGCGATGGCGGGGATGCCGCAGGCGATGATTTCGGTTGTCTGGCCCCGAGGCTGGGTGGCCATCGACGTGCAGCCCGTGGCCATCGACGTGCAGCCCGTGGCCATCGACGTGCAGCCCGTGGCCGTCACGACAGTCGCGTCCGTAAGCGCCCCGGCAAGGGCGGGCCAAATGGCCTTGAGGATCTGAATCCCGATTTCTCTCCAGTTGATGTTCAGCT
>JAKSOW010000140.1 GCA_024405395.1 Kiritimatiellia bacterium | reverse complement strand
AGAAACGATGGGCGTAGTATACGGCGTGAAAATATGGTATAATACAACCTCAATTTTTCTGGAGACAAGAACATGAGCGAAGAGAAGTTTGATTTTGGTGCCATGCTGAACGCCCAGTTTCAGGGCATGAACAAGAACAGCATCCGCTATGCGAAGGCGGACCGCGAGGAGCCGGTGATCGTCAACACGGCGGCGGAGGCCGAGGACGGCCCTGTGCTGGATGCCTCGCTCAAGCAGGCCTTTGAGCAGAATCTCCCGATTGACGGCAAGGTCGAGAAGGAAGTGAAGGGCGGCTATGAGGTCACGATCCAGGGTCAGCGTGGTTTCTGCCCCCATTCGCAGATCGACCGCTTCCGCAAGCCGCTCGCCGAGGGCGAGGAGAACCCGTATGTGGGCCATTCCTTCACGTTCCGCATCTCCGAATACGGCAGCGACGACCGTGGCGTCAACCTGATCGTCTCGCGTCGCGCCCAGCTGGAGGCGGAGCTGGAGACGGCCAAGGAATATCTGCGCGACACGCTGGCGGAAGGCCAGACGGTCAACGGCACGGTCGTCAAGGTGCTGGACTTCGGCTGCTTCGTGGAGCTGGGCGGCCTGCAGGGCCTAGTGCCCGTGCGCGAAATCTCCTGGGACAAGGTCGACGATCCGCGCAAGTTCGTGAAGGAAGGCGATCTCATTACGGCCAAGATCATCACGACGGACTGGGAGCGCGACCGCATCTCCCTCTCGATCCGTCAGACGCAGACCAAGCCGCTCAAGCCCCGCACGCCCGAGGAAATCGCGCGTGACGCGGAGGCTGCCGACGTCAAGGAGTGGATGGACAACCATGCCGACACGTCTGGCTTCTCCAACATCGGCGGCGCTTTCGCTGGCCTGAAGCTCTGATCGGCCGAACGGACGAGGGCCGCCGACGCCCCGTGTCTGGGACAATGAGGGAAATCGCCAAACTCGTCTGGGAAGACGGCAAACTGGTGGCCTCGGCGCCGAATCTTCCGGCGTTGGCGTGGGCGCGTCCGGCCGAATTGGCCGAGGCGCGCCTCAATTGTGAATCGCCCCTGACCGAGCTGGCGCTGGAGACGGGGGGCGATCTGCTGGCCGCCGCATTCAAGGTGGTGCCCTTTGTCCGCGAGCCGTTGCCGCGTCCCACGTTCGGGGATGCGGTCACGCCTGCCGCCCGTGCCGCATTCACGCTTTTCCTCGGCCAGAATGTGGATCATACGGCTGACGCCTTTCGCGTCCTGCGCGGCGAACCGGACGATTTCCTGGTGTGCGCCCGCCGTTACCATGACGTCTGGAAGGTGGGGGGCTTCACGGTTGCCGCCACGACGTTGACCGTGCGATTCGAGGACCTCTGGAATCTCATTCCGGAGGGGCGGCGTTTCCGCAACTACCTGGTGGAAGTGCATCGTGACCCCAATGGGGCCGATTCGGCCGAAGCCCAGGCGCACGGCATTGTGGACGAAACGCTCACCGACATCGCGCCTGACGCCCGCATCTGCCTCGATCTCGCCGCAGGCGGGGGCTTCACGTTGACTTTCTGGCCCATTGTCGCCTGTGCTTGACTGTTTAAGAAAGGAAAAAGAGATGAACATCAGATCCACGTCACTTGCCGTTATGGCGCTTCTTGTCGTAGGCGCCGCCCAGGCCTATGAGTTCCGTCTGGAAAAGAACATCCCCTACCATTCGGCCGAGACGCTGGCGCGGGAAGGGGACTACGCCAAGGCGCGCTGTCTGGTGGACCTCAAGATTCCGCTTGGCGTGACGAACTTCGCCACGGTGGTGAACATCCATGGCGGCGGGCTCGTCAAGGGCAACAAGCACATGGCCAGCTGGCAAGGCGTGGAGGATGACCCCATCGCCCATGTGGGCGTGAACTATCGGCTGCTCACCAACGCGACGCCGGAGCAGTGTGTGGGCGATGCGGCGGCGGCCGTGGCCTGGACGCTGGATCACATCGCCGAGTATGGCGGCGACCCCAAGAAGGTGTTTCTCACCGGCATCTCCGGCGGCGGGTATCTGACGGCGATGATCGGCATGGCCCCGAAATGGCTGGCCGCGCACAACCACAAGATCACGGACCTCGCGGGCATCATTCCGCTCACCGGGCAGGTCACCAAGCACTTCAACGTCCGCAAGGTGGGCTTCAAGGACGATGAGCCCACCTACTCGCCGAAGATCGACGAGTGGGCGCCGCTTTACTGGACCAAGGGCAAGGACTATCCGCCGTCGCTCTTCCTGACGGGCGGCCGCCATGACAATGAGATGCCGTGCCGCGTGGAGGAAAACGAGTTCCTGGTGATCTCGCTCAACAAGTGCGGCGTGAAGAACGCGCGCTTCATCGAGACCGAGGGCAGCCACGGCGGCAGTGTGCGGCCGTCGCAGTTCCACATGCGCGACTTCATCATGTCGACGGCGGATGCGGACGGCGTGGCGCGCTTTGGCGCGGGCGAGCGCGTGGCGTTCCTGGGCGACTCCATCACGCATGGCGGACGCTACGTGGGCTATCTGCAGCTCTTCCAGTCGCTGCGCCATCCCGGCTGCGGCACGCGCATCTTCAACGTGGGCATCAGCGGCGATTCGGCCCGCGGCGGCAATCAGCGCCTGGACTGGGATCTCTATTCCTACAAGCCCGACCGCGTGTTCATCATGTTCGGCATGAACGACGTGGGACGCGGCAACTATGCGGACGCCGAGCCGGACGCCAAGAAGGCGGCCGCGCGCAAGGCTTCGCTTGACGTCTATGCCGAAAACGAGCGCAAGCTTGTGGAGACCCTGCAGGCGGCCGGCAAGAAGGTCGTGCTGATGACCTCCACTCCCTACGACCAGTACACTACCAACAAGACCGCCAACCTGGCCTACTGCAATGAGCCTGGCCTCGCGAACGCCGCCCAGGTCGTGCGCGACCTCGCCACGGCGCGTCATCTGGGCCTGGTGGACATGCATGCGCCGCTTACGCAGATCATGAAGGGCAACCTGGATGTGCAGTTCTGCGGCGATCGCGTGCATCCGGGCGCGGAAGGCCATCTGCTCATGGCGGCACAGGTGCTGAAGGCGATGCAGACGGATCCCATTGTCGCACAGGTCGGCATCAACGCGAAGACGGGACGTGTCTATGTGCGGGCCAACAACGAAAAGAAGCCGGAAACCCAGAACGCCATCATCTCCACGGTTTCGAAGCGTCCGGATGGACTGGCCTTCACCTATGCGCCCAAGCAGATGCCGTTCCCCAAGCTGCCGGAATATGTGGCCGATGAGCGCTACATGCCGCTGACGGACCTCTTCAACAACGAGAAGTTCTACGTGCTGGACCTGCCGGCGGGCGAGTATGACCTGGCGTTTGACGGCGTGAAGGTGGGGACGTTCTCGTCCGAGGCCTTCTCGAACGGCGTGAATGTGGCGCTGCTCAACACGCCCAACCAGCAGCGGGCGCAGGAGGCGGCCAAACTGGCGGCAGACCTCGTCACGGCGCAGGGAAATCTGCGCACGGTGGCCTACCAGGACTTCACCATTCGCCGCGGCAAGGTGAATCCGCTGGACGTGAAGGCGGCGGATGCCTATCTCGACAAGTGGCTGGCCGACCAGGAGGCGCGCAAGAGCCCGCATTTCGCCTACTACAAGAGCGTCATCGCCAAGTATCGCACGCTGCGTGGGCGTCGTGCCGAACTGAAGACCACGGCAGATGAGCTCTTTGCTCGACTCGACACGGTGCGTCCCGCCGTCAGCCGCGTGACGGTGTTGCGTGTGCAGAAATGATCGACGCCCATTTCCATCGTGCCGTCTATGACACCTACCTCTCTCGGGAGGAAGGCGAGGTGCGGTTCTTCGGTTGCCATCCCTGGCAGGTCGGCCAGGTGGCAACCGAGGAAATGGCGCGGATTGAAGCGGCGTTGCTGGACAATCCGCAGGCGGGAGTGGGCGAAATCGGCCTGGATCGCCTGCACAAGCCCGATGCGGCGGCGTTCAGCCGCCAGCGGGCCGTCTTTGTCCACCATCTGGAACTGGCGGCACGGCTGAACCGACCCGTGGTGTTGCATGGCGCCAAATGCTGGGGCGAAGTGGTCAAGGCCTGTCTGCCCTACAAGGGGCGCATCCCGGCTTTCCTGTTCCATGGATTCTCACGCAGCGGCGGGCTCGTCCCCGAGATCATCGCGCTCAACGGGTTCATTTCGGTGGGACCTGCCGTGGCCAACGACCATGCCGTCAATTACCGCGAACTGGTGGCGACGTTGCCGCCCGATCGGGTACTGGTGGAGACGGATGTGGCGGAAGACGATCCCGAAACGGATCGCATTGCGCTTTTGGACCAGGTTTACGGCAAGTTTGCCGAACTTCGGGGGCTGAGCGTGCCCGAATTGGCCGCCGAAGTCGCCGCCAATGCCGCCCGGTTCCTGTCGGCGCTGGCGTGAAATTTTCACTCTCTCCTGTCATTGGCGTTCAGGATTTGCATTTCGTCTACCGTGGACGTGAATTTATGCTATAATGTTAAACCTTATGACTGAAACATCGAAATTGGCGCTGATGGTGCTCCGTTCCACGGGGCTTTACTCCGAGGAGGCGCTGGGGCGCATCGAGAATGGCCGTGCCGCGAATCCGGGCATGGGCCTGTTGGAGGCGATTCTCAAGTTCGGCGGCACGAAGGAAGCTGAGTTTCTCGCGAAGACGGGTGAAGTGCTGGGACTGGACTACGTCGAGCTGGAGAAGGTGACGCCCAAGCCCGATGTCCTGGGCAAGCTTCCGGCGTCGTCGGTGTATCAATACAATGTGCTGCCGATTCGCTTTGTCGGCGGTGTGCTGACGGTGGTGATTTCGGATCCGTTCTCGACGACGGCAGCCGATGGGTTGCGTCTCGCGTCGGGCTGCCCCGTGAAGCTGGCGCTTGCGCCTCGCGAGGAAATCGACAAGGCCATCAAGAAGTTCTACGGCGTGGGCGCCGACGCCATCGAGAAGATGATCGAGGACGGGCGCTATGCGGTGGATGACGACGACGGCGCCATCTCCAAGATCGACGTGGGTGCGGAAGGCGAAGAGGCCTCGATCGTCAAGTTCGTGAACCGAATCATCGCCGAAGCGGATCGTCAGGGCGCCACCGATATTCACATCGAGCCGCAGGAGACGGAACTGCGCATCCGCTACCGCATCGACGGCATGCTGCACAAGGTGGATGTGCCGCCTCAGCTGAATCGACTGAAATCCGCGATCATTTCGCGCATCAAGGTCATGGCCAACCTCGACATCGCCGAGAAGCGGTTGCCGATGGACGGCCGTATCGGCATCCGCATCGGCGGCGAGGACATCGACATCCGCGTCTCCACGATGCCGGGCGCCTGGGGCGAGTCGATCTCGCTGCGTTTGCTGGCCAAGGCCGGCAGTTTCGTGAAGATGGCCGACCTCGGCTTCAACGACCGCGACTTCCGGGTGGTGGACAAGATCATCCGCCGCCCGAACGGCATCTTCCTCGTGACGGGTCCGACCGGTTCCGGCAAGTCCACGTCGCTCTACTCCTTCCTCCACGAGGTGAACACGATGGACGTGCGCATCCTCACGGCGGAGGACCCGATCGAATACCAGATGGACGGCATCATCCAGGTGCAGATGAACAAGGACATCGGCCTGGACTTCGCCCGCACGCTGCGCGCCTTCCTGCGTCAGGACCCCGACAAGATCATGGTGGGCGAAATCCGCGACCGCGAGACGGCCGAAATCGCCATCAACGCCTCGCTGACGGGCCACATGGTGTTCTCGACGCTGCACACCAACACGGCGGCCGGCGCGTTTCCGCGTATGATCGACATGGGCGTGGAGCCGTTCCTGATTGCGTCCGCTGTGGCGGGCGTGATGGGGCAGCGTCTGTGCCGCCGCCTCTGTCCGAAGTGCCGCCAGGCGATGCCGCTCGACATGAAGTGGTATGATCTTGCCTATCCGCCGGAGAGCGACACCGTCTATGCGCCGGCGCCTAACGGCTGTGATGGCTGCAGCCGCACGGGGTACAAGGGGCGGCGAGCGCTCTTTGAGGTGTTGGAGGTGGATGAGGACATCGAAAGCGCCATCATTCGCCGCGAGAACGCCACCCAGATTCAGCACCTCTCCCTGGAGAAGGGCATGAAGACTCTCCGTGAGGACGGCTGGGCCAAGGTTTTCAAGGGCGTGACGAGCGTGAGCGAAATCCGTCGTGTGACGGAAGATCAGTAGTTTTGGCCGGCCCAGAGTGCGGGCCGAGCAGTGTTTGGAGGTGTCCATGGCAAATCTCCTTGTAGGTGATCAGATAGTCGCAGGCTGTCGTGTCCTGCGCCTTTTGGGGCGTGGCGGCATGGCGGAGGTCTATGAGGTCGTTTCCGAGAAGACGGGGGCGCATTACGCGCTCAAGGTCTTTGCCGGTCCCACCGACGACGGTCATCTGGCCCTCAATCGGTTCTTTGCCGAAGCGCGGCTTCTTGCCCGGCTCCGTCATCCGCGGATTGTCCATGTCGTCGACTTCGGCACGGATGCCGCCACAGACCGTGCCTATTACCTCATGGACATCATCCTTGATGCCGAGGGCGAGCCCTGCACGCTGGACCAGGCGCCTGCCACTACGGAGGACATTGCCCGTTGGTATGAAGACCTCCGCGAGGCGCTTGCCTATCTGCACGCCAAGGGCATTGTGCATCGTGACCTCAAGCCCCAGAATGTCTTCCTTGGTCCGGACGGGCATGTCGTTCTTGCCGACCTGGGTGTGGCGAAGATCCTTGATGCCGCCCTGCGTGAATCGGTGGCGCTTCAGCTCACGATGGTGGCAGACGGCGTGCGTGACGTGAAGGGCACGCCGGGGTTCATGCCGCCTGAAGTCGTCAATTTCGGCCAGTATTCGGAATCCGGCGATTACTGGGCTCTGGGCGTCACCATCTATCAGCTGCTTACGCATGATGTCTACGATTCGCGTACTTCGATTGCCGATCTCGAGGAGGAGATGGATGGCTATGGCCCCGAATGGGCCCGTATCGTGCCCAAACTGCTGCACGAGCAGCCTACGGGACGAGCCGCTTTGGCTTTCGACGATGTGCTGGGGGCTGTGAAGGAGCTGGATGAGCAGAAGGCCGCCCAAGATTATGAGGCTGTCGTTGCGGCAAAGAAGGCTGTCGAGGTTAAATCGCGGCGTGCTGTGCGTATGGCGTACGGCATGGCAGCTTTGAGTCTGGTCTTGCTCTTGGGTGTTGTTCCTGTTGGTGTTTTTATGGTCAATGGTTCTGAGTCCAGACTGGTGGCGAAAGAAAAGGAGTTGATCGATAAGACCAACAACTGGAAAGCGCGAGAAACGGCCATGTCTGCCGATTTGGCCAAGATTGAGGTCAGGCTGACGGCAAAAGAAAAGGAGCTAATCGATAAGACCAACAACTGGAAAGATCGAGAAAACACTATGTCTGCCGACTTGGCCAAGTTTGAGGTCAGTCTGGCGGCAAAAGAAAAGGAGTTGATCGATAAGACCAGCGACTGGGAAAAGCAGAAAACGGCTATGACTGCTGACTTGGCCAAGGTAAAGTCGAGAGTTCAAGATCTGGAGGATTACTCGTTCGCGAGATTATGTCCCAAGATTAAGCCGAATCGTCTTCGTAAGTATTTCAGTAATGATGAGTATGAGCTGGCGCGGTATGATGCCTGGTATGAAACGGAGTCTATTCTTCAGAAACTTGGGGATGGAATATCATCCGCTTCCAGTGTCGCTGCTGAACTTGAAGGGTTGGCGCAGGATATTGTCGACAATGGTATTGACAATCCTGTTGGGGATGAAGATCTTGCATGCAGGTTGATCTACAATATGGCGGGTAATCTTTACGATCGTGTAGGGGAGATGGAAAAGGCTAACGAATGCTATGTCTCCGTGACAAATGACTTATCGGAGATTAGTGGCAATCCAAAGTGAGTCGTGAAATTTGTGTCATCAGTCGCCAACTGCTGCATAACCTCAAGTGTACCAATTAACGAGGAACAAAGATGGAAAGCAGCTTCCCACAGACAATTGTCACGCTCATGAAGACAATCAAGGCACCGCCCTCTGAAATGGGGCGTGAGATGGCCTGGGCGCGCTTCTACCAGCTTTACCGTCCTGCAATGGTGCGTTTTGCAGCCCAGAAAGGTGGCGGCGAAAATACCGAGGATATCGTCCAGAAGGTCTCCGCCAAGCTTGAGAAGGTCATCGTCGAGGGTCAGTATGATGCCTCAAAAGGCGGTTTCCACTCCTATCTGGCCACGATGCTGTACAATGAGGTGCACATGCAGCATCGTCGCGATGTGTCCCGCAAGGCGGATCGCCATGTCTCCCTCGATTCGGCACCCGGCGAATCTCACGGCGACTCGCGTCTGCTTTCTGACCGACTGGCGGACGCCGCCGCCCTTATGGACGATGAAGATGCCGGTGCCGCCGATCTTTCGGGGGTGTTGCGTGCCGGATCGGGTTCTTCGGCGCATTTGGCCGACGAATGGGAGATGGCGGTGGCCTCTGCCGCCATTGACAAGATCGTGAATGACCCCAAGTCGACGCTTCCGCTTCAGACGCGCCGCATCTATCGCGCCTATGTCCTGGAAGGGCGCACGCCGGCCGATGTCGCCGCCGAATTCAACACCACCCCAAATAACGTCTGTCAGATCAAGGTGCGTGTCGAAAAGCTGATCGTCGCCGAAGGCAAGAAGATGGCCAAGGCGGAGATCAATCTGCGTCTGGGACGCTCGTGAGTTGCATTTCCTGAGGCTGAACGGCGGAAAATGTGCTATAATGTACATTTGCCGGACGAGTGTCCGCCTTTCTACCGATAAACTCTACAAGAAAGAAAAGAAGAGATGAACTACAAGTATAACTGCCTCAATCCGATCGCAGAAGTCGGCTTGAAGGATCTTACCGAAAACTATGCGCGTACGGAGAATTTCGCCGAAGCCGATGCCGTGTTCGTGCGCAGCGCCAAGATGGACGAGCTCGTCCCCGGCGCGAACCTCCTCGCCGTGGCGCGTGCCGGTGCGGGCGTCAACAACATTCCGCACGCCGAATATGCCAAGAAGGGCATTGTCGTCTTCAATACGCCGGGCGCGAACGCCAACGGCGTGAAGGAACTCGTTCTCGCGGCCATGCTGCTGGCCAGCCGTGACATCGTGGGTGGCGTTGAGTGGGTGAAGGCCAACGTGGCCGATCCGGCCATCGCCAAGTCCGCCGAGAAGGCCAAGAAGGCCTTCGCCGGCACCGAAATCATGGGCAAGAAGCTCGGCGTGATCGGCCTGGGCGCCATCGGCCAGAAGGTCGCCAACGCCGCGGTCGCCCTCGGCATGGAAGTCTATGGCTATGACCCCTATCTCTCGGTGGACGCCGCCTGGAACCTGAGCCGTTCGGTCAAGCACTGCAAGAACGTCGAGGCCATCTACCAGAACTGCGACTTCATCACGATCCACGTGCCGGCCCTCGATTCCACGAAGGGCATGATCAACGCCGACGCGATCGGCATGATGAAGACGGGCGTGATCATCATCAACGCCGCCCGTGACGCCCTGGTGAACGAGAAGGACATGCTCGTGGCGCTGGAGAGCGGCAAAGTGCGCAAGTACGTCTCCGACTTCCCCAACGCGACGACGGCCGGCCAGAAGGGCTGTCTCGTGATCCCGCATCTCGGCGCCTCCACGGAAGAGGCCGAGGACAACTGCGCGGTGATGGCGGTCAAGGAGATGCGCGACTTCCTGGAGAACGGCAACATCGTCAACTCGGTGAACTATCCCGCCTGCTCGCTCGGCCCCGTGAACAAGGCCGGCCGCATTGCGATCTGCCACAAGAACGAAGCCAACATGATCGGCACGTTCACCTCCATCCTCGGCAACGCCAAGGTCAACATCGACGCCATCGCGAACAAGAGCCGCGGCGACTTCGCCTATACGCTCATCGACGTCG
>JAKSOW010000014.1 GCA_024405395.1 Kiritimatiellia bacterium | reverse complement strand
CACGCGCACCAACACGGTGCTGCAGACCGCGTTCTTCAAGCTCTCGGGCATCACGTTGAAGAAGGCCGATGGCACGATCCTCGATCCGATCCAGGTGCTCAAGGACTACGCCACGAAGGCTTACTCCAAGAAGGGCGAAGAAGTCGTCGCGATGAACCACAAGTGCATCGAGGCCGCCTCCGCCGCCATTGAGGAAGTGCAGTATCCCGCCACGGTCTCCGCCAAGGTCGCCAAGATGCCGGCCGCGGTCTCCGCCGAGGCGCCTGCCTTCATCCAGAACGTCACCGCGAAGATGATCGCGCAGAAGGGCAACGAGCTGCCCGTGAGCGCGATTCCCGACGACGGCACCTGGCCCACCGCCACCACGCAGTGGGAAAAGCGCAACGTCGCGGCCTTCATCCCGCAGTGGGATCCGACCGCCTGTATCCAGTGCGGCAACTGTCTGGCGATCTGCTCGCACGCGGCTATCCGCATGAAAGTGTATCCTGCCGCCGCCCTCGCCGGTGCGCCTGAGACGTTCAAGTCGGTCGATGCCGGCAAGCTCACGTCGAAGTTCGGCGAGAAGGTCACGATCCAGGTTGCCCCCGAGGACTGCATGGGCTGCGAGCTCTGCGTGGTCCAGTGCCCGATGAAGGCGAAGGGCGCCCTCAAGATGGTCGAGCAGATCCCGCTGCGCAAGGCCGAGGCCGAGAACTGGAAGTTCTTCCTCTCGCTGCCTGAGGTCGACGCGGCCAAGCTCAACACGAAGATGCTCCTCGACAGCCAGCTCAAGCAGCCGCTGTTCGAGTTCTCGGGCGCGTGCGCGGGCTGCGGCGAAACGCCGTACGTCAAGCTGCTCACCCAGATCTGCGGTGACCGCCTCCTCGTCGCGAACGCCACGGGCTGCTCGTCGATCTACGGCGGCAACCTTCCCACCACCCCGTACTGCCAGCGCAAGGACGGCAAGGGCCCGGCGTGGTCCAACTCGCTGTTCGAGGACAACGCGCAGTTCGGCATGGGCATGCGCGTGTCGGCCGACAAGCTGTACGGCTACGCGATGGAGCTCGTCGACAAGGTGATCGCCTCCGGCGCGCCTGCCGAGTTCAAGGCGCTCTGCGAGAAGATCAAGGCCGTTGACCAGTTCGACGAGAAGGGTCAGGGCGTTGAGCAGATGCGTGCGCTCGTGAAGGAACTGAAGGTGGCGTGCGAGGCCGGCTGCAAGGCGGGCTGCGACATCTCCAAGCAGCTCCTCACGGTCGCCGACAACCTCGTGCGCAAGTCCGTGTGGATCCTCGGCGGTGACGGCTGGGCCTACGATATCGGCTACGGCGGTCTCGACCACGTGCTCGCCTCCGGCAAGAACATCAAGATCCTCGTCATGGATACGGAAGTGTACTCCAACACGGGCGGCCAGGCCTCCAAGTCCACGCCGACCGGTGCGATCGCGAAGTTCGCCGCCAGCGGCAAGGTCCAGGCCAAGAAGAACCTGGGTCTCATGCAGATGCAGTACAAGAACGTCTACATCGCGTACGTCTCGATGGGCACGAACCCCGCCGCCACGGTCAAGGCCTTCAACGAGGCCGAGAACTACGACGGCCCCGCGCTCATCATCGCCTACGCGCACTGCATTGAGCAGGGCCTCCTGACGAAGACGGGCCCGGCCCACCAGAAGGCGGCGGTTGAGTCCGTCCACTTCCCGCTCTGGACCTACAACCCGACCACCGGCAAGGTGAAGCTCGACTCGGCCGACAAGTCCGACACGGTCTCGTTCTCCAAGAACGCCGTCTCGAAGGAACTCGGCGAGAACCGCTTCAAGCAGCTGATCAAGAAGGTCGGCCAGGAGAAGGCGATGGCCATGCTCGAGAAGTCCGAACAGGGCTTCAAGGAGAACTACGCGCTCCTGAAGAAGCTCGCCGAGATGTAATACCCACATCTTAGGGCTATAAACGAAGGCCGCGGCGAAAGTCGCGGCCTTTCGTTTTGCGTGGGCATGATGCCTATGCTATAATATCGGTATGAAACTAGAGAGTGCAAACCAGGCGAGTCGTATGAGGAGCGGGATTCTGCTCACGACGCTGATGCTGGCGGCGTGCGTGGCCGCCGAGGATGTGACGCTGACGGATGGTTGGCAGTTTGCACGCGAGGGGGAGTCCTGGCACATGGTGCGGGTGCCGCACGATTGGGCGGCGGCGGGCGCCTCGCTCACAAACGTCTGTGCGCGGCAGGGTGATCTTCCCTACATCGGGAAGGGCAAGTACCGGCGCACGTTCGATGGCTTCTCGCCAGAGGCGGGCGGGCACACCTATCTCGACCTGGATGGCGTACAGGGCCGCAGCAAGGTTTATCTCAACGGCAAACGGATCGGCGGCACGCCCTTTGGCTACACGAGCGAAACGATTGACGTGACGGACATGCTCATGCCGACGGGCAATGTGCTTGAGGTCGAGGCCGAGAATGTGCCAAATGCCTCACGTTGGTATCCAGGCTCGGGCATCTTCCGCGAAGTGAAGGTGCTGCGGCGGCCTAAGGACCATGTGAAGCCGAAATCGCTGTTTGTGCGGACACAGCGGGCGGATGCGGCGTCGGCTGAAATGGCGGTGTCGTTCGCCTGGACGGGCGGCATCTCGAATTATACGTTCAGAGTCGACAAACCTCGACTCTGGTCGCCCGAATCGCCTGCGCTCTACGACTTGGTCGTCTTCGGCGAGCATTTCCGCTATGGTATCCGTACGGCGGTCTTCGATCCGCAGAAGGGTTTCTTCCTCAATGGACGGCATCGGCAGATGCGTGGCGTGTGTCTGCATCACGATCTGGGCCCTATTGGTGCCGCATTTGACCGTGATTTCGCCCGTCGTCAGCTGGCGCTGCTGAAGGACATTGGCTGTGATGCGATCCGCACAAGCCACAATCCGCCCGCCGCCGCATTGCTGGATCTGTGTGACGAGATGGGTTTCCTTGTGATGGACGAGGCCTTTGACATGTGGGAGAGGCCCAAAGGCGACTACTCGAAGTTCTGGGCGGATTGGCATGAACGCGATCTGGTGGAGATGATCCGCCGCGACCGTAGCCATCCCTCGGTCGTGATGTGGTCCATCGGAAACGAACTGATGGAGCACATCATCCCCGATGTGCCCGCGGCTGTTCGCATTGCTGGGGAACTGCAGGCCATCTGCCATCGCGAGGATCCCACGCGCCCGGTCACGTTCGGCTGCTTCAAGGCCCATGCCCTGACCAACGGCTGCGCCGAGACTGTGGACGTCTTTGGCGCCAATTACCTGCCGTTCCGCTATGCGGCATTTCGCGCGGAACACCCGCAGACGGGGCTGATTGGAACCGAAACCTGTTCAACCGTGTCCAGTCGCGGCGCCTATTTCTTCCCGGTGCTCGCGTCTCCGATTCACGCAGAATCCGATCTGCGTCCGCGGCGTGATGAGGGACTGAAAATGGTACGGGGTGCCGAGATGAGCGGGTACGACCTCTGGGGACCGCATCCGAACGACTATCCGCCTGACGTGGAATTCGAGCACCAGGCACGTAATCCGTTCGTCTATGGTGAATTCGTCTGGACGGGCTTTGACTATCTGGGCGAACCGGATCCCTGCGCCAAGACAGGTGGCCGCAGCTCCTACTTCGGAATATTCGACCTGGCGGGGCTGCCCAAGGATCGTGCGTGGCTCTACAGGGCCATTTGGCGGCCCGAGGTCCCGACGGCCCACATCCTGCCGCATTGGAACTGGCCGGGGCGCGAAGGCGAAGTGACGCCGGTGCATGTCTATTCCAGTGGTGACGAAGCGGAGCTCTTCGTGAATGGCGTCTCCTGCGGACGGAAAAGGCGTGGCCAATATGAATACCGCTTTGTGTGGGACGCGGTCCGCTATGCGCCGGGCGAGCTGCGCGTGAAGACGTGGAAGGGCGGTCGCTCCTGGGCGGAAGACAAGGTGCAGACGGCCGGTCCGTTTGCACGATTCGAGACGACCTCTGCGCGTTACGGGCACCATGTGTTCACCACCTATCGCGCCGTCGACCAGGAAGGGCGTTTCTGCCCCACATGCAATGCCGAAGTGACGCCCGCCTCGCCAACGGGCATGCGTCTGAGAGCGCTCTGTAATGGTGACGCCGCCGATCGTACGTCGTTCACTGGGCCGACGATGCGCGCCTATAACGGTCTGCTGGTGGCTGTCTTTGAAGATTTGTAAGGAGGTGAGTCAAGATGATGATGCGAATTGTGAAAGTGTTTGACGTTTGTGGCGTTCTTGCTGTTGTGTGTGGTTGCATTGCTGATGGTCCACACGACAAAGAGGTGAAAGACGAACGTTACGCCCCTGCAAGTCTCTTCCGAGGCACGTTTGCCTGGTGATAGACGATGAACAGAAAACAGTTGTCGTTGTTCGTCGGGTTGGTTGTGTCGGCTGCGTTGGGCGGACAAGTCATCGATCTGATGAAGGTGCCTGTGCTGCTGAGGGGGTCCAGCTTCAAGGCGAGCTATCACCACATCAACACAACGGCCGAGCATTACTACTCGGCAATCAATGATGGAGATCGGGCGAGCTGGTGGGAGCCGATGGAGATGCGCGGCCCCCACTTCATTGAGATGCTGTGGAATCAGCCGGTGAGGGCCTCTTCGATTCATCTGACGGCGGCGGACGTCAGTCGCGCACGGTTGATGAAATGGTGCGGCGGCGAATGGAAGATGGTTGTGCCTGCACTTGATCTGAATGCGGATGTCCACTTCCCAGAGGCGGAGAGCGAACGCTGGCGGTTGGAGGTGGTTGGCGAAAGCGCGGCTCCCAAGATCCATGAAATGAGTCTGTTCGGCCCTGATCAGTACATACTGCCGCCCGAGATCCCTGCGCCTGTGGGGGTGGGGCGGGTGACGCTGTCGGATGCCGTGTTGCCGACAGCGACATTTCATCCTGGTGACATTGTGGAGATCGCCTTTCACGTTCAGGCCCATGAGGGAACTGAACCTTATGGGTTGATGATCGAACTGAGCGATCGGGCGGCACTGCAGGAAATGCGTGATGGGGGATCTGACTACTGCTCAGGGCGTTGGGCGGCGAAGCCCGATGCCGAAGGGAAGGTTACGATTCGAATGGAGTTGCCGCCTTGGACACCGCATGGCCGGAATGACATCTTGGTCACGGCGTTGGCCGATGCCTCGGGCCGTCGCATCAAAGTCAATGACAACCTGCTGGGGTCGATCGACGTTAGCCGCCCCGATCTGCCGCCGATGCTGGAGCCCGCACGTGAAGTGTCCGTCGGCACGAATGCGGCAGGGCAACGCGGATTTGTCGTCAACGGGAAATGGCATCCGGCATTCTTCAATCGGTTCTATGGCCATCCCACGCCTGAACGGCTGGCGGCGACTGCCCAAACCGGACTCAAGATTCTCTATTGGCAGAACCGCGACGGCATCCCAATCGATGAGGCCGATCTGCAGCGTCGCCTGGATTGGTTTGACCAGCGCATCCGCATGGCCTTGCGCATCTGCCCGCAGAATTACTTCATCTTGAGCCAGGTCATCAAAGCTGGCGAGAAGTGGCTGGCGAAGCATCCGCAGGAGATGATGCTGCTGGACAATGGCGAGGTGAATCCCCGCAAGCTGGTATCGTTCGGGTCAGATACCTATCTGGCGGAATCCGAGGCATTCGTTGTGCGGCTGGTGGACTTCATCTCTCGGCAGCCGTATGGGGATCGGGTGATCGGTTATCATCTCTGGACCTGCACGCAGAATGATGGTTTCGTCGGTGGCGCGCAGCCCAACAGCAAGATGTCCGATCGGAAGGACTTTATCCTAGGGGACTATCATCCAGGAGCTCTGCGGCGTTTTCGCGAATTCCTCAAGAGGAAATATCATGGGGACGTGGCGGAGCTTCGTCAGGCATGGCATGACGAGACGGCCGATTTCGATCAGGCGCGTGTGCCGCGTGCGGTGTTGGTTCAGGAGGATATGCCATGTTCCGCGTTTCGGGATCCTGTGCGCGCGCGTTCGGCCATCGACTATCTGGAGTTCTTCCCGTCGTTGATCGGGAACTACAATAGCCACATCGCCGCGGCAATCAAGCGCGAGAGCAAGGGAAGGGCGCTGGTTCTGATTCACAGTGGCGCCGTAAAGGGCTATATGGGCTATGCCTGGGCGCAGCAGCTTCAGTCCAACAACAATGATCTGGCTACACTGCTGGAGGATCCCAACATCGACGTGTTCGTGCAGGCGCAGCCGTATGATACGCGAGAGGCCGGCAATGCCATGCACGTCTATCAGCCATCGAAGTCGCTGGATCTGCACGGCAAGCTCTATCTCTTTGATCACGACCACCGTACGCTGGGTGCGGGGACGCTGAAGTATGGGCGTCATCGCAGCCAATATGAGGGTGCTTCAGTCTTTGCCCGCGACTATGGGCATCAGTGGATCGATAATGCGGGTGCCTGGATTTCCGACATGTCCCTCTCGCGATGGTGGAGTTTCAATGAGTACCGCCTGCCCTGGTATACGATGCCGGAAGTCGTGAATCCGATTCGGCACACGTTGGCGGTACTGGAGAAACTGCAGACGCCCCGCCAGTCCAAGACGGAGGTGGCCGTGGTGCTGAGCCTCAACAGTCCCAGATACGAAGACGCCTGCCGCATGGTGCCGCTTTACAAGGGCTTGGTGAATGATCTGCTGCTGCAGGACGGCCTGCCTTACTTGGGCGCGCCGCACGACGTGATCTTGTCGAGCGATCTGGGACGGGCGGATCTGCCGGAGTACAAGCTCTACCTTTTCCTGAACCCCACGTATTTCACCTCAGGTGAGCGAGCGGCCATCAATCGTCTCAAACGCGACGGTAAGGTGCTCGCCTGGTTCTATGCTCCAGGTTATGTCACGGACGATGGTTGCAGCCTGGAGGCTGCCCGTGAAATCTCGGGCTTCAATCTGAAGGTCAAGGACAAGGTATGCGAGACACCGGAACTCATCTTCCAGGCGAACTCGCCGCTCTCCAAAGGCTTGGAGAGCAAGCTGTTGACAACTGTTACATGGTTTGGACTCAGCAAGTTCTCGCCTGTGGCGATGTCTCCTTTGTTCTATGTGGATGATCCCGCTGTGGCACCAGCAGGGCGCTATGCAGACGGAACAGTGGCCTATGGCGTCAAGGACTTCGGCAACTGGAAATCCGTCTGGTGCGGGGTGCCGAATTTCAGTCTGCCGGCGCTAGTGAATCTTGCCCGTTTCGCAGGCGTGCATTTGTATGCCGAAGCGCCTGTCGTCCTCAATGCCGACAATCGAATGATGATGATCCACAATGGCTATGAGGGTGCGCGCGACTTGGCAATCACCTTGCCGAGTGCGGCTCGCGTCAGCGATCTGAAGACAGGAGCGGCTGTGGCGGAAGGGACGTCGTTTACCGTTCATCTCGATTCGCCTGAGACGCGTCTGCTCAAGCTGGAGTATGTGAAGTGAAAGTATGTGTTGGAGACAAAACATGAACAGAAGACTGGTGAGTTGGTGTGGGGTGTTGTTGTGTGCAGGAGGCCTTTCGGCGGCAGAAAAGCTGTTGCTGGACGGATGGCAGTTCAGCCGCGATCTCCGCAATTGGGAGGCCGTCTCGGTCCCTCATGACTGGGCCATTGGCGGACCGTTCAGCGAGACGAACGATCTGCAGATCACCACCATCAGGCAAGATGGCGAAGTGCGCGACAAGCGTCATACGGGGCGTACGGGCGGATTGCCCTGGCCTGGGAAGGGATGGTATCGCCGCGAGCTGCGCATCCCGGCCGGAATCGAATACGCCGAGCTCGTCTTTGATGGCGCCATGAGCGAAGCCGTGGTTTCCGCAGACGGCGTTGAGGTGGGGCACTGGATGAATGGGTACAACTCCTTCATTGTCCCGATTCCGCCAGCCACAAAGAAGATCGAGGTTGCGCTCGACAACCCGCCGGCGAGTTCGCGGTGGTATCCGGGTTCGGGGCTTATTCGTCCTGTCCGCCTGCGGACAGGCGGCAAGATGGGAATCGCCACCTGGGGCAACTGCATCCGTACGGAATCCCTTTCGGACGATGAAGCGAAAATCTCGGTTGTCACGCAGCTGCGCGAGGCTGATGCGACATGCCAGGTATCCTGGACACTTATTGATCCTTCGGGTGCGGTGGCGGCCAAGACGACGGCGTCGGTCGCCGCAGGTACGGCGAAGGGAACGCTGACGGTTGCCGCGCCTCGGCGTTGGTCCCCTGAAGCGCCGAATCTCTATCGGCTGGAGACGCGGCTCTGCCGAGATGCCAAGGAACTGGATCTGTGCGTTGACCGCATTGGTTTGCGCACGGCAGGCTTTACGCGTGAAGGGTTCTTCCTCAACGGCAAGAAGCGTCCGTTCCGTGGCGTCTGCCTGCACCATGACCTGGGGTCGATCGGGGCGGCGTTCAACAAGTCGGCTTTCCGTCGGCAGATTCGCCTTCTCAAGGAGCTAGGCGTAGACGCCATCCGCACCTCCCACAACATGCCGGCACCTGACCAGATGGACATCTGCGACGAGGAGGGCGTGATGGTGATGGCCGAAAGCTTTGACATGTGGATGACGCACGAGACGAAGAATGACTACGCTCGCCACTTTCCGACTTGGTGGCGACGCGATCTGGACAATCTGCTGCGTTGCCACCGCAATCACCCCTCGATTGTGATGTGGTCAATCGGCAACGAGATCCACGAGAAGGATACACAGGCGGTACGCGAGGTGGCGCGTGAGATGACGGCCATCTGCCATCGGATGGATCCCTCGCGCCCGGTCGTGTTCGTCACCGACCGTCCCGACGCCTACACGGAATCGGGGGCGATACAGGAGACGGACGTGCCGGCGCTTACCTATCGTCTGCACCGCTATGAGTTCATGCACGCGCATTCGCCCATTGGGCTCGTGCTGGGCGGCGAGACGGCATCCACATTCTCCAGCCGTGGGTGCTATCATTTCCCGGACGAGGTAATCGTCAATGCCGAACATCCCAACGGGCAGGCAACTTCGTATGACCTCGAGCACGGTTCCTGGAGCAACCTGCCGGATGACGACTGGGCCATGCAGGATGACCATCCCTGGGCGATAGGCGAATTCGTCTGGACGGGATTTGACTACCTGGGCGAGCCTACGCCCTACAAGGAATACTGGCCTGCGCGCTCCTCCTATTTCGGCATCTTCGATTTGGCGGGTATCCCCAAGGACCGGTATTGGCTCTATCGCACGCGCTGGCGCCCCGATTCGCCCACGCTCCATGTGCTGCCGCATTGGACTTGGCCAGGACGGGAAGGGCAGGTGACGCCCGTGTACGTCTACACCTCCTATCCTGAGGCGGAGCTCTTCGTGAATGGCGTCAGTCAGGGACGGAAGCGGCATGATCGCTCCTCGCGACTTGACCGCTATCGTCTGCGGTGGCGGAATGTCGTTTACGCGCCAGGCGAATTGCGGGTGGTTGCCTACGACGGAAACGGGCAAAAAATGGGCGAGAAAGTGGTAAAGACGGCGGGTGAGCCGTTCGCATTGAGAGTTATGGCGGAACGACCGACTCTGAAGCCCTCGGCGGCACGTGATGGCGAAGTAGTAGATATGCCTGAACTAGGCTATTTCCGGGTGCAAGTGGTGGATGCTGCGGGAAATGTCTGCCCCCATGCCGATAATCGGATCAATGTTGCGGTTTTGGGTGCGGCGACCTTCAAGGGCATCTGCAATGGCGACGCCACTTCGCTGGAGAGTCTGGTCGAGCCGACCATGAAGGCCTTTCATGGTGAACTGGTGGTGACGGTTTCGGCCGAAAGAAAATGTGGGATCTGCAAAGTGGTGGTGACCTCACCTGGTCTTAGGGAAGCATACGTGACGATCCCAGTACGGGCCGAATAAGCCCCAAAAAAGGTAACACGAAAAAAATCGTTTTTTGAGGGTTTCTATTGACACTTCTGTGACTATCTGCTATTGTATATCCATCTTCACGAAATAGGAGACATTATGCTTTTCACGAAACGCATGTTGATGACGCTTGGAGCTGCTGCTGGTGCGATGGTGGCGGTGGCAGATGGTGTTGCCGCGATGCCGCAGTCCTTTGAGGAGGCGGGTGCTGATGCTGCGGTGACAACGCTCACGGGCTGGGATGGTTACGGCACGATTGTCGGCACGGAGTCTACGCGGGTGCTTTCTGCGGGTGCGCCGCTTCCCGAAGCCGCTCACACCAAGCACCTTTCGGTGGATGGCTGGGTGACGGCGGCATTTGATACCGATGGTTCGACGAATGACCGTGAGCTTGAAATGCTCGTCAAGGTCGCCAAGCCGGATGATGCGCTGACGGATATGACGGACGAAGACGCCAAGTTTGCGCTTGCGATCGATACGGATGGCAAGCTCAAATATTGGACGGGCTCTGCCTGGACGGATCTCTGTGATACGGTTTTTGCCGAGAATGCCTGGATTCGCGTGTCGATCGTCTATGACAGTTCAACGAAGAAGTGCAAGGTCGCTGTGGACGGCAAGATCGCCATGAATGGTCCGACGCCGTGGTTCGATGTGCTGAAGAAGCAGGAAATGACGACGCTCTCCTCCATGAAGGTGGTGGGTAGCACCGCGATTGACGATGTGACGCTGGCGAAGACGGCTGTGGCCGAGTACCAGCCGTCGTTTGTTGGACCTGAGGGCGAAATCAAGCAGGATGGTTCGCAGGTCACGTTGGCTTGGCTGGATGCAAACGACTTGCCGGCCACGCAGGACGTCAAGGCCGCGGCCTCTGATGAATCTGGTCTCACCTATGAGCAGAAGTTCATCCTCGGCAACAAGGCGACGGACGGTAACAAGTTCGAGCTGAAGTCCATCTCCATGTCCAAGAGCGGTGAGACGGTCAAGGTGACGATCAAGGCGCCGACCTTCGGTACGCCGGCGGCAGGCTTTGCGGCCAAGATCCAGACCTCGGTTGACGGTGCCGTCTGGACGGATGGCGCTTCCGTCACGAGCGGCGCGGATGTTGTCATCGATCTTCCGGCTGGTGCGGCGAAGGTCACGAAGTTCCGCATTGTCGTGAAGAAGTAACAGGTCCTTACAGGACTGGACAATGACGCCGCCCCATAATGAGGCGGCGTCATTTCATAGAAGGGGAAGAACTGATGAAGCGAATCGTGTTGTCATTGGCGCTTGTGTTTGGTGTACTGGCGCAAGGTGCGGAGATCCGCCTGGATACGGCTAAATCCGAGAATGCGCGCACACATCTGTCTTGGACCTACTTGCGTGGCAAGAAAGGCGACAAGGACCGTGGAAAGAAAAACCCCAAGTTTGTGGTGACGGTGATGAAGGCCGCAGACGGGGCCGTGACGCAGATTCATCTGCTTTCGTCCAACACGCTTGATGTCGTAAACCTGGAAGTGGGCACAGACTACAATTGGCGTGTGGCCATAAGTGGTGATCGCGGGCGTGAAGAGTATGCCACATCGGGCTCTTTCACGACATTGGCGGACCTGCCGCGTGTGCTGGATTGGGGTGCGGCCGGTGAGGATGTGCGCGATCTGGGTGGTGGCGTGGGGCCAGATGGGAAGCGGATCCGCCAGGGACTCGTCTATTCCGCCAAGTCTTTTGGGAATGGCTCGCTGGAGGCACGTCGCCAGGCGCAGTTGTGCTGCGGTGTGCGCACGTTCCTCGCTTTGCGTGAGACGGATGCGGCGGCAGCCCTGCGAGCCTGCTTTACGGCCTTGACTGATCCGGCCCAATATCCGATTTGCCTTCGTGCACGCGAAGATCTTCTGCCGGTGGTGCAGGGCCTGTTGAGTCCAACAGCATCGGCTGACGCCGAAAAGCAGGTGCTGGCGGCAGGCTTTACGGTCGCTGACATCGCCAAGTTCCGTGCCATCATGGTGGGGACGACCTCCACACGGTCCGCGTGTGATCTCTATACGGCCTTCAACACGGGCACAGTGGCCGAACGTCGCCAGATGATGGTGGACGGTAATGTGCGCACCAACATGCATGCGCTCGGCACGCCGCCGAAGGGCGCGCCCGAGAACGGCGTGCCGCGTTGGGTGCCCGGCTACGGCGTGCGAAACCTGCGCGACTTGGGTGGCTGGACAGGCCTAGGCGGGAAAAAGGTCAGGACGGGCCGCATCTACCGCAGCGCCTGTCTGGAGACCGTCAAGGACAAGGAGGCTTTCCTGAAGGCCTATGGCATCAAGACCGATCTTGATCTGCGTACGCCTGAATACTACGAGAAGCTCAAAGGCATCTCGCCGTTGGGAGAGAGCGTCAAGCTCGTCAACCGCAGCGCGCCCAATTATGGTTCATGCGGACACGCGAAGGGCATGAAGTATTTCGCCGAGGTCTTCCGTCTGTTCCTTGATGAGGCCAACTATCCGATCCTCTTCCATTGCGCGAAGGGGGCCGATCGCACAGGCTCGTTGGCTTTTCAGCTCAATGGTCTGCTGGGCGTGGACGAAGACGACCTCGCGAAGGATTGGCAGATGACGGCTTTCTTCAACATCAATCCGCTGTTCCGTGACCCAGAACGCTATGACGCGCTGGTGGGCATCTTGGCACCTTATGCGGGGGATACGTGGACGGCGAAATTCGAGGCCTATGCGAAGGCCTGCGGCATCACTGCAGAGGAGATAACCCGTTTCCGGCAGTTGATGCTTGCGGACTAAGGGACCTTTGCTGCCTGTCTCTGATCGGTTCATTTGGAAATATGGTATACTAGGCATTATGAAAAACATCACACTGACTTTCGCAATGTGCGCAGTGGCCCTGGTTGCTGGGGCGGCTGACTTTCAGCATGGGCTCTCGGGCGTGAAGCCTTGGACGAACGAGAACTTCCTGGATGATCCGCAGGAATTCCATTTTGCGGTGATCCCCGATCGCACAGGCGGCGAGCGCAAAGGCTTCTTCGGCAAGACCATGGATTCGCTGAATCTGCTGCGGCCGGAGTTTGTGATGTCCGTGGGCGACTTGGTGAATGGCGGTGGGGCGAAAGAACCGGATCTGCGTAAGCAGTGGGATGAACTGCATGATCTTGTGGGGCGTCTGCAGATGCCGTTTTTCTATGTGGTGGGCAATCACGACATCTGGACGGGCTTCAAGGGCATGACGCCCGCTCGCCAGACCTCGATCGATCTCTGGAAGGAGTATCACGGCACCAACACCTACTACAGCTTCACCTATAAAGGGTGTCTCTTCCTCTGCTTCAACACGATGGAGAAGCATGACTATTTCCCGCCGCGTGAGCCGATCCCGCAGAACCAGATTGACTGGGCGCTGCGTGAGATGGATCAGCACAAGGATGCGCGCTGGACCTTCATGTTCATGCACAAGCCCATCGACTGGACGAGCGACCGGTGGCTGGCGTTCGAGAAGAAGATCAATGCGCGTGACTACACGGTGTTCTGTGGCGATTGGCATAACCACTGCACGGCGGTGCGTCATGGCAAGAAGTACTACATGATCGGCACGGCGGGCGGCGGTTTCGATTGTGGCCGGCTGGGCGATGATCTGCGTTATGGCGTGATGGATTCCATCACCTGGGTCACCATGACGAAGAAGGGCCCTGTAGTCTCCAATCTGGCGCTCTCGGGCATTCATGGGGATACAATCCAGACGTGCGCCACCACGAAGGGCTGGATTGAGACGCCGCTGGACTACCCCTCGCATCTCGCCGAGGATCCCGCAAAGTATGCCAATGAAAAGAATACGGCGCTCATTCCCGTGGAAGTCATGCAGGGCCCTGGCTACGATTGGCATTTCCGTCACGCCATCATTCTGCGGCAAGGCGTGGTTTTCGAGTCGCATCTGGAAAAGTTCAAGAAGGGCAAACGCAGGGTTGTGCTGCTGGGCGACGAGTCGGCGGCGACCCAGGCCGAGAAGTTCGGGCCCGAGTGGCAGGTGTTTGACATGGGCTTCAAGGGTGACAAGCTTGAGAACGTGATGTGGCGTGTCATTCAGGGTACGCTTCGCGGCTACGATCCGGAAGTGGTGGTCCTTTCTGCGGGTGTGCACAATCGTGGTGTCAACTCACCCGAGGAGATTGCTGCCGCCGAGGCGAAGCTGCTGGGCCTGGTGCGGGCGCGTGTTCCCAAGGCCGAAATCCGCCTTGTCTCGCCGCCACAGAAATAGGTGTAATACAGCCTGCTGGGACCGCGGGCCGCCGATGAGGGTCTTGAGGTCGGCTCCATGGGCATAACGATGCTGGACTACGCGAATACGCCGCCCATGAAGATGGCGAAGGCACTCGGCGCCACGGCGGTCGTGGTGCTGCAATGGGTAGGGTCGCTCATGCGTGCTTGGCATTTGGCACTCGTGTTCCTGGCCGTGTGCGCCCATGCTGAGATATGCACCAATGCTGTAGACGGCACGGTGACGCTTCAGGGACCTGGCACCTTTGACCTGAACCAGGATAATTCGTCGTTGACGGTTTCCCTCGTTGCCACCAATGGTGCACAGGTCGCCGTGTCGCACGAATGGGCGTTGGGGGCGGCATCACGTCCCTTTACGCTCTATTGTGGCACAACGGGGAATGCCACGGCGAACAGATACCTGTCCTTTGCCGCGGACATGGTCTGCCGAACGCCGATTCTGATCTGTGATGCGACGGGGGATCTCATGCCACCCGGCTCGTCGCTTGCATTTGTCGAAGAGTTCGGCGGCGTACGGTCCGGAACTGCTGCAGTGGGCGTGAATACAGGCAGCACGCTTCTGTTCTCGGGTGGCGTGAATGGTGGCGCACTGGACCGTCTGTTCATCAATATGCGATCAGGCGGAACGACTATCATCACCAATAGGCCGCTGCTCGCCTACACGGGGGTCAAGAACAACGAGTTTGACCTCAACAGCTATGGAACCGTTCAGCAGACACCGGTTTTTCGGCTTGACGTTGCTGGCAACGCCTGGAATGTCTTTCGTGTGTTCTGCTCTAGAGTCGTCTGTGGAGTGGAGAATGCATTGGCGCCTGGAGGGTGGCTACGCTTCGGGCGTTCGGATTGGACGCCGCAGACGCTTCCCGAACGCATGGAACTAGATCTTGACGGCCACGATCAGCTGTTGGGTGGCCTTTCCACCGACTGGCATGTGGCAACTGTGACCGGCAAGACCTACAATGTCGCACGTTACGCCCGGGTGACAAGTAAGACCCCCGCCACATTGACGCTCACGCCCGTCAAACGCCATACGGGAGAGAATGGCATTGTCTATGCTGCCATAAAATTTTCTGGAGCAGTGGGCTTGCGTTTTGCGCCCGGTTCCGTCTCTCCGGCGTTGACGTTGGTCCATCAGGTGTCGGACACCAAAGGCGATCTTGAGGTGACGGGCGGCACATTGACTTTCGCGAAGGGTGCGGGCTGGGCTGGCGCAACCAATGTCATCGTGAAGGGTTCGGGCGTGCTGGCGATTGACGATGCCGACTCTGCGGCGAAGGTCTTCGGCGGCAAGGGGAGCCTGACGGCGCTTCACCTCCGGGATCAGGGGCGGCTGGCGATTCCTGCCGGTTGTACGGTCACAGTGCACAATGTCGTCTTTGACGGCGTGCGGGCCTATGCGGGCACCTATGGTGGCGCGGGCAGTGGCGCGGCGGATGTCTCCCATGCCGCGCATTTCGTCGCAGGAGGGGGTGTCCTCAAGAGCGTGCTGTCGGGTGAACAGATCGCGAATGGGCCTGAGACCTCTTCGCTGTTTGAGGAGCACACGGATGCCGTCTCGGGCGTGAAGTCGTATGTTCTGAGGCCAGGTCTGGTGGACTACAATCATCAATCCTACTACTTCACGACAAAGTCAATGACCGATGACGGACGTTTCCTGCTCTTCAAGGCATGCACGAACGAGTTCTGGTTTGGCAAGTCGCCTGCGCGCCGCAATCTGTTCATTGACTTCAAGACGGATTCGATTGTGGAGCTGAAGGACGCATCTTTCTCCTCGTCTTGGGTGGATGTCGAACGCGATCAGGTGTGGTACCTAGATCGATACGGGCTGCATCGGCGTGATCTGCTGGAGGATCCCCAAATTGATCATGTGGTCTGTGTGGTGCCGCCCGAGCTGGCCTATGTGGCGGGCCAGTCCTACAGCTATGGCACGCACATCACATTCTCGCCAGACCGCACGCGCGTGTTTTTGGATGCGCGTACGGGCGATATTTTTCGCCAGGGCATGATCAACGTCGTGACTGGCGAATGGGAGGAATGGGGACAGGAACGATTCTGCTGCAATCATGGACAGTTGAACCCCATCGACGGCAATCTGGGCATGTGTGCCTGGGAGTATGGCAGCTACCTGGTGACGGATGAACTGCCGCCCGAACGGCTGGCGGGACTGGAGCTCCAATCTCCTCCCTATACGACTTGGGAGAAACGCCCCTCCGACTATCTGTATCCGCGCATTTGGCTGTTTCGGCCTGACTGCATGCCCTGGATGGTAAGGGGAAAGATTACCAACTACGCCACGCATGAGATATTCTCGCCAGATGGCAAGGGCATTCTGTGGTGCTCAAGCGGCGTGTGCCATCTGGATCTCGTCACAGGGCGTGAGTCTCGGATAAGTCCCGTGGGCGCTGCGCATGCCACGATGACCGCAGATGGCAAATGCCTTGTCTTCGATGCCTCCGTGAATGGCTGGTGGCGGGGCTGCGATTGGACAGTGCGCTTCTGGAATCGCGAGGCGCACCGCAGTTGCTACATCCACAACTTCATGAAGCGCATGGCGGAACAGAGCAACGAATCCAAGCTCCATCCCGATCCCCATCCGCAGTTCGTGTGCAATGACCGCTACGTGGTGTGTACGGCGTTGATGGGGCCAGAGACAGGCCCCGTCAACAACCGCTACATGGCGCTTAGCGTGACGCCGGTACAGCAGCTCATCGACCTGACGGAGGCGATGGCGGTATCGAACGCCGCCAAACGTCTTGAAGTGCTGGGTTGGCGTCCGGGAATAGCTGGCGGCACGCCCTGCGAATTGACTGTGGACACGGCAACCGTTGAACAGCGTCTGAGGGCACAGGGGCAGCAGCTGTTGGTGTCGCAGTGCACACAGAACGGGCGTGAATTCACGTCATATGCCATAGAGGCCGTAGTGAACGGCGTGACAAGCGCTGTTCCGTTCGAGGCGATTCAGCATGCCACCGACTATCGGCAAGGTGCGGTTCTGCGGGTGACGCCACCTCGCAATGCGGAGAAGCTGTTGCTCGTGGTCGATCCACCTGGCCGTTATGAGGTGCAGGATTCCGAACTGTGCGCCAACCTTTTCGATCGCCGCGACATTCGCGATTACTACCCGCCTGTTGCCGTGCCAGGTGTTGCGGCCGTGTGCGCGGTTACGAATGGGGCGGGCGGGCCCGTCAAGTTGGAGCTCGATGTCCGAAACTTCTCCTTTGCGTCTCACTGGCTGGGAAGCATTCGCCTGCAGCAATATGACGGCGCAGGCCATCTGTTGGGCGAAGTGTTGGATCGTTCTCTGGAGAATATTGAGCTGCCTGCAGGCTGTTGTGGACGTTGGCGCGTTACGGGACGTCTGGCGGCAGCGGCGGCGGAGGTGCGGCTTGTCTTCGCTGGTGAGACGTCCGATGGCGCAGCGCCAAAGCTGCAGCTGCAGCACCTCAATCTGCGTCCGGCCTTTGTGGTTGATCCGCACGTGAAGGTTTCTGATGCAGAGCCTGTGTCGCGTATGGCGTTGGTGGTGGACGTCCCGGCAGGAACCACGAATGCCTTTGACTTTACGTCGCTTGGCAGGATGCTTACGAGTAATGTAGCCACGAATTTCATCAAGCGTGGCGGTGGTACCCTAGTCGTTTCAAGTGATCTGTCTTCCTATTTGGGCGACATTACCGTAGAGGCGGGTACCTATCGCTACACCAGACCTCAGGCGTTGGGGCGCCTGGCGGGCGAGATGGTCTGTGGATGTGTACGTGTGTTGCCAGGTGGTGCGTTGGACGCCTATCCTGCCTCAACGGCCTCTGGCAATGACTGGGGCTCCTTCAACAAGCGCATCTATTTCGCGGGAGCGGGACCTGACGGCCAGGGTGCCCTTAAGCATACGGGCGGCGGCATGCTCAGTCGCATGTACTTTGGCACCAACCTGGTGATGACGGCTGATGCGCGAATCGGCAATCTCACCAGGCAGACACTCTATCAGAACGGGCTGAATGGTCCCATCTACCTGATGATGCGTGGACATACCCTCACGCTGGGGGGCAGTGGCCCGTTTGCGCTTGGGGGCTGGTGTGTGCGTTGGCCGGGAAGGATTGTCGCGGCGGATGGTGTTTCTGTTACGGTGATGAATGCGGGCACATCCTTTGACGGCACAGAGCTTAACGACTTCTCATTCGGGTCGGGCGGTTGGCTGAACCTCAATAAGCCAAGGGGGACATTGGCGTGGACAATGGATGCCACGCACATGGACGGACTGCAGGTGTTGGACGGCGTCGCGACAGGCGTGGATACGAACACGACTTGCTGGTCTGGTCCCGTGAAAACGGGAGGATGTCGGCTCTCCGTCAAATTGGGGAGTTGTGATCTTGCGCTTTCGGGGCCGATCTCTGGGGCGGGTTTTGATGTTGTGGGCACCTCCGGCAGCCCAGGGCGCCTCCATTTGATGAGCCCTGAAAACAGCTTCTCAAATGGATTGGGAACCGCCGAGGTTGAGGTCTTCCTGTGGCGTCCTGATGTGCTGCCGGCAACAGGGGGAAGCCTGGCGATGACGAATGGGGCCGTGCATCTGATGGCCGAAGGCGCGTACTACAATCTGCCGCCGTTGCAGGTAGAAGGTGACGGCAAGGTGCTGGGGGATGCTGACGGCACATGGCGGAACCATGTGCGCAAAACCGGCAGGGGCTGCCTGTCATGGTCTAACCTGACGGGGTCGGATTTGCTGGATGTCAGGGGTGGACGGGTGGCATTGATGTCGCGGAGTCGACGGTCGGTGGTGGCGGGCCTGATCGAAAGTCGCCGACACGACTATGCTGATGTGGCGGCAGAGATCTCGGCGATGTGGAAGGAGATGCATCAGGCCTTGACGGTGGAGACGAACATCGTGACGCTTTCGACTGCGGCATTCTATGATCGCAGGCACCATCTGTGGACGGACCCCAAACCCATTGCGAACGCCACGTATCGCTGCCTGTTCTCCTATTCTGGTTATGTGTGGAACAATTCGCCCACGAACGAGGTATGGTCCTTTGCCGGTGCCGCCGGTACGCATCTATCCGTCTTTGTGGGTGGCAGCAACGTACTGTACTGGTCCAACACTCCCGATATCGGCGTGGGAACAGCCACACTTGTGCCGGGCCCGAATCGGATTGATGTGCGCACTTATACCACTGGTGCCGGAGCCGCGGCTGCGGCACGGGGCAGCTGGACCATTCCGGACTTCATGGTGGGCTATGATCCTCAAGGCCGAGGCCTCACGGATCAGACGGCCTACTTGAAGCTTGTCGATCCAGGGGACGGTTCGCTTCTCACGTGGTGTCTGCCGGAAGAACTGGAGGATGGCGTCACGCAGGCGCCGGGAGGTTCCCGGCCGTTGTTGTCGCAACCGCGTTTCCCGTGCATGCGGTTTGCCGCCGGCACGGGCGTCGACTTCGCGTCTTCGGATTATGCGCTTATGCGGTTGGAGGGCGTGCCCGCCTTTACAGGGGCGACGGCGGGAATTACGGTGGATAAATGGGTGGTTCCGATGGCCGATGTGGTGGCCGGAAATCATCTCTCGCTGGCCGGGCCATTGCGCTTGAGGGACATCTATCTTGATGATGCCACGCACGCTACTCACGGTCGAGGCCGTTATGTCATCGCCATCTCCTCGGGCGGCATCACCTTAACTGATGCCGCCACTGTAGACGGTTGTGGCGCGATTTGGCGTTTGGAGCTTTCGCCCGACAGGCGTACGCTCTACGCACGACGTATTCCTCGGCAAAGTCTGCTGATGCTTCATTGATGCCCTGGTGCCAAGGTCTTATCGGATGATGGCACATGAGGTGTGGGCTGGCGTTCCGGGGAAAGACAGGATTGAAGACGCCTTGGAACGCGGCCCGAGGCTTGCCCTTGGGCGGCGTTTTTGGTATCATTTAGACTATGAAAAAACAATTTTTCCTCATAGTCTCCGTTATGGCTTTGGCCGTGACGGCGGTTGGTGGCGCACTCACGGATCGGATTGCGGCCAAGTACAAGGTCAAGGGAACCGACATGTGGTACGGTGGCCAGCGCACGGTCTTCGACTTCGAGGGCTATGATGCCTGGGTGGTGGAGCCGCCGGCCGATGTGAAGGCCCTGGACGGCACGCCTTGGACATGGACCATCCAGTGGCGCACGGCCTATGTGGCGCGCACAAGCGTGCCGCGCTTGCTGAAGATGGGCTGGCATCATGTCTCAGTGGACACCTTCAAGGATAAGATGGACAAGACGGGCCTTGCGGTGTCTCGCCGATTCCAAGATTTCCTGGTCAAGGAGCTGGGCTTTGCGCCGAAGGCACATTTGATCGGCATGAGCTGGGGTGGCTTCTTCTCGGTGCGCTATGCCGCCAACAACCCCGATTGCGTGGACAAGATCTACCTGGATGCGCCATTCCTCAACTTTGATGGCCGTGTCGGGCGTCCCGGCACGTTGGCTGTCGCTTCGCTGGGACCGTGGGACAAGCTGGGCCGCAAGCTGGGCGAGTGGACGGATGATCCCGAAATGCCCGTCAACATGGCCGAAAAGTTGGTGGCGCAGCGCATTCCGATCCTGCTGCTGTACGGCGGGGCCGACCAGACGCTCATGCCCGTCAACAACGCGGAGCTGTTCGCGTCGCGCTACAAGAAGGCCGGCGGCGACATTCAAGTGGTCAACCGCACGCTTTACGGACATCATCCGCATGGGGTGGACGTGGACGAGAACACGGTGATTAACTTCTTCTCGGCTCCCCGCAAGGGTACGGTAACGGTGAAGATGCTGCCGGAGGAGCGTTGGTGGGGTGGCGCAAACTACTTTGGTCCGCAGATGCCGTTCACGGCAAAGACCGATCTGGTCATCGACCTCACGAAGACGGGCTACTACAACCAGTATGCGTCCTTCATGATCTCCGACAAGGGCCGTGAGATCTGGTGTGACCGCCAGTGCCGCTTTGAGATCCGCAGCGGTCGTATCGTCGTCTCGCCCGAGGATCCTTCTGCCAAGGTCGAGGTGAAGGTGGCGGGCAAGACGCTGCGTGATGCGTTCCTGTACGCCTCGAAGGCGCACTTCCCGCCGTCTGGCAAGACGCCTGAACTGGCGTTTGTGGCGGCGCCCCAGTACAACACCTGGATCGAGCTGACCTACAACCAGAACGAAAAGGACATCCTCGCCTATGCGCAGTCGATGCTCGACAATGGCCTGCCGCCCGGCGTGTTCATGATCGACGACACGTGGCAGACGAACTATGGCGTGTGGGAGTTCGATCCGAAGAAATTCTCCGATCCGAAGGGCATGTGCGACAAGCTACACAAAATGGGCTTCAAAGTAGTGCTGTGGGTGTGCCCGTGGGTGAGCATGGACTCGCAGCCCTACCGCACGCTGCTGGATGGCCAGGATCCGTTCAAGGTGGAGAAGCAGCCCACGGGCGGTTTCCTCACCATGGACAATGGGTGGGAGCCGGCGGCCGTGACATGGTGGAACGGCAAGTCGGCGCTTCTGGACTTCACGCACCCGAACGGCCGTCGCTGGTTCAAGGAGCAGCTGGACCGTCTGGTGAAGGACTATGGCGTAGACGGCTTCAAGCTCGACGGCGGCTCGCTGGACTACTACACGAAGGGCCTCAAGTCGCATGAGAAGATCCCTTCGGCCGATCAGGCCAACGGCTATCTGGCCTTTTCGCTTCAGTACCCGGTGTGCGAATACCGCCACGCGTGGAAATCGGCCGGGCAGCCGATCGTGGAGCGTCTCCACGACAAGAACCACAAGTGGAGCGAAGTGCAGGCGCTCATTCCGTCGATGGTCGCCGGCGGCCTGCTGGGACATCCCTTCATCTGCCCCGACATGATCGGTGGCGGCAACTGGCGCTCCTTCGTCCCCGGTTCGGCCTTTGAGCCCGAGATGTTTGTGCGCAGCGCCCAGGTGCACGCGCTCTGCGGCATGATGCAGTTCTCGGCGTCGCCGTGGCGCGTTCTGGATGCCGAGAAGCAGCAGATCATTCGCGACCTCGTGAAGATGCGTCAGACGAAGTTCGCGCAGAAGTTCGTGGCGCTGGCGCAGGCGTGCGGCAAGTCGGGCGAGCCGATGATCCGCAACCTCGAATATGTCTTCCCCGGCAAGGGCTATGCGGAGATCAAGGATCAGTTCATGATGGGCGACTTCCTGCTGGTGGCTCCGGTGATGGAGAAGGGCGCCACCTCGCGCAAGGTCGTGCTTCCGCCCGGCAAGTGGCGTGCGGACGATGGGCAGTCGTTCACGGGGCCGTGCGAGATCACGGTGGCGGCTCCGTTGGCGCGCCTGCCGTATTTCGAGATTGAACGTTGAGAAGAGGAATGAAAATGAAGCAGTCGATTCTGGCAGTCTGTGCGGTGATGGCGATGGCCGTGGCCGCGGAAACGAAGGTGGGCATCATCGGGCTCGACACGAGCCACGCCATCGCCTTCACGAAGATCATGAACGTGACCAAGGATCCGGGTGTGGCGGGCTTCCGCATGGTGGCCGCCTACCAGTGGGGATCCAAGGACATCGTCTCATCCACCAACCGTTATCCGAAGTACATCGCCCAGATGCAGGAGATGGGCGTGGAGATCGTCCCTTCCATCGCCGATCTGCTTGCCAAGGTGGATTGCGTGTGTCTGGAGACGAATGACGGCCGCGAGCACTACGCGCAGGCCGTAGAGGTGTTCAAGAGCGGCAAGCCCGTGTTCATCGACAAGCCGCTGGCGCACAACTTGACGGATGCGCTCAAGATCTACAAGGCCGGCAAGCAGTACAACGCCAAGTATTTCTCGTCGTCGGCGTTGCGCTACGGCAATGTGGCGAAGGACGCGCGCGACGGCGTCTACGGCAAGATCCGTGGTGCGGCGCTCATCTCGCCTTCGCCGCTTGAGGAGCAGGGCACGCACAACTTCTATACCTGGTATGGCATCCACGGCTTTGAGCCGCTGGTGGCGATCATGGGCATGGGCGTCGACAAGGTGAGCTGTTTCCGCAACGACACGGACGATGTCATCAACGCCGTGTGGAAAGACGGCCGGATGGGCGAGCTGCGCCTGCAGCGCAAGAGCTGGATCTATTCCGGCTATGTGCTGCCCGAGAAGCCCAAGGACAAGAAGAACCCCGTGGTCATCTTTGACGGCTATCCTGGCTATGAGCCGCTGCTGCGCGAGATCATCACGTTCTTCAAGACGGGGATCGTTCCCGTGCCGAATGAGGAGACGCTGGAGATCATGGCGTTCATGGAGGCAGCCGAGATGTCCGCCAAGCGCGGTGGCGCTCCGGTGACCATCGCCGAGGCGATGGCGGCCTGTGGCGGCAAGTGAGGCCCCGGGGCGTATCGCAATGGGTGACTGGCTCGATCTCAATCCCGATCCCGTGCATGTGAAGCGCGAACGCGAAAAGGCGCGTGCGCTGCGGAACACGGATTGGTGGCGTGCGCAACTGCAGCGCGGCGTATGCCATTACTGTGGCGTGAAGGTCGGGGCCGAGAACCTCACGATGGACCATGTGATTCCCGTGGCACGCGGCGGCAAGTCCACGCGCGGGAACTGTGTGCCCTGCTGCAAGGACTGCAACAGCAAGAAGAAGGCCTATACGCCGGCGGAGCAGATTCTGGACAAGCTGTTTCCCGGAGAGACTGGCCTGCCGCCTTTCCCCGGAGAGGAGCCCCAGTCGTGACGGAAGAGTTCCTGGCAGATCTGACGGCTCAGTACGACGCCTATGTGGCGAGTTTCCGCGTAGCGGGCGCTTTGCCGGACATGATGCAGCTCAAGCGCGTCCACACGGACCATGTGGTGGCGAATGCCCGTGCCATAGCTGAGGGTGAGGGCTTTGACGAACATACGCGGCTGGTCTGCACGGCGGCGGCGTTGCTGCACGACACGGGCCGTTACGAGCAGCTCAAACGCTACAATACCTTCCGCGACTCCGATTCCGTTGACCATGCCGTGTTTTCGCATGACATTGTGCGGGACCTTGGCTGGTTGGCGTCGCTGCAGGATGCCAAGGCCATACTTGACGCCGTGCTCTTCCACAATCGCCGTGATGTGCCCGAAGGGCTTGATCCGCTGACGCTGGCGGCCTCCCATACCGTACGTGACGCCGACAAGCTGGACATCTTCCGCGTGCTGGAAGACCGGGTTGAACACACCAATTGGCGCGACGACTGCAAGGCCTTCTGGAATCTGCCCATCCACGCGGCTCCCAACCCTGCCGTTTTGGCGGCCATTCGTGAGGGTCGCCCCGTGGACTATCAGAACATCAAGACGTTGGCGGACTTCGTGCTCATCCAGGTGGGATGGATGATCGCGGGTCTGCAGTACACGACGACACGCCGTCTCACGGCGGCGCGGGGGCATCTCGCGTCTCGGCGGGAGTTCCTGCACGAGTTGGTAAAGGATGACGCTGAGACGGTAGACGAGATTTGCGATCAGGCGGCTCGGGCGCTGGAGAGCTGACAGGGAAGGGGCAGTCATGGCAGTGGATGTGATAGTTGCCGGAGCCGGCATTTGGGGATGTACCGTCGCACGCGTGCTGGCAGAGGCCGGACGCAAGGTGCTGGTGCTCGAAAAGCGTGCGCAGATTGGCGGCAATGTGCGGTGCGAGACGGACGAAAACGGCATCGAGATCCACACCTATGGATCGCACATCTTCCATACGCATCTCGACGACGTGTGGGAGTTCGTCAATCGCTTCATCACCTTCAACGGCTATCAGCACAAGGTCTTGGCGCGCTACGAGGGCAAGACGTACTTCCTGCCGCTTGGGCTGACGCTGGTCAACCAGTTCTACGGGCTTAACCTCACGCCGGCCGAACTGCCGGCCTTCATCGCGCAGGAAGCCGCCAAGGGATTGGAAGGGCGGAATCTCGCGAATCCCACCTTTGAGGAACAGGCGATCTCCTTCATCGGCGAACCGCTTTACTGGGCCTTCATTCGTGAGTACACGCGCAAACAGTGGGGAACCGATCCCAAGAATCTGCCGGCGTCCATCATCAAGCGTCTGCCGGTGCGGGCGAGCTACGACATCAACTACTTCCCCGACTACCGCCAGGGCATTCCGCGGGCGGGGTACAATTCGCTCTTTGAACGTCTTCTCGACCATCCGAACATCTCGCTTGAATGCAATGTCGACTGGTTGGATTGGCGGACGCGCCAGGATTCGACCCTAACCGCCAGGCCCGTGTTCTACTCGGGCCCGATCGATGCGCTTTTCGGCTACAGATTCGGTGCTTTGCCGTGGCGCTCGCTGCGGTTTGAGCGTGAAACGCTGGAAGTCGCGGACTGGCAGGGCACTTCGGTGATGAACTACACGGGCGCAGACGTGCCGTTTACGCGCATCCACGAATTCAAGCACTTCCATCCCGAAGACAAGGAAACGATGGCGCGCGCCAAGACGGTGATCTGCCGCGAGTACCCCAAGACCTGGGAGCCCGGCGACGAGCCCTACTATGCCGTCGACAACGCCGAATCGCGGGCGTTGCTGGCGCGTTATCAGGAAGAGGCGGCGAAGGTGCCCGGTCTTGTCGTGGGCGGTCGCCTGGGCGAATACCGCTATTACGACATGGACCAGTCGGTAGGTCGTGGCCTGGCGGCGGCGAAGGCGTATCTCGAAAGGAACTGATGCTCGATTTTCAGAACATATCCGTCCATTACGGTCAGCAGGACGTCCTCACGGGCGTCACCTTCCGCGTCAACAAATTCGAACGCATCGGCGTTGTGGGGCCTAACGGGTCGGGCAAATCCACGCTCTTCAAGATCATCCTCGGCGAACTTTCGCCCGATCATGGCGAGCTGATCATCGAGGAGAAGCCGCGTATCGGCTCCACCCGTCAGCATCCTGAACCTGATACGCCCGAGGAGACGCTGCTGGAGTACTCCCTGCGAGGTGTTCCGGGCTTTCATGAGCTTGAGCAGCGGATGCATGTGCTGGAAGAGCGCATGGACGCTGGCGACAAGACGGCTTTGAAGGAGTATGGCGAGGTTCAGACCGAGTTCGAGCATCTCGGCGGCTATGACCTCGAGACGCGCGTCAAGGTGGCGTTGGGCGGATTGGGCTTCTCCACCGACGAATTCACCAAGCCCTTCGCCTCCTTCTCCGGTGGTTGGCGCATGCGCGCCGAGTTGAGCCGCGTGCTGGCTTCCGAGCCGGATCTGCTGCTGCTGGACGAACCCTCCAACTACCTCGACCTGCCGGCCGTCGACTGGCTGCAACGCTACCTCAAGCAGTACCAGGGTACGCTGATGCTCATCTCGCATGACCGTTATCTGCTGCGTACGCTCACCAACATCATTGTGGAGGTGGACGCCGAGACGGCCACACGCTACGAGGGCAATCTGGACTGGTATCTGCGTGAGCGCGAAGTGCGTTTTCAGCATCTGCTCGCCGCCAAGGAGAACCAGGATCATCATCGCGAACAGCTGCAGCGGTTCGTTGATCGCTTCCGTGCGCAGGCCACCAAGGCTGCGCAGGCGCAGAGCCGACAGAAGCTCATCGACAAGATTGACGAGCAGCGCATCGTGCTGCCGAAACGCTATTCGCGTCGTGGGCGGCTGCGCCTGGCGGAGCCGCCGGCGTCAGGGATTGAGATGTTCCGCTGCGAGAATCTCTTCTTCTCCTATGATGGCGTGAAGAACGTGTTGCATGATGTGTCGTTCAACGTCTCGCGTGGCGACAAGGTGGCGCTCATCGGCTACAACGGCCTCGGCAAGTCCACGCTGATGCGTCTCATCGCCGGCGCTCGCCAACCTACGGCAGGCAAGGCCATTCTCGGGCACAATGTCGTACCTGGCTACCTGAGCCAGGAGTTCGCCGAGACGATTCCGCCGGACCTCACCGTTTACCGCATCGCGAAGAACGCCTGGCAGGGCGCGACAAACCTCACGGGCGAGAAGAACTTCCGCAATCAGCTGGGAGCCTTCGGCTTTGACGAAAACGATGTCGAGAAGCAGGCGGGCGTTCTCTCGGGCGGTGAGAAGATCCGCCTCGCATTTCTGCGCCTCTTCCTGCAGGCGCCGAATTTCCTTTTGCTGGACGAGCCCACGACGCACCTTGACCTTGACGGGCGGCAGCTGCTGCAGGATGCGCTGCGTGAGTACAAGGGCACGATTCTGCTGGTCTCGCACGACATCGAGTTCGTGCGTGCGGTGGCGACTTCCGTGCTGGAGATCACGCGTGAGGGCATCCGTGCCTTCCCGGGCGGGTATGACTACTACCTCGAGAAGCGCGACGTCGGCAGGGCGGTCCCCGCAGCCGATGCCCGTCGCGAAGAGAAGGCCGAGGCCGCAAAGGAAGACGGTGGCGAGAGGAAGCTGACCTCAAAGGAGCTGCGGCAGCTCCGTGCGGCGGAGCGCGCCAAGACGGCACCGCGCATGCGTGAGCTCAAGAAACGGGTGGAGACGGCGGAGAAGAAGCTCGAAGAACTGCAGGTCGCGCTGGATGCCGCCTCGGAAGAGCTCTTCAATCCCAAGCCCACCACCAATTTCGCCGAGTGCAACCGCCAGGTGCAGGTGATCCAGTACGAAATCGATCGGTACACCCAAGATTGGGAAGAGGCGGCCACCGAACTCGAACAGCTTCAGAATGAACAGAACGCCGAAAGGGCAAATCCGCAATGATTGACTTGTTCTCCAAATTCGACAGTACGTTGGCACGTGCAGACAGACTGATCTCCGCTGGTATCGTGCCTTACTTCCGCGAACTCCAGTCCCGTCAGGACGTGGAGGTGATCATGGAGGGCAAACGGCGGATCATGTTGGGCTCCAACAACTATCTGGGGCTCACCATCTGTCCGGAGGTCATCGAGGCCGGTGTGAAGGCTCTGGAGAAATACGGTACGGGCTGTTCGGGCTCGCGACTGTTGAACGGCACGCTGGATCTGCACATGGAGCTGGAGGCCGAGCTGGCGCAGTTCCTCCAGAAAGAGGACGCCATCACCTTCAGCACGGGCTACCAGTCGAATCTCGGCATCATCTCCTGTCTGGTGGGGCCGCACGACTACGTGATCTGTGACCGCGAGAACCATGCCTCGATCTATGCGGCCTGCCGCCTCTCCTTCGGCAAGATGCTGCGCTACAAGCACAACGACATGACGGATCTCGAGAACTGCCTCAAGCAGGTTCCCGAAACGGCGGGAGCCCTGGTGGTGACGGACGGCGTGTTCTCAATGGGCGGTGATGTCGCCAACCTGCCGGAGATCGTGCGGCTGGCCAAGAAGTATGGCGCCCGCACAATGGTGGATGACGCGCATGGCCTTGGCGTGATGGGGCCTGGCGGACGCGGCACGGCGTTCCACTTCGGGCTTGAGAAGGAAGTGGACGTCTACATGGGCACCTTCTCGAAGTCGCTGGCGGCTCTGGGCGGCTACATGGCCGCCGACAAGCGCACGGTCTCCTACGCACGCTATACCTCGAGCCCCTTCATCTTTTCGGCTGCGATTCCGCCGCCCACAGCGGCAATAGCCCTGGCGGCGCTGCGCCACCTGAAGGCCCATCCCGAGTTGCCGTTGCGGCTCAAGGCGCTTTCCGAGTATGCGCGGGCGGGCTTCACGGCGCGCGGGCTTCGCATTCGCGAATCGGCAATGGCGTATCCCACGCCCATCATTCCGATCTACACCTATTCGGAGGAGGCCACATTTGTTGCGGCCCAAAAGGTTTACGAGGCCGGCGTCTACGTGAATCCCGTCATTCCGCCCGCCACACCGCCGAACGAGGGCCTGCTGCGCACAAGCTATATGGCTTCGCACACAGAGGCGCTTCTGGATGAGGCGATGGACATCATCGCCGGCGTGCTGGTGGCGAACTGACCGAATCCTCTTTATCTGGGGGGGGCAACGCATACGAGGAAGGCTTCTGCTGCGATGAAGATACTGGCTTTTCTTCGTCTGATTGGATGTTGTGTCCCATTGTGTCCGATTACGGCCTTGGCGATTGGCGCCTGGGTGGATGCCGTGCCATTTGGTGGCGTCGAGCTGGGGCCAGGCGAGGACCGGGCCGCACTTGATCTTCGTCTGGACGCGATTGCGCGCGAAACGGCAACAGGCCCGTTCGTCGTGACGCGGGCGAAGTGGGCGGCGGCAGTCTACGACAACGTTCGCCTCGCCGTCAACACGAATGATCTCTTCGTTCATTGGCATCCTGATACGTCGTTGCTGGGGCGCCGCTTTCAGCGCCGCCTGAAGGACTTTGCCGCATCTGCACCGGAACGCGCGGAAGTGGGTGCCTGGATGGCGCGGCAGGGGGCATTCTGTGCGCGTGTAGACGTCAGCCACACGTGCCCCGATTGGCGATCGATTCTGACGCTTGGGCCAAAGGGCTTGGCTGAAAGGGCGCGGGCTCAGCTGAAGGTGGCGACGGATGCGGATGCTCGGGTTTTCCTGAGCTCGGTGATCACGGTTTATGAGGCCTTGGCGCGTGAATGTCTGCGGTGGGCTGACCTGGCGGCGTCGAAGGGGATGGTTGTTGTCGCCGCCGTTTTGCGGGAGAATGCCGCACATCCGCCGCGGACATTTCGCGAAGCGCTTCAATGGGCACTTGTCTATGATCGGGCCCAGGAGGCTGAAGGCGAAGATGTGCGGTCGCAGGGACTCTTTGATCGTTTGTTCATAGATTACTACCGTGCGGATCTTGCCGCGGGACGCGAGACGCGCGAAAGCGCAAAGCGTCTGTTGGCGGACTGGTTCGACCGCTTCTGGTCGCAGAATCATCCGAACAACAAGAACGTGGCGATTGGCGGCTATGACGCCCAAGGCCAACCTGTCTGGAACGAGTTGACGGAGCTGGTGATTGAGGTTTTCTACGCGCGCAATCGCATTAATCCGAAGTTGACCTACCGCTTTGGATCACGGACGCCGAGTGCACAGCTCGAGAAAGTGACACGTTGTCTTGCCGCCGGTCGTACGTCCATCGTGTTCGCGAATGATGACGTGTTGGTCGAGACGTTCCGTCGATGCGGCAAGGAGTCGGCAGACATTCCCGAATATGTGCTTGTCGGATGCTATGAGCCAGCCATTGGCGGACGTGAGGTCATCTCTTCCATGGCGGCCGAGGTCAGTCTCGTCAAGTCGATTGAGACGACCTTCGCCTCCTCGGAACTGCCTGCCACGTATGCGGCTTTTGAAGCGCGCTATTTCGAGGAGCTTGGCCGGAACATAGAGGCGGCGTTGGCGACGACGCGCCTCGCAGAGGAACACTGGCCAAATCTCAACCCTTCGCCGCTCTTCTCGGGTTCGATGCCGGACTGCATCGCATCGGGGCGCGACATTTCCTCTGGCGGGTGCCGCTACAATCAATCCGGCGTGGTCTGCTTGGGGTTGGCCACAGCTGTTGATTCATTGGCGGCAGTGCGGTATCTGGTGGATGAGACGAAGACGGTGACGATGGCCAGTTTGCGTGAGGCGCTGAAGGCCAACTGGAAGGGGGCGGATGAGCTGCGTCTTCGTGCGCGTCGTCTGGCGCCCAAGTGGGGCTGCAACGACAATCGTGCCGACGAGATCGGGCAGCGGATCCAGAAGTTCGCGACAAACCTCATCCATGCGCAGCGTAATGGCCATGGCGGCACGTTTGAGGCGGGGTTCTGGTCCATCAACCGCGACATCTCTTTTGGATCGAAGACGGGCGCAACGCCTGATGGCCGGCGGAAGGGCGAATCTCTCTCTCGCAACAATAGCGCCTCCGACGGGTGTGGGCGTGAAGGAACCACGGCGCTGATGCTCTCGAATCTCAAGCTCGATCTCGCCGCCTGTCCCGACGGACACATCTTGGATGCGCTCTTGCCGCTGTCCATGGCGCGTTCGCCCAATGCCGCGGCAAATCTGGCGGCCATGATTGCGGGTTACTTCCGGCAGGGAGGGCAGTGCCTGCATCTCAATTGCTTCGACTCCTCACTGCTGCGCGAAGCCACGGCGCATCCCGAACGGTATCCCGACCTTCAGGTGCGCGTGTGCGGATGGAACGCGCGCTGGAACGATCTTCCCGACGTGGAGAAGCGCCGCTTCATCGCGGCGGTTGAAGCGCAAGAGGAGCAACGGTGAGAGACTGAGCCGCATTATGCCGTTACGTAAACGGCTCCAACGCAGTCATTTTTGCTGGTGGCGAGGAGGCGGCCGAAATCGTCTTCTTCATCGATCTTGAGATAACGGCACTGAATCTCCTTCTGAATGCCTTCCGCCAGCAGGCCGAAGAAGAAAGAGAACAAATGCGGCGAACGGTAAGGCTCTATTCGCTTGGGGAGCGTCATGGATACCGATGGCGTGGATTGATCCGCCAGATAGGCAGGGTCATAAGTGAATGTATAACCGGATGCGTCCTCGACAATCTCGCCGGCGATTCGGTCTCGGAATCTCACAACGCCTTTTCTCATTGCATTACCGCTCTTACCCTATCGTGGAACCTGGCCAGATAATTTGTTTTTGCGTCAGCGGACAGCAGCGACGCCTCAACTGCCGCAACGACTTTTGCTTCGGATTGCGGGAATTCGGTCAGCATGGCCTTCACCGAATCGGCGGTGAGGCCAAAGCGGTCACCGAGTTCCAGAAAGTCGGCCTTCGAGAAGAATCCCAATTCCTCAAATCGCTGTGTGAAATGCCCATCGGCGAAGAGATCAAGCGCAAGCGGAGATTCGTTTGGGATGTGCAGCGAGGTGGAGAGCAGATCGTAGGCGGGGGTCAACACGGCGTCTCCCTGACGTGAGGCATAGATCGAGAAATTTTTCAGGTGCGCGTCTCCATTCGAAAACAGGTAGCAGAACAATACGCGGCGGAACAGTTTCGGCAGTTCGATCTTTGCCGCGGGGCAGAATCGTCTGACAATGTGCGCGCATTCCTCATAGCTTGCATTGTACTTGTAGTCGGATCCATGTGTTTTGCGGGTTCGACCGGAGAGTTGGCAGAAATCCTCCTGGGGAATCTTCAGCCCATTGCGATAATCGAAGCGACGCGTCATGTAGCCAAGTTCGCCATCCGCGAATCGCACGAGTTCATGCCGGGCCACTTCAATGCCGAAGATCTTCCCCGCGATCGTCATTGTGAGATCTTCGTTGGCCGGAACATCAGTCTGAAACATCGGCAGAGGCATTGATGGTATGGGCTTAAGCAGATATTCGCCACCAGATTCCACTACTTCATAGCGTCCACGGCGGCGTGCAAGCTCGACTTTATCCTGTACGCCGGAGACGGAACTCCTTCGTGGCGAACGTTCATCTGCGATTGGCAGATTCAACTCGGCACGGGTAAATGGAAGGTTCGTCATGGCTACATTTGCTCCACTTCCACTTTCAGACGTGCGCCTAGAGTGTCGACAATCTTGAAAAGAACATCAACAGTTGGATTCCGCTTGCCGCTTTCAAAATTTGAAAGGGCATGTACGGAAATGCCGCAGAGGTTTGCCAATTCGCGTTGTGAGACCCCCAGCATTTTCCGCCGTTCAACCAAGAAAGTGACTATCTCCTGAAAGTTCATTAAAATGAATATTACTAAAAAAATATCCCACCGTCAACCCATAACGCGGCGAGAAATTCATTATGATGAATATTATCTGTGGTTACCTGCGACGTTGGCGCAGCCAGAGCAGGAAAAGGGCCAATGTCAAGATGACCACGACTGACAGGCGCAGATGGCGCATGGCCTTGTCGGGGTCGGGCGGCGGTGCTGGCGGATGCGGCTCCTGAAGCGTGAGCGTTGTCGCGGTGGGCAGCACGGTCGTCGCTTCATCGACAACCTGCTGTGCGCGTTCGATCTCCAGAGGGTGGACCTCGCGACCTTCGGCGATCGCCTGATACTGGTTTTGACCGGCCTGGACGTCGCTGATCTGCTGCTCCACGATGAGCGCCATGTTGTCGTTTGCTTCAATCATGTCTTCAGTCCGCCGTGGAGATTTCGCGCCAGGAAAGGGTGATGGGCGGCTGCGAGGCATCCATGGGGAGTCCCAGCTGATCGGAGAGGCTGTCGCTGGCGCCCGAGAAGAGGCGGTGATCCCAGTTGATCTTTAGTGCCCCGCTGTAGATCATGGCCTCGTTGCGGCACACCAGGGAACCATTGATTGTACAATTGCCGATATGGCCGAGGATGCCGTGGTTGTTGTAGAGCACGGCGTCGATCTGCGTGATCTTGGGCGTGTAGGTGCTGCCAGAGGCGGTGTCGGAACAAAGGGTGTTGATGATCTTGTCGGGGCAGACGGACTCGTAGTATTTGCGGGTCTTTGAGTTCGATAGCGAGGCGACGGTCTGCAGCTGGCGGCGGCCATTGACGGTGACATATTGCTGCGATGTGCTTATGGCAACTTTGCTTCCACCGTCCGCTTGCGTATAGTCGCCGCAGAATTTGGTTTCATCCCTCGTGTAGCCGTAGGCCTTCGTGCGCGGGTAGCCGATGTTCTTGTCCGACTCGTCGCAGACGTACTGCTGCACATAGGGCCCGGTCTTAAGGTAGTACTGCAGACCTGATGAGGTGGATCCCAGCCAGGCGCTGCTGAGCGTGTAGTCGCCCATCACGATGTTCCCCTTGGCGGCGAGTCCCAGCAGATCCTTCTTGTTGTTGGCGGCGGCGGTCGCCGTGGGGTTGGTGTCGGGGTGTGGCCACGTCGGGGCGTTGACGTACTTGATGTCGCCGACGATGTGGATGTTACGTCCCGAGTAGATGGTACCTTGGCCTTTGACATAGCCTTTGATGACCACATCCGAATCCACCACGACAGGACCGTCAATCACAATGGGGTTAGACTGCGTGCCCTCCAACACGAGGGCTCCCTTGTCGGCGAGGGATGTGTTGCCGGAAGGTCCCGCGCCATTGTAATGGGCGTTAATGGTCTGATTGTTGACTGAGGCGACAGTGCCCTGGGAGTTGATGGAGTAACGCAGACCGCCCGAGAGTTTGCCGTTGGCCTCCTGTGCGTAGGTGACGTATTCGTCGAGCGCCGAAATGTAGGGCATCGTCTGGATTTCCTGGTAGGGATAGAGGCGGTCGGCTGCACTTGTCGGAACGGAATAGCCACCATTGAAGAAACTGCCACCATTGTAGGTAGGCGAAGAGGGGCGTGCCCGATTGCCGCAGTTGCTCCAGTAGGCGGAGAGCGAGGAGGCGTAGGTACCCTTGTTTTGGATGGAGCCGATGACGCCCAGCTCGTCGTTGCGGGCCGCATAGACCCGTCCGTTGACCGTGCAACTGGAGTCGAGGTAGAGGTTGCCGTTGGCGCGCACATCGCCATTGGCGGTGATGCCGCTGCCCTGGAACCAGCCGTAGTTGTTCACGAAGTAGGCATTGTCGAACACGCGCGAACGCATGAGCGCGAAGCGCACGCGCTCTTCGATGGTGGAAGAGGACGAGGGTCCGCCCGGATTGGCTCGGCCGGCGGTGGCGCGAATGGTGACGATGGCCCACGAGGCGCCCGAGGGGTGATATACGCGCCAAAAGCACGACGTCACCGAGACGGCACCGAAGATGCTGTTGTTGAAGTTGGTGGAACCGATGGTCACGGTGGTGTTGCCCGTGCCGATGGTGTTCCTCGGGGTGGTGCTGTTGCCGAACCAGTCCTCAAAGGAGTTGCCGTTGATGAGACCGATCTTGATGGTGCCGTTGCCGGAGGTCGTGTAGGAGTAGAAGGCCTTGAATACGGCCTCCTTGGCGGTCTCAATGGCGGACTGGGCCGCAAGGCGGCATTGCGTGTTGCCTAGGTGCACCTGCGTCATGCGTGTGGTGAAAGAAACATAGCTGAGCACGGCGGCCAGCGAGATGGCGCAGACGGAAGTCAGGATAATCGCCATCGGCAGGATGAAACCGGCCTTGGGCATTCTGGATGAAGGCAGGTGTCTCATAGTGGCAGAAGAATCCAGGTGGTGTCGTGAATGGCGTCCAGCACGGTGCTGCCGAGATCGATCTTGACCAACGGCAGGTCAATGGTCTGCGCCCAGTTGGCCTTAACCCGGAATCCGTCGGGTTTGAACCAGCGGTCGTTCCGGTCGTTGTGCGGGCAACGCTCGTTGAAGAGGTAGTTGCCGTCGTTGTCGTTTTTGAGCAGCAGACGGATCTTTTCGGGGCCATGATTGGCGCTTGCGTTGTCGCCGGTTTGCCAATCCATGGTGATGGCCACCGAGTCGCTTTGGGCATGCCCCGTGAGAAGACCTTCGCTGAGTCCGGGTCCTGCGCGGAAAAGCAGTTTGTCACGCAAGTCGCGCTGCGCCAGCGCCAATTCGGCTTCGGCCATTGTCTCACGCAGCATGCGCTGGCAGAAGAACATCGTGCTGGCCAGTGCCGTGAATATGATCAGGGATGCCGTCGAAGCCACCAGCAGCTCGACGACCGTAAAGCCTGATCTGGAATTTGCGCGGCGCATGGCGTCAGTTTGAAGTCGTGGTGGGAATGGTACGGGAAATCTCGCACCGGAACAGGGAAAGGCTGTGCGTCTGGCTGTACGAAGGGCCGTACTGCAGCTGGACGGAAAGCCACTTGCCGCCCCGGCCGTTTTCCACGCGCCCGACAATCTCCTTGTATCGGTAGGGGACCTGCTGGTTGTGGTCGGTGTATGTAGGCCAGGTCCGGAACGTGTGGGCGGCGGCACGGTAGGGAGAGGTTGTGTCGGAGGTCTGTTGCTGTGTGGTGCCGGTCCCGGTAAAGGGCGGATCCGCCTTGTTCTCGGTCTGCTGCAGCTGATCTTCGTAGTTCTGGTGGAATTTCCGCCAGAGGAGGTCAAAGGCTATGTTGTCCGCCCGCAGAACCTCTGCATTCTCGTGGCAAATGCGGGCGGCGGTGGTGAAGCCCTCCAGCATCGACAAGACGACAATCGAGACCATGGCCCCGGCGAGCAGGACTTCGAGGAGCGTGACGCCCGCTTTTGATTTATTGCGGGGTCGAGCCATGTCACGCAGCTCCTTGTCCTGTGCCTTCCGCATTGCCGTCTGCAGCAGGCTGTTTGTCCGCGAAAAGCTTGTCCAGAATCTCCTCCATCGTACGCGGATGGGCGAGATAGAAACGGCAGGGCTGATTCAGGGCCGTCTCGATTTCCTGCTTGAGCGTGGTGTCGAGCGGATCAAGGACGGCCACGAGCAGCGTGTCGCCCAGCTTAGCGAACGGCATCACGCCGCGAATGCGCACCATCAGCTCGGGCAGCATGCGCGGAAATTCACCTTGAAGATCGAATGCCTCCAGGGGAATCGGCGGCGTGCCGGCGGTGTCCGCCAGGTAAGCCGCCACGTTTTCGGCAATGGCGGTATTCTCTTTTTCGAGAATCGCCAATGCAGAAATGAGAAAACAGCCAGGCGCTTCGGCCAATTCGGCGAGACGTTGGCGTAGCGTGGGGACGAATCCCTCGTCGATGACGTGGCGCTGCGCCAGCAGATTGATGAGCTCGCCCTGTGCCTTGAGTGCAATGTGGACGTAGGCGTCACGCGAGGGTGCGGCTGCCGCTGCCGGCGTTTCGGATGGGGCCGCGTGCGCTGCCGCAGGTTCGGCGGCTACCGTCGCCTGTGCAGGCGACGGACGGGGGGCGGTCTGCGCATGGGCCGCCCGTACACGCAGCACGGCGGCCTGGGCGTCGGGCGTATGGTACTCCGCCAGGCGTTCGGCGATGCGGTCCGCCGACTCGAGATCCTTCTCCTTGATCAGCACGCCGGCCAGAGAACAGAGCGCCTTGCGCTGCTTCTCCTTTTCGCCGATCTGCTCGTAGGCCACGCAGAGAAACTCCAGCGTCGTGCGGTCATCCGGCATCAACTGGAGCATCTTCTCGAAGTAGGCAATGCCCTCTTCGAGCTTGGGGTCGAATTTTGGAGTCTCTTCTGCCATTTGTCCGAGGTTCCAGGTTTCTCAGTTTCTGGGGTAAGATCAGGAGACGGGAGGCTTGGCGGCGGCCGGGCGCACCATGGCGCGTGCCGGCATGCGCTTTTCGATGTTGCGGATGGCCAGTACGATGTTCTCGCCTCTGAGATTGATGAGTCCCGCGCTCACTTCCGCTGGGAACACCGTTCCGTTCTTGCGGTGCACGCGGGCGTTGATGAGCACGCGGCGATCGCCGTGGAGACTGCTGATCATCTGCGCAAACACTTGGGGGTTGAGGCCGGGGATCAAGGTGGTGGCTGTCGCGTCCCAGAGTTCCTCGCGGGTGTAGCCCAGCACCGACTCCACACGCGTGTTGGTGTCGACGATATGGCCGTGATCATCCAGCAGCACCACGGCGTCATAAAGGGCGTTCATCATCTGATAATAGAGGGCGCGCTGATTGGCCTGCGGGCGCACGAGCGTATCGGCCGCAGGAGCGGAAGGCGCAGGGGCGGCTGCCGCGGCGGGCCTTTCGGGATTGGCCGCGGGCGGCGGGGGCGTGCCGACGGCCGGCTTCACCCAAATGGGCTTGACGGCGGGCTGTGGCGGAGGGGGCGGCGGTGCAGCAACAGGCGCAGCCGGGGCGGGGGCCGCCTCGGAAGCCTGCTTCTTCTCTTCATCATCACTTTTGCCAAACCAAAATTTCATGCGACAATCTCTTTCTCTCAGGAAACTATTGTAGCAGAAACAGTGCCAAAGTAAAGCCCAAAGTTGGCACGGAATGTGCTATAATATCTCTGGAGGATAGAACATATGGATACCGCACCGAAGAAAAGAGCCTATACTAAGAGCCGTCTCATCAAAGAACTGGCTTTCCGGTCGGGCATTACCCAGCTTCAGTCTCGTGCAGCCTTGGAGGCCATTATCGAAATCGCCTATCGCGAGGCCAAAAACAACTATTTTGTCCTGCCTGGCCTGTGTAAATTCGACGTTGTGCGGCGTAAGGCACGAACGGTTCGCAATCCTGTCACGGGTGAGCAGATGGTGTTGCCGGAACGTGATGCCCTGCATGTGACCTTGTCCAAGCGCGCCAAAGAGGCGGTGGTGCCACGTGTTGCGGCGATGAAGGCCGAGGAATATGCGGCCATGACGGCCCAGGAGGTGGTGGAAGAGACGGCCGCTGCGGAAAAGGCCGAGGAGGCGGTCGCTGTTGCCGCCGAGCCCACTCCTGAACCTGCTGCGCCTGTGGCGGCAGAACCGGTGCTTCAGCCTGAAGTGGAGGCGGTGCCCCCTCCGGCGGCATCCCAGCCCGAACCTGTGGCACCCCCTGAGCCTCCGGCACCCCCCGAACCTGCGGCCGCTTCCAAACCTGAACCGACGGCACTGCCTTCGCTGGCGGAGGCGGCGGCGCAAATGGCCGAACAGCAGCCTGATGACGGATTTGTGGATGCGCCCGAGCTGAAGGAGGGCGACAAGGCGATTTCGTTCTGCTGCTCCATCTGCGGGCAGGAGATTGTTGCGCCGGAGGAGACCGTCGGCATGGAGGCCGAATGTCCGGCCTGTGGCGCGATTCTCGTGGTGCCGGAACAATCGCAGGCTGGCACGATGTATGCCTCTGCCGATGGCGAATCGCAGAAGACCGTCATTTCGGAGCAGGAGGCCGAGGCGCTGGATCCGCAGGTGCTCAAGAACCGCACGATCCGCATTGACGCCATTCTCTTCGATGATGCGGGCAAGCCCGTCAACGGACCTTCGCCCACGCAGGCGCAGGCCATGAAGAGCCGCACCATGCGCATTGACCTGCCTGATGAGTTCTGACGACATAATCACATCATTCCTCAACTCTAATGCCGATTATCTCAATCAAGAAGGCCCGTGCGCGGTACACGAATTTCGCTGACGCCCTGCTGAAACGCGGGGTCATCAGCGAAGAGCAGCTCAAGACGGTGGCGGAAGACGCCAAGCTCTCCAAACAGCCGTTGGAGCGGTATCTCGTCAAGAAGAACCTGGTGGATCCGGCGGCGTTTACGCTGGCGGCGGCCGATTATCTCAATATGCCGCCCTTGGCGCTGCCGGAGAACTTCATGGTGTCGCGCGACCTGCTGGAGCCGAAGCCGCTCGACTTCTGGCTCAAGGCGCATGCGGTGCCGGTGGCGAAGTTGGGTGGCCGGCTGACGATCGCCTTCGCGGACCCCTTTGACTTGCCTTCGCAGGAGGAGGTCACGCGCGTGGCGGGGGGGCGCATCTGGTCGTGTGTGGCGTCCGAAAAGGATGTCATGGACGCCTTGGGGCGCCTGAAGATGCAGGATGACGCGGCGAATCCCGCCCTCGCGATGGAAAACATCATGAAGGGCCAGGACGCCGAGATCGAATTCTCCTCGGCCGAGGAGAAGGAAGACGCCATCGACGCCACGATGGAGTCGGCCGGCGAGGCGCCCGTCATCCGCATGGTCAACACCATGATGATCGAGGCACTGAAGACGAAGGCCTCGGATATCCACTTTGAGGCAGGCGAGAAGACGTCGCGCCTGCGCTACCGCATCGACGGCGAACTCGTGGAGCGCCCAGCCCCGCCCAAGGCGCTGCATGCCGCCGTGGTGTCGCGCATCAAGATCATGTCGAACCTCGACATCGCCGAGCGCCGCAAGCCGCAGGACGGCCGCTTCAAGGTGAAGGCGCTGAAGAAGGAAGTGGACGTCCGCGTGTCCATCCTGCCCACGGTGCATGGCGAGAAGGTCGTGATGCGTATCCTCGACAAGGCGAACCTGGCGCCGGGCCTGGCGTCGCTGGGCCTGGAGGAATACGCCTACAAGGCGATGAAGTTCGCGATCGACCAGCCGCACGGCATCATCCTGGTGACGGGGCCGACGGGCTCGGGCAAGACGACGACGCTGTATTCGTGTCTGCAGGACCTCAACCAGCCCAACGTCAACATCGTCACGGCTGAAGACCCGGTGGAATACGAGCTGGCGGGCGTGAACCAGTGTCATGTGAACGTGGCGCAGGGCTTGACCTTCGCGGGCATTCTGCGTTCCGTGCTGCGTCAGGACCCGGATATCGTGCTCGTGGGCGAAATCCGCGACGGCGAGACGGCGGACATTGCCGTGAAGGCCGCTCTGACGGGCCACTTGGTGCTGTCGACCCTGCACACCAATGACGCCTGCGGCGTGATTCCGCGTCTGTTCGACATGGGCATTGCGCCGTTCATGCTGGCGAGCTCGCTCATTCTGGCGCAGGCCCAGCGCCTTTTCCGCAAGCTCTGCCCGTTCTGCAAGCAGCCCGTGGACGTGGACCTGGACATGCTGGCGTCGAACAAGGTGGATCCGGCGCCGTTCGACGGCGTGCAGATCTACGGTCCCGTGGGCTGCCCCAAGTGCCACAACACCGGCTACAAGGGCCGTGGCGCGATGATGGAGGTGCTGCCCATCTCCACTAAGATCCGCAACATCGTGGAAAAGGGCGGCGACGCCGAACTGCTGAAGAAGATCGCCCTCGAGGAGGGCATGGTTTCATTGAAGGAGGCGGGCATGCGCAAAGTGCGTGCCGGCATAACGTCGCTGCAGGCGGCATTCGAGGTGACGGGTGGCGAATAGGCAGATCAAGATCAAGGGCGCGAAGAAGCTCGCGGCCACGCAGGTGATTCCGTTCACGCGCCAGGTGGCGTCGATGCTGGGCGCTGGCATGACCATTCTGGCGTCGATCCAGACGCTGGAGGAGCAGTGCGACGAACCGGAATTCAAGAAGATGCTGAAGCATCTGAGCGAAGTCATCGAGGGCGGCGAGCCGATGTCGGTGGGTTTGGCGGATGCGCCGGAGCTTTTCGACGAGATGTACGTCAACATGGTCGTCGCGGGCGAGCAGTCGGGCGAATTTGCGCCGATCATGAAGCGTCTGTCGCAGATCCTCACGTCGTCGTCGCGTCTCAAGAAGAAGGTCAAGAGCGCGATGACGTACCCCACGGTGATCATCTCGATCGCCCTGCTGCTGGCGGCGGGTCTCATCCAGTTCGCGGTGCCGGTCTTCGCC
>JAKSOW010000139.1 GCA_024405395.1 Kiritimatiellia bacterium | reverse complement strand
GCGGTCGCCACGGTGAAGGCCAACGGCGGCACCTCGATCATCGGCGGCGGCGACTCCGTTTCGGCCGTCAAGAAGAGCGGCAAGGCTGCGGAAATGACGCACATCTCCACGGGCGGCGGCGCTTCTCTCGAGTTCCTCGAGGGCAAGGTCCTCCCGGGCGTCGCGGCGCTCTCCGACAAGTAAGTAAAGGCGGATATTTTCCGCAACAAAAAAACCGGCACGCCTTGACGCGTGTCGGTTTTTTTATTATACTTTGCGCCATGAGATTTTGTCCTAACCATCTTCTGGCGGCGTTTGCCGCTGGTGTTCTTGTGCCTTCCGCGATGCTGCGTGCCGCGGATGCGCCCGCCGCCAAGCAGGCGGAAGATCCCGCCATGGCCGAGGAAGTCGCGTACATCAACGCACTGGTCGGCGCGAATTTGCCGGACATCGCCACCACGGTGATCGAGGCCGCCAAGAAGAAGTGGCCCGTGCTGGGGCCTCAGCTCAAGGTGAGCGAGATGCAGGGCGAGCTGCGCATGGGCCACTTCGAAAAGGTGCAGAAGGAAATCGATGCACTCAAGGAGAAGAAGGGCCCTGAGTATTGGGCGCTGAAGCTGGCGATGGCCGATGCGTACTATGCCCGCGACAAGATCAAGGAGTGCCGTACGCTCTACACCGAGTTCTTCGGCGCGGTCAAGGAGCCGGGGCCTGAGCTCAAGAAGTTCTATGTCGAGAGCGGCTACAAGTGGGCGCAGATGCTGCTCAACGACAAGAAGCCGGCGGAGGCCGCCAAGATCTATGGCGTGATCCTGAAGCAGGACATCAATGAAGATGCCTGGGCCGCCATCGCGACGGACAACTGCGAGCTGCTGCTGAAGTTGGCGCAGGGCGAGAAGGATGCCGCCAAGAAGGAAGCTTTCCTCAAGCAGGCCACGGTCTATGTGGACAAGCTCCTGTGGAAGAGCGACATGGGCGTCGTCTTCGGCCGTGCCGTCTCCATGAAGGCGCACATCGAGATGCTCCGCGGCAAGGTGGAGCAGGCGCAGTTCCTGGTGAACGACTACATGCCGCAGCTCAAGGAAATCGACCAGACGCTCAAGGAACAGGATCCGAAGGGCACGAAGGGCTTTCTGCGCATGTCGCCGGTGCCGCAGTGCCGTTATCTGCTGGCCAAGCTGCTGTGGGAGCAGGCGAGCGAGGAGCTGGCGAAACCGAAGTTTGATCGTGCGCTCGTCAATGACCTGCTTCTGGGCGCGAAGGACGCGAAGACGGGCAAGCGCAACGGCCTGGGTGCCATCAACCACTCCGTCACCGTCTACATCAACTACCCGATGTCCTCCTGGGCAATGCAGGCTGGCGCGCTTGTGGACGAGATTGCGGCGCAGGTGAAGGCCAAGCTGGGTGCCGACATCAAGTCGAAGTTCAAGATCTCGCCGGCGCAGATGCGCAATGTGCAGCAGATGCAGTTCCGCAATGCCGGTGAAATTCTGCGTGATGGCGACTACGAGAATGCGGTCAAGGCCTATCAGGACGTGTTGCGGCAGCTCCCCGAAGTGCCGGATGCCGTGCAGGCCGTGGCGAACCTCGCCGAGGCCTACCTGAATCTCTGGCAGCGGGCGCGCAAGGGTCCTGAGAAGGACGCCTACCGTCTGGACGCCAGTGCCGTTGAAGGGTATCTCGCCGAGCGTTTCGCGGGCGCGAAGAAGGGCGCCTACGTGAAGGAGGCCGGCGACCTCGTGCTGCGTCTGGCGACGCGCGAGAAGGAGCTGGGCAACGCAGATCGTGCGCAGGAGCTCTACGACACCTACTTTGAGGCGTATCCCACGCACTACAATGCGGCCCAGATGGCGCTCTCCCTGGCCGGCCTTGCGTACAAGGCGGAGAACTTCGAGCGTGCTGCGAAGTACTATGAGGTCGTGGCGAACAACTACTCGAACTCCACGCACCATGCGCTTTCGCTCAATATGCTGTCCGTGTGCTACGGCAAGCTGGGCGACGAGGCGAAGGAGCTCGACTGGCTGCGCGCTTATGCGGCGGAGGCCAAGCAGCCCCTGGAGAAGATCGCCACGCAGCTGCGTCTCGCGCAGAAGCAGAAGGACAGCGGCTTCGCGATGTTCGAGGCGGCTGAGACGAATGCCGAGCAGGCGGTGGAGCTGAAGAACGCCGGCACGGTGAAGGTCGTCAAGGCGTTCAAGGACTTCAGCCTCGCGACGGCTACGGCGACGAAGCTGATCGACGACAAGTTCACCTCGAAGAAGGATGTGCCCAAGTATCTGGATTACCGAGAGACGGCACTGATGCTGGCGGGTGAATCGCTCTCGCGTCTGGCATGGCCTGAAGCAAAGGTCTCCCAGTTCCGCAAGCTGGCGGTCAAGACCTACGAGCAGTACATCTCCCTCTATCCGAAGGGCAAGTACGCGCCGCAGGTGTACGTGAAGATCGGTACGATCTGGACGGCCGAGAAGAACGGCGAAGAGGCCAAGAAGGCGTTCGCCCGCCTGAAGGAGAACTTCCCGGAAAGCGAAGAGGCCAAGAACTCCACGCCGCGTCTCGCGAAGACCCTCATCGAGATGGGCCTGAAGGCGGAAGGTGTTGAGCAGTATGGCGAGATGCTCCGCACGAGCGGCAACTACCAGGCGCGTCAGTTCCTCGAAGCGGGCGAGGCCCTGCTTTCGGCCAAGAGCTACGATACGGCGCGCCAGGCCTACGACAAGGCGATCGAGTTGGCGAAGTCCGGCACGAACGAGCAGGTTTCCGTCATCGCGCGCGCCGTCATCGGCCAGGCCAACTCCTACTTCAAGGAAGGCCGCTTCGCCGAGGCGCATGAGTCGCTGGACAAGTTCATCGGCGACGAGAAGTTCGCCCGTTCGCCGTTGGTGGTGGACGCCAACTTCCTCCTCATCGAGGTCGCCTCCGAGGAAGGCCGCCGCGAGAAGGACGATACGATGCGCATGAAGTACTTCAATGCGGCCGTGGGCGCCATCAAGAAGGTGCGCAACTACCGCAAGGAGCAGGCGCAGCAGGATGAGCTTGACCTGATGTCGGGCGATGTGCTGGTGCGCAAGATGGAGGCCGAAGAGGCGATGGGCTCCGACAAGGCCGAACAGGCCAAGGAGACCTGCGGTCGCGCCGTCGTGACCTTCACGGCTTATCTGATGGCGCACGAGCCCACGCCCGAGCATCCGTTTGAAAAGATGACCGCTGCCCAGCAGAACAATCTGGAGCGTTGCTATTCGACGGCGCTGCCGCTCATGGCCAAGTTGGGCAAGTCGCAGGCTGAGCAGGTCATCAAGTACGGCGAGGCCTATCTCAAGTACTTCCCTGACGGCAAGCACAAGACGGCAGTTCAGAATGCGCTCAATCAGGCGAAGGCCGAGTAATTCTCTAGGTTGAACACTAAGTACGATTTAAGAAAGGTTAATCAAATGCGTAAGAGTCTGTTGATGGTTTTGGGCGCCGTTACGGCGATGACGGCGTTCTCTGCTGTGATTCAGGGCACGGTCATGACGGAAGGTGATTCCAAGACGGGCATCGTCAAGTGGAATCGGCGTGCGAAGACCTATACGATTTCCCAGAAGCAGGGTGCGGCCGTCATCGATGCGGAAGTTTCGGCATCCGAGGTGACGGAGCTCAACATCGCCAAGCCGGCCGGAATCGACGCGGCCATCGCGCAGGTCGAGAAGGGGCAGGGCGCGGCGGCGATCGGCATTCTCTCGGGCATCGTCAAGGAGTACGATCACCTGCAGTGGGACAAGATCGCGGGCCGCTATCTGGTTGAGGCCTATCTGGCCGCCAACAAGGGCGAAGAGGCTCTCAAGGCCGCGCAGGCGATCATCACGTCGGATCCGGGCGCTGCCTTTGTGGGCGAGCTCGCGCCGGCGTACTGGACGGCCCTGCTCAAGCTGGGCAAGAAGGAGCTTCTGCAGAAGATGCTCGTCAAGGCCGCTGGTTCGGGTGACCGCTTCTCCAGCGGTGCCGCGTTCACGCTGCGTGGCGACATGATCATGCAGGAAGGCGGCGAATCGGCTGATGCGGCCAAGAAGGCGCTGGCCGACGGCTATCTTCGCGTGGTGCTGATGTACACGGATGCGCCTGTGGCGGCGAAGCTCCGTCCTGAGGCGCTCTACAAGGCGGCGCAGTGCTTTGAGAAGCTCGGGCAGAGCTCCCGTGCCGAGGCCATGCGCGGTGAACTCAAGAAGAACTATCCGGGTTCTTCCTGGGCCATGAAGTAAGATCGTCTAGAAGTTCAAACAACAACCAAATTTAAATCAACTAAAGGAAACACAAAACCATGAAGAAGATGCAGAAGACTGTGATGGCGGCGATTCTCCTCCTCGGGCTCATTGGGGCTCCGGTGGCGGCGACGGTTTCAATGGCCCAGGATGCGGCACCTGCCGCTGAGGCGGCGCCTGCTGCGGGTGGCAGCGGCATTGTTGACGCCTCGGGCAAGGAAGTCACGGATACGCAGCAGTCCTCCGGTGGCGGTGGCGGCTTCATCGACGTGGTCTTCGGTTCGGGCGCGCTGGGCGTGATCCTGTGGTTCGCCCTGTTCGGCGATGCGGCGGCCGCGCTCTACTTCGCGGTTGACTGCTGGGTGCTCATCCGCCCGCAGAAGCTCATGCCGCAGAGCCTCATCAACAATGTCCAGGGCGCCATGGCCGAGGGCGATGTGATGAAGGCCCTGAAGTCCTGCGAATCGGAACCCAGCCCGATGGCGAACATCCTCGCTGCGGCGTTCCAGCACGTGGAAGAGGGCTATGACATCATTCAGGAGTCCGTGAACGCGGCGGCTGACCTCGAGACCGAGCGCATCATGCAGCGCCTTACCTGGATTTCCGTGTGCTCGAACCTGGCTCCTTCGCTCGGTCTGCTCGGTACGGTGCAAGGCATGATCATGTGCTTCGCGACCCTCGCTTCGGGCGTGCCTGACATCGGCGCCCTGGCCGGCAACATCTCGCAGGCTCTGTGGACGACCGCCGGCGGCCTCGTGGTCTCGATCCCCTCGCTGACGATCTTCTACTCGATCCGCAACAACGCCAACCGCCTCATCCTCCGCATGACGGCGCTTACGATGGAGCTCATCAAGGACCTCCGCAACGTTGAGGTCGAGGGTGGCGACGCGGCTCAGGCCTAAGCTCTTAACTGAGGGTCTCTAACCCATGGCCAAGAAGCCGAATAACGAAGATGCCTCGCTGGACATGACGCCGATGATCGACGTCGTGTTCCAGCTGATCATCTTCTTCGTCGTGACGCTCAAGATGAGCGACGACAAGGACACGACGATCAAGCTGGAGGACGGTGCGCACGGCATTGTGCTGACGCAGGACGAGTTGCCGCCTTCCCAGCTGACGATCGATGTCGCCAAGACGGGGCGTGTGTCGCTTTCGAACATCACGCTCACCGATCAGATGCTGGCGGCCAAGATCCGCGAGCGCAAGCAGAAGTTCGGGCCGGACTTCCCGTGCATGATTCGCGCCGACCAGAAGGCCGCTCACCGCCATATCGCCCGCGTGATGAACATCTGCGCGGCGCAGGGCGTGTGGAAGCTTTCGTTCGTCGCCATCGCCGAGCACAAGGCTCCGCAGAAGTAATAGGGGTAGGAACATGGCACGCAAACCACAGGAAAACCCCAAGGCTGAAATGACGCCGATGATCGACGTCGTGTTCCAGCTGATGATCTTCTTCGTCGTCACGATCAAGCAGGAAGACATCTTCTCGAAGCTGAACGCGAACCGTCCGGCGCCGAACCAGAGCTCCTCTTCGTCGGAGTCCAATGACACGCAGATCAAGATCGACATCGGTTTCTCCGGTCTCATCTTCAATGGTCGCGGTGTGCGCATGAGCGAACTCAAGAGCAACCTCAAGCAGCTCTCGGGAACGTCCAAGAACGCCACGGTGCTCATTCGCTGCACGATGGACTCGCCGCACGGCAAGCTCGTCGATGTTCTGGATGCCTGCAACCAGTACGGCATGCACAACCTCTCGATCTTCAGCATGTAATAGACGGTACGCGCGATGCCGTTCTCGCTATTTCTCGCGCTCAAGTACCTGAAACCGAAACGCTCGGTCACCTCGGTGATCACCTGCGTTTCGGTTTTGGGCGTTTTATTGGGGGTTGCCGTGGTCATCATCGTGCGCGCGGTGATGACAGGTTTCGGCGACCTCTGGCAGGAGAAGATCCTCGACTTCAAGCCGCACATCACCCTTGCGGCCGGCTATGGCGGCGGCAATCTCGTCAAGGGCGAGGATGAGCTTGCCGAAAGGTTGGCGACCCTTGATGGAGTGGTCTCTGTGACGCCTGAGATTGATACGCGCTGTCTGCTGGAGTATCGTGGTCGAGTGGCGGCGCCGGTCGTGTTGGGCGTTGACGCTGACCGCTTCTCTGCCGCCTACAAGATTGGCGCCCCGCGCGCGGGCGTCTACGATCTGGACGGCGATTCCATTGTGCTGGGCGTCGACTTGGCGCGGAAGCTCGGCGTGTGGGTGGGCGACAAGGTCACCATCTACTCGCCCAAGACGCTGGTCGCGCGCGACGAGGTCTATCTGCCGCTCAAATGGACGGTTACGGGCATATACTCGTCGGGGCAGCGTGACTATGGTTCGGGCTATGCCGTGGCTTCGCTTGGCAATCTTCGGGAGTTGATGGGCATTGAGCATGGCGTCTTCGCCATTCACATGAAATGCGCTGAACCTGCCAATCGCGAGAAGTTCGATGCTCTTTGCGCGCAGATCCGTCAGCTCGCGCCCAATTGCCGCCTGGTCACCTGGCAGGAGGCTGATCGCGAAATCTTCAATGCGCTTGCCGTCGAGAAGAACATGACGGCGCTTCTGCTGATGCTCATCACCGTGGTGGCCATCTTCTGTGTGATGAACACCTTGTTGGTGTTGACGGTCCAGAAGACCCCCGAGGTCGGGCTGATGAAGGCGTTGGGGTTCCCGAAGAGCAAGATCATGGGCGCATTTGTCGTCCATGGCATCATCCAGTGCACCACGGGGACTGTCCTGGGGTTGGCGGCGGCCTGGGGCGTGCTCTCGAATCTGCAGAATCTGGTGGAGCAGTTGGCGCACTTCGGCATTGAGGTCTTTCCGAAGGCGGTCTATGGGCTTGACTCGATCCCCTATCGGCTGGTAGCCGCAGATGTGGTGTGGGTCGTGGTGATTGTGTTTGTCTTTGGCCTGCTGGCATCGCTTGTGCCGGCGTTTCTGGCGGCATCCAAGAATCCTGTGGATGCGCTGAACAAGTAGCCTGCCTGGGTGTAGATGAAGCGCGTCTGCCACTACCTCATTCTTGCCGCGCTTCTCCTGGGTGTACCGTTGCTGTGCGCTGTTCTTGGTGGCCATGACGATGTTCTTGTTGGCGTGAAGGCCTTTCCCCCGCGTACGGAAGACTGGGGGCTCCAGCCTGACAAGCTGTGGAATGTCCGTCGACCATTCAATTGGTGGTGGTTTCTGGGGTTCACGGGATTTACTCTGGCTTGCATCTTCCCTTTCCTGAGACGGGGCTTCAAATCCCTTCTTGCCAATCGTCGGCAGGGAACTGCGTGCATAATCGGGCGGTTCCCGTGGTGGGGATGGATTGGACTTGTTGTCTTGTTTGGCGGTTGGGTCGTGGCCTGGAGTCGTTTTCCCTGTTTCCGGTCGTGTCAGGCGATCATCTCCTATTTCCCCGTATGGATGGGGTACATCTTCACCATGAACGCCGTGTGTGTGTGGCGGAAGGGGACGTGTCCGATGATCGCGCACCCATTCGCCTATGCCTTGACGTTCCCGGCCTCCTCGCTCTTTTGGTGGTTCTTCGAGTATCTCAACCGCTTTGTCTGGAATTGGTATTATCTCGGCATTGACGACATGGGGGCGGGGGAATACACGTTCTATGCCACGATTTGCTTTGCCTCGGTTCTTCCGGCGGTCTATGTGACGGCGGAAGTGCTGGGTACCTTCTGTTTCTTTGACGATCGCCTCTATGAGGATATGGCCTGGCGCCCTAATGTGCGGTCGTGGCCGTCTTGTCTCGTCTTGTCGGCCTTGTCGTTGATTGGACTCACAGGAATCGTATTCTTCCCCGAATTCGCTTATCCGCTGCTGTGGATATCTCCGCTGATGGTTTTTGTGCTGGTTCAGGTGTTGTTGGGCGAAGCCAGTGTACTGGATCAGCTCAAAAGAGGTTCCTGGGGGCAGATTTTCCGTTTTGAAGTCGCCGCGCTGGTCTGCGGAGTCTGCTGGGAAACCTGGAACTATTATGCTTATGCGAAATGGGTCTATGCCGTGCCATGGGTGCACCGGTGGCAGATCTGGGAGATGCCGATTATCGGTTTTGCCGGCTATCTCCCGTTCGGCGTTGAGTGTGCCGCGGTGATTTATTGGTTGTATGATGGGCTACGAGTCCATCTGCCCGTGCGGTAAAGCGATTGACAAGCCGACGGATGGTGGGATATACTGTCCGCGTTGCTTTCGGGTGGCCTTTTCACAATCGGGCAGGTAGCCCGAGACCATTCTGCAAAGCAACATGGAACCACATCTCTCAAATCATGAATGGGATGCTAGGGAGACGGGGGGACGGGTAAGAGCATGATAACGAAACTAAAGGATCTGGTGGTCTTGGGACTGGTTGTCGCGGGTGGTATGGCGCCATCGGCATGGGGCGCTCAGGATTGTGATGTGGCGGCCATCGTCTGGCCGGCCTATCAACCCGAGCCGCGTTGGGCGGAGCTCGGCATCTTCAACGACGGCAAGGGCGAATGGCAGAACGTCTACGAGTGCAAACGGTGTACGAAGCCGCTGTGGGGCTATGAAAACGAGGCGGATCCGACTGTCGTCGCCCGCAAGATCGACGCCGCGTTGGCGGCTGGCGTGAATGTGTTCATCTACGACTGGTATTGGTACGGGGGCCGTCCGTTCCTCGAGGATGGCCTGGACAAGGGATTCCTCAAGGCGCCGAATAGCGCGCGGATGAAGTTCTACGTCATGTACGCCAACCATGACGTTGATCAGACCTGGAACAACAAAGTCCCCACCAAGGACAAGCGCAAGCTGCTCTGGCCGGCGAAGATCTCGGACGCGGACTGGGCCGAGATCGTCCGCAGGCTGGTGGCCTACTTCAGGTTGCCGAACTACTACACGATTGACGGTAGGCCGGTGTTCTGGCTCTATCGCAGCGACGACTTCATCGCGTGGGATGGACTGGAGAAGGCGCAGGCGCGGTTGCGCCTTCTGCGCGACGAGGTCGTCAAGGCGGGCTTCCCGGGCCTGCATCTTCAGATTTCGGCCAGTGCCTCGAAAGGGCACCTGGTCGAGCGGCTTCCCGAACACATCCGGGAAGTGGGGGCGGATTCGGTGACCACCTACAACTGGCTCTATCGGTCTTGGAACCAGATATTTTCGGAGAAACTGCCGCCGATGACGTATCGGGCGTGGGGCGAATTGGCGATGACGAACATGGCTGAGGCCGCCATGTGGACCAAGAAGGGTGGCGCGCGCTGGATACCCAATCTTTCGATGGGATTCAACAACTGCTCACGTTGGCCCGAGCCGGAAAGCCTGACGCGGCGCGGGGTTGTGGAACGTACGCCCCAGGCCTTTGAGGCATTCGCGCGGCGCATCCGGAAATGGACGGACGAGAACACGGAGCCAGGTGAACGCAAGCTTGTGATCGTCAATTCGTGGAACGAGTGGACTGAAGACTCCTATCTGGAGCCAGATGACAAATTTGGCTATGGCTATCTGAACGCCCTATGGCGTGTTTTTTCCGCGCCGAAGACGCTCTGATGGCGTGGAATTCCACGCCTATGGACCGTTAGTTGAGCGCCAATGGTTCTTTCTAGGCAGATGTCTTGAAAGAAGATGCCCCCGGTGCCCACATGAATGTCGCGTCGGCCGATTTTTTGCGCAAAGGGCGCAGAATATGGTAAAATACCCGTCTATCGCAAATCAAAGGAATCATTATGCTAGTCAATCTCAACGATGTGCTCAAGCCTGCGCAGAAGGAACACTACGGCG
>JAKSOW010000138.1 GCA_024405395.1 Kiritimatiellia bacterium | reverse complement strand
CACGAGGCACTCGGGGCCGAGCGAGCTCGTCACGTTGAGCACGTTCGTCTCGGCGCTCGTGGCCTGGAGCAGGAAGCGGTTGGAGTTGTGCACCGCCATGCGGTTCTCGGGGGTGATGCGCAGACCCATGGACGAAACGCACGCAACGGCGTACTTGCAGTTCTTTTTGACTTTCATTTCTTTTCCTTTCAGGATGAAAATTGGACTTGGCAGATGGACTTACTTCTCGAGGAGCGCATTGGCGCACCACAGCATCGGCGCCTGGCCATGGGGATCGCCGTGCACGCGAATGCGGTCGAAGTAGTACTGGAGATCGTCCTTCTTGCCCGTGCCGCAGCAGACGGTAGGCACGTTGGCGTTCTCGTCAAGCTGATCGCAGAGCGCGATCCAGGCCTTGCGGGCGGCCGGGCCGTACTTCTTCGGGCACAGCCAGCCCTTCTTCACGCCCGTGATGAACGCATAGGCGAACATCGCCGTGCAGGAGGACTCGGCCCAGTTGCGGGGCTCGTCAGGCATGTCCACCAGCTGGCTCCACATGCCGTCCGGACGCTGATACTTCAGAAGCGCCTCCATCATCAGCTTGTAGCCCTGCATGATGCGCGGACGGTACTCGCTGTCCTCGGGCAGGTACTTGAGCACCATCGTCATGCCGCCGGCCATCCAGCCGTCGCCGCGGCCCCACACGTAGTGCACGTCGGGGGCATGGTAGAACAGACCCTTCGCCTTGCCCTCCTTGAGCTGAAGCTCATCGAGGTAGAGGCACATCTCCTTGGCCGTGCGGTCGATGTACTTGCGGTCGCCCGTGGCGCGGTAGGCCTGGCTCTGGATGGCGATGATCATGTACATGTCGTCGATCCACAGACGCGTCTGCGGCGTGTAGCCCTTCTGCCAGAACGCATTCTGTACGTCGAACGGGGCGGCATGGCGCTCCTTGACCGTGCCCTCGCACGGCGGCGTCCACTGCGTGTCGGCATAGCGCGCACCTTCGGCGAGATACTTGGGATCGGCCGTGTAGAGGAATATCTGATACGGAATGGAGCCGAAGATCGTGTCATCCACGTGGTACGGACGCGAACAGCAGCTGTTCTTGCTACCGCCCGGCAGGAAGTCGTCATAAAGGCGGATAAGCGCATCTTCGGTCTTCTTGTCGCCACGCTGACGCGCAGTCTCGAGGGCGTTCACCCAGATGCTCACCACCGAATACTGCACATGCCGGCCGCCGCCGTAGCCCTTGTCGCAGTAGCCATTGCCCTTGTAGCCGGGCGGACAGTAGCTCTCGGGGCGCGTACGCAGGAACTGGTCGGTCACGCGCTTGCTGATGAGCGCAGGATCGGCATTCGCAGGCAGATCCTTGAGGCAGCAGCACGCCTTGGGCGCAGTGCAGCACGCAGTCACGGTCATGAGCGCAACGGCACCAACCGTCCACGCAATCGTCTTGAACTTCATCGAGGTCCTTTCAGTTGACTTTAGGAAGCTAAAAGTTGAGATATGATACCATATTGCCGCACCAGATGGCAAGTGATGAATATACGGATGGCAACTTGCATCCAGGAGGACGTGGTAATACCGCCACAGCTCCCGTCCCGCCAGAAAAATCGTTCGCAGGTCATCCGCATATCTGCGATGTCAAACGAGACAGTCTGTGGGTACGGCGCTTGTCCCCTTTAGGGCCGGCTCGCCTCCCCTTTAGAGCCAGCGCCTGTCCCCTTTAAGAGCAAACGATTTCCCTTTAGACACTTTGGGGCTTCAGCGGCGGCGTTCGCCGCCATCTCCACCCTCTCATTTGCATGACGTTCCGGATGATTTCACCTCCTCGAGGAGCGGGGCGGCGAAGCGCACCGTCCCGGACGCGAGGAGAAGCCGGAGCGTCACATACGGTTTCGCGTCCACGGCGTAATCGGCGGCAACGTCGAACTCTTCGGCGAAATGCACCCACCCGACCGTACCGTCAAGATAGGGATTCGGGAAGTTGGCGAACGTCTTGTCGTTTGACTTGCCGCCCTGCCAGACACATCCCGTCACCCCCGCCTTCCGCGACCAGCGCTTCACGCCGTCTGTCTTCGCGAAATACGAAAAACGATAGCGCTTGCCCGCTTCGAGCCGAACCGGCGCGCGCAACAGGGTCGAAAGATTCTCCCGCCGTCCCTCCGCAAGCGAAATCAGCGCGGTCTGATGTCCTTCGAACGACACCCCGTCGTCGATCACGATTGCGTCATCGTACCCGCGCTTTTTCCACTTGGCGAAATCTTCCCCCGCCGAAATGAGATTGACGGGCTTCAGCGCCGCACGCCGCTCGAGTTCCGCCGCGGGGTCAACCGACGTCCGGAACGACGTCGCGGCCTGGATCATCCGCTCGAGGATCTCCTGTCGGAAAAGCGCGATGCGCTTCGCCTCGTCCGAATTCCCCGCGACCTTCCCAGCCGCCGCGTCGAACCAGCCGCGTGCACGGGCGAAAAACTCGTCCGAGTAGATGTCCGTCCAGATCTCGCACGGATTCGGGGTCATGTTGACCGGTCCAAGCGACGACATCTCGGACTTTCCGCAGATCCGCGTCAGCCACAGGTCCTCCAGGGACTCGCAGAAGCGACGCATCTCGCCCGCCCCCGCGCCAAAGAGCTGGCGGTACATACGTTCGAACAGCCGTTCGGCGTCAAGGTTCGGATCCCAGGCAACCTTCGAATATACATAGTGGTTCAGGACCTCGAAGAGATAGCGGTCGGTGGTGGATTCGTCGTAGCTGCCCGTGAGATATGGCGCGGCGGCCCGATAGTAGGTGACGAACGCACGCGGCGTCATATCCGGAATATCCGGGATGTCCAGCTGGAGGCAGGCAAACTTGCCCGAATAGACCCAGGCGTCGTTCCTGTGCCCGAACCGGTTGAATGTGTCGCGATAGCGCGTGACATCCTCCGCGAAGGTCTCCGGACGCCGCACCGACCATGGCCCGAGGCCGCCCGTATGCGGTGCGATGTTGTCCGGGAGAACAACGTCCTTCGGCATTTCCCAGGCCGAATAATCCGCACTGAACGTCACACGTCCGGGAATTCCCTCGTCCTTGAGCCGGTTCGCGATCTCCAGAAAGAACCCCCAGATGAGTTTCGTCGCATACTTCGGCGTCGAATGGTCGTAGGCCTTCTGACAATCCGGACAGAAGCACTCCTGATAGCCATCCTCAATGCCGATGTCGACCACACCTTCCGGCATGAAGGCCCGACGCTCCCAAGTCGCAAGTCCACGGCTTTGGGCGCTTTTCCCCGTGAGAAACGCTTTCACGTCCTGATAGATCTCCTCGCGGAGACCGCGGTTCGAGAAGCAGAGCTTGCCATTCTTGGAATATGGCCTTTTTTCCGTATCGATCAGATAGCGCGAGCCGTCCCTGTTCATCTTGAAGTACTCGGGATGCGTCTTCGCGAACCGCCGCGCAAGATGGAAGCTCCGCAAACCGTGGCACGTCGTGTGATACTGGGTCGCCATCCGCAGCCGGAAGACGTCCGACCGCACAAGGGCCGTCCACTCTTTGTTGCGCTTGCGCGCGTTCTTCATCTTGAGGAGACCGTCCCACGGTTCGCCGGAGGAATGGTAGGACCAGCTACGCTCGAGGAACGCCGGCGCGACGGTGAAGTCACCTTCGGGAACGGCCAGACGCGCCGCCTTCGGAACGACCGTGCCGAGATCGCTGCAGAAATAGAAACCGACGTCCGCGTACCGTTCGAGGAACTCATACACGCCGAACATCGTCCCGCGACGGAAGAACGTACCGTAGCGCTGGTGTGTCTTTCCGTTCAGGTAGTCGCGGGGATCAGCCGACGGATCGTCTTGTCCCGCGATGTACACGCGCCGCCCTTCGCATTTGATGCGCAAGGCGTCCTGGCCCATTTTTGCCGTCTCGAAGCCGACCGCGCGGGACCATTCGTTTTCCCCCAGAATCAAGGACGCCCGCGCGGGGTCGGGCTCGTTCCGGACGGGAACCGCGCAGCCGAGCGCCCGCGAAAGAAAGTTCGTCATCTCGTCCGCCGCGAACCGGACAACCGGAACGGCATCCTTCGCAATCACCACGTCAACGTTTCCCGGCGTCAGTCCGAGAACCGCCAACAACAGGATTGAGGCACTCACAACAAACACCTATCGGAAATTCACACAAAGGCCGACATTCCGTTCGAGCGCCGCCAGGAAGGCAGACCCTTCGCCTGCGTATTCCAGCACAAAGCCGGTCGAGGGCCCCGTGACGGGAATGACCACTTTCCCAGACGCCGTCAGCTCGCCCAGAACCGTTCCCTCTGCGTTCTTCACCCGGAACACCCCCGTGCCGGAAAGCGTCACCGGCAGCGAACACTTCACCGTTCGTCCCATCTGTTCCGACATGGAAAAGACCAGCTCACAGCCGTCCGTCAGGGTGATCGCGGCGTTGGCGTCCAACACGACGGACGGGCTGGCCGCCGTTACCGTGGCGCGCCGGTCCAGCACCGCGGCGTAATTGGGCCGCCAGTCGTATTCCACCGCGCCGATGTCGATGCGCCCGTTCCGGATGCGTTGCCCGCCGTTGATGTCCGTATCGGTGAAGAGCGTGCCGTCCGAAAGCGAAAGGTCGCCCTGGTCAATGCCCGCGAATTCGCCGAGCACCGGCATGTAGTCGGCATCTACCGTGATGTTCGCGTCGTTTGTGAAGATGCAGTGGCCCCGATTGCTGCTATAGGGTTCCTGATTCCAGCCTATCGTGGTGAGCCCCGTGCGGAAGAGGCAGTTCGTGGCATAGAGCTTGCTGCCGTAGGTGGAATTCTTCGTGCCGTAGATCACCGAATTGAACATCCTGTAGGGACTGGTGCTGAACACCACCTGCGATCCACGCTCACCGTTCTTGTCGTAGCAGTAGTTGCCCGAGCCGATCGTGCAGAACTCAATGCGCCCGGCGTTCAGCAGCGTGGCGTTGCCGCAGTTGCCGTCGACCACGCAGCCATACCAGTCGCACAACTCGCCGGCGGATCCGCTCGCATTGGGATTGCCCTCGGCGTTGAGGGGTATCGTGCCGAAGTTTCCCAGCACGCGGCAGCGGATCACCTTGCCGCGGTAGATCGTGCCCTCACGGGCCGCATTGTTCGAAATCACGCAGTCGATGTAGCGGGAAGACGCGTTCTCGGAGAAGATGGCGCCGCCGAGGCAGTCGGCCTGCTTGCCGCCCTGCGGCACCGTCTGATACGTGTGTCCGCCCGTGATCGTGAAGCCGCGAATCACGTTGTTTCCCGCGCAGTGGACGGCGCGTACGGCGGCCGGCCCGTTGCCGTTGACTGCGTCCCCGCTCGTATCCGCCGCCCCCACGATGAACGTCTCGTCGGGGCCGTCGGTCGCCTCCAGGGTCACGCCAAGGGGCAACGCCACGCGGCAGGGCAACACACTGCCCGCAGCCGGCGAGGTGGTGCCTTCCGTCTCCCCATAGAGGCCGCGCGCGACGTGAATCACATCGCCGGCAATGGCGTTGGCGGCAACCGAGCGAATTGTGCGCCGCGCCGTCTCCGGCGTACTGCCGGGCGCCTGATCATCTGCCGCCGCGACATTCACATACCAATTGGTGCCGTACACGGCCTTAACCACCGTGACGGCCCCCGGCTCCGCGCGAGGCGTAAGCGTCACCGACAGCTGCCCTTCCGGCTGCGCCACGCCATCGACCTCAAGGTGCAGGAACGGACGCGTCGTCAATGCCGAGACCGTCGTCTCCTCTGCGACGTCGACGAGGTTTGTGCGCGCCCCGCCTGCCACACCGCCGTTCACGCCGAACACGGCGAAGGAGGCCGGCATCTTCGTCGCATCCTGCAGCGCGCCGAACGTGAGCCGCCCATCGATGATCTCCACCGGATTGCCGTCGATGTCGTACTGGAAGAGGAAGCGCGTGGCGCGGCAAAGATCCCCGATGGCCGTGCGCCCGCGGGCGGCGGAAAGCGAGCCGAGGCGGTAGTCGCGCGCATCGACATCAGCCACCAGGGGGATCATATCCCTGCATACGCCATCCAATCCTTCACCACCATAGCGCACGACCAGCATCGCGCCGACGGATGGCGTATTGCGGAAGATCGGCCAGGCGTTCTCGGCGTCTTCGCCATCAAATGTGCAGCCACAGGCGGCACCGGCACACACCGTGGCGTGATCGCCCGACACAGACGAGGCGTTCGCGTGGACATTGCCGGCGATCAGGCACGCGCCGAGCTCGGAATTCTCGCAGGTGTACAACGCGGAGCGATTGTCGTAGATTCGGCAGCGGAAAAGCGTGCCATAACCGGCGGCTGACGCTCTCTCGGCCACGTTGTTGCTTATGATGCAGTCCAGCGCATGGGTGCTGATGCTGCCGCCGCCGTTGAACGCGGCGCCGCGCTGCGGCCATTTGGACACATCCGAGGGACCGTAGCAACCGGTGAGGGTGAAGCCCTGCAGGCTATGATTGCCGCTTTCGAACCACACGCCGCCAATCGCCTCAGGCCCGGTACCACCGGTGGCCGGGTCGGGCGCACCCACGATAAACGTCTTCTCCGGGCCCTCCACCGCCACAAGGGAGACGCAGGTCTGGTAACTGCCGGCGGAGGTGCTCTCGACATGCACGCGGTATCTCACGCCGTTCATCGTGGGATCGCGCGGCGCCTTCTTGTTCGCATAGACGCCGTCGGTGCCATCGTCGTAGACGCCCGGCAACGCGAGAATGGTGGCTCGGCGGCCGTCAACAACGGCGGACACGGCACCGGCCAGGGTCTTCTTCGGCCCCACAACGCCCGAAACGTGGTTTGAGGCCGTACCGTCCCAGTCGTCATTGCCATTTGACGCGTCGGCATAGACGACCTGCGTGGCCAGATACAGAGAAATCTTGCGCGTCGCATCCAGTTCCGGCATGGCGGACACGGGAAAATAGCCGTCGCGCATCGGGAAGAAGAAGTTGCGGCTCGCCTCGCGATACGCCGTGTCTTGTAGATACTGCGGCGGCATCTGGCCCGACGCCACCACCGGCTTGAGGGCGAAAGCATAGTTGTCGCCGACAGGCGTGATCGAATCGCCGACGCGGAAAATCCGGTCGCCGAATTCGCGTACCTGCATATTGTTGTTGAAGAGGATGCAGCCGTGCGTCTGTGCAGGAAAATCGGCGATAGAACAACCCGCCGCGATCGCCCCCGAAGTCGCCGGCACCGGATGGCCGTAGAGATCGCGCCGCGTGAAGCCGGCGGGGAAAGTCTGGGAAATGCCGGCGGGCATCGTAGCCGAGGAAAGCCAGGCGGCATCGCCCAACGCAAGGGCTTCACTGGTGTTGGCCAGTCGGAAGTCGCCGGCCGCACATGCCACGAGGCGCGCCCTGTCGGCGGATACGCCGGTTTGCGTGGCTTCGTTGACCGTGCCGAGGGTCTTGGAACAGGCGCCGAACCAGGAATTCCAGGCCGAAAGCGTTCCGGCGGCTGACGCACCATTGTCCGCCCCCGAAGATGTCACGTTGCCGAACACCAGCGAATTGTACAGCCGGAATTCTGTGGAATTGTTGAAGACGACGACGTTGCAGCCCACGATCGTGCAGTTCACGAAAGTGCCACCCTGAGTAAACGCCGGGCCAACGAGGGCCCTGTTGTTGCGAAAGCCGCAGAACTCCGCGTAGGTGCCGCAGTACCAGATCTGAGGTGAATTTGCCGCCGTGCAGGCGCAATCGACGAACTCCGTCGCCGCGGCAAGGCCCTGGACCATCGCACCGCCGTTGGAGGAGGCCACGCAGTTCTCGAACCGGCAGCTTATCACCCAGCAGGTCTTGCTGTGGTCACGTAGCCCCGCGCCCAATTTGGCCTGGCCATCCCTGAAGGTAATGCCCTCGAAGACGACATTGGCGCTGTTGTTGCTCACCCGCACACAGCCGACGCCCGAACCGCCGACGATCACGGTGTTGTCGCGGTTGCCCACCGCCCTGAACCTCAACCCCGGCTTGTTCGCGACATTCAGCCGCCGCGGACCGTCATTATCCGAGGTCATGTCCATGACGCCATCTGCGTATTCGCCCGGCATGAGCCAGATAGTATCGTTGGCGGACACTTTCTGCATGATGCCGGCCAGCGTGCGGCGCGGCCCCACCGTGGCCGAAACCACATTTGACGCGGTGCCGTCATAGTCGTCGTTTCCCGCCACCGGGTCCACATACCATTCACCTGCCGAAACGACGGCCGCAACGCCCGCCACAACCATCATTATGGCTAACCGGGCACGATTTTGAACGCCTACATGCCGATTCCCCGCATCCGGCCTTTCCGTCGAAGTCGCATTCGTCATAACCAGGTCCCCTTTCTCTTCTGCGAGTCGTTGTATAGCGGCTACTTGCCCGCCATCGCCTTCACCAGTTCACGGATGCGCGGTGCGGCGGCACGGGAGCAGACCAGCGTCCCCTCGGGCGTATTCACCACCACCACGTCGCTCAGCCCCAGCACGCCCACGCGGTGCGAGGCGGCCTTGGCGCCCGGCATATTCACGACGATACTGGAGTTTGTGTCCAGCACGCAGGCTGCGCCCACCACCGTGTTGTTGGCTTCGTCCTGCGGGAAATGCGCCGCCAGCGAGGTCCATCCGCCCACATCATCCCAATCGAAGGAACTCTCGCCCACGAGGATGTTGGGCGTCTTCTCCATTACCGCGAAGTCCACCGAGATGGCCCGCAGGGTCGGATAGACGTTGGCGAGAACGGGCGCCAACCGCCGCGCCGCGGCCACACGGTCGATCAGCGTGGCGATATCCGGCGCCGCCGAGCGGAAAGCCGCCTCCATGACGTCCGCCCGCCAGATGAACATGCCCGAATTCCAGCGGAAACGACCCGCCTTGAGATAGCGCTTCGCCTTGGCCAGATCGGGCTTTTCGACAAAGCGCGCGACTTTGCTGAAAGGAATCTTGACGCCTGCCGGCGTCTTGACGGGCGCACCGCATTCGATGTAGCCGTACCCCGTGGCCGGATAGGTAGGCACGAGCCCCAGCGTCACCACCGCGTCCGACTGCGCCGCCATACAAATGGCGTCCGACAGGCTACGCTGGAACTGCGCCACCGGCGTCATCAGCTGGTCGGCGGTGAGAATGCAGCCGACCGCGCCATCGCCGCCCAGCTTCTTGACGAGGCCCACGCCCAGGGCGACGGCGGCAGCCGTGTCGCGGCGGCAAGGCTCGCCGATGATGTTGGCGCGCGGAAGCATCGGCAGCGCCCGGCGCGTCAACGGCAGGAAACGCGCGGCCGTGATCACGAGAATCCTCTCGGGCGGAATCATCCCCGCAAGTCGGTCGACGGCATGGCGAATCAACGGTTTGCCGTCGAAGATGTCAACGAACTGCTTAGGCCGCGCCGGCGTCGACAGCGGCCACAGGCGTTCGCCGCTGCCGCCGGCCATGATGACCGCATAGGCGTTATTCGGGACCTTACCTGCACGTGCCATGGTCACTTGTCCTCCCCTTTGCCCAGTTCCAGGCCGTCGATGCGCACGTCACGGCAGTTGCGGATGTCCGCAAAGGACTCGGTGGCGTTTTCCACCCGCACGTTCCGGATGCGGATGCCGGTAGGCGGCAGGAGCTTGTCGCCATGGAGCTCAACGGCGTTCTTGGCCGTCTCGGCCTCCATGTCCGACACGTTGATGTTGCGGATGCGCGTGCGGCGGAGCTCGAAGTCTGGGAACTTGCCCCACTGCGCACAATAGTCCGTGAATATGTTGAACACGCGGATGAGCTTCTTGCCGCGGCAGTGGTCGATGTAGATGTTCTCCACGAAGCCGCCGCGCCGGCGACCGGTCTTGATGCGCAGCATCGAATAGGTGTCGGCGACCGTGCAGCGCGTCATCCACACATTGCGCACGCCGCCCGAAAGCTCAGACCCGATGCCCAGGAGCGAATGGCTCTCCACCATGTCGCAGTCGCGCACAATCACGTTCTCGGTGCAGCGGTTGAGGCGCCAGGCGTCCGCATTGCGTCCGGCCTTGAGCACCACGCCGTCATCGCCCTGGTCGAAGCGGCACTTCTCGATGAGCACGTTCTTCGTCATGTCCACGTCCACGCCGTCGTTGTTGTGTCCGTGGGCGTACGTGTCGAGGTTGCGGACGACGCAGT
>JAKSOW010000137.1 GCA_024405395.1 Kiritimatiellia bacterium | reverse complement strand
AATGCGCACGACCTCGCCGGCAAGGGGGCTGCGCTGTATCAGGTGCGCGAGCCGGGCGTGTTCACCTCCTGGTTCGGGCCCAATGCGATGAGCCTCCTGGGCGTGGTGGTGCTGACGTCGCTGGGCACGTGGGGCCTGCCGCAGATGGTCGGCAAGTTCTATTCGATCACCGATGAGTCCGCGATTCGCCGCGGCACGATCATTTCGACCTTTTTTGCGCTGGTGGTCGCGGGGGGGTGCTATTTCCTGGGCGGATTCGGTCGTCTGTTCCGCGACACCGCCTTCAGCGTCGAAAAGGGCAAGTTCGTGTTCGACACGATCATTCCGCAGATGCTGGCGGACCTGCCCGAGGCCCTGATGGCGCTGGTGATGCTCTTGGTGCTGTCGGCGTCGATGTCCACGCTCGCCTCGCTCGTGCTCACGTCAAGCTCGACGATGACGCTGGACCTCATCTACCGCGACAAGAAGTCCGAGGACGGCGAAGTGGCGCAGGGCGCGATTGATGACGCCGTGGCGGCGAAGATCGAGCGCCGCAAGGTCGTGGTCATGCGTGTCCTGATCGTCTTCTTCATCGTCATCTCGCTGATGATCGCGCTGCGTCCGCCGCAGTTCATCGCGCAGCTGATGGGCATTTCCTGGGGAGCGCTCGCGGGCGCGTTTCTCGCGCCGTTCATGTTGGGGCTCTACTGGAAAGGCGTCACCAAGGCGTCCGTGTGGGCCTGCTTCGCGTGGGGCGTGGGCGTCACGGTGGCGAACATGCTGGCGGGCAATCCCGTCAATCCCATTGACTGCGGCGCCCTCGCCATGCTCGGCGGTTTCCCCGTGGTGGCTGTCGTGAGCCTCGTCACCCGGAAATTGCCTGCCGAGAAGACGGCTGCGATCTTTGCCTGTTACCAGAAATAAGGAGAACTCGCCATGCGCGCTCTTGTCCTCTCTTCGGTTGTCTGTGCGGCGGCTCTGGGTGTGGCCCAGGCCCAGACGGCGGCCACCAACGAACTGACGTCGGCCGAAGCCAAGGGACTTCGCACGAACGCCGGCGCCGATCTCCGCATTCGCCAGGAGATCATGAACAACCTGCCAGGCACGCCGGGCGATCCTTATGCGATGACGCCCGCCGTGCGCGCGAAGTACCGCAACCAGATTCGCTTTCGTCCGCGTGTGTGGTTTGAGGCGGCCGAGGGGCCGTTCCGCCTCTACACGCGCATCGCCGACGAATTCCGCCATTTCCCGGCATTGGATGGCACGCGCCATTCGCGTTCCTACTATTTCCCCGATGAAGTCATCCTCGACAACCTCTACCTGGACGGCAAGGGGTTGGAGGCCGACGTCTTCAAGGCCGTGGGCATCGAGAAGGTGGATTTCCGCGTGGGTCGGCAGGACATGATCGACCGCGGCCATTCGATCATCGGCCTGGACCGCATCATGTTCGACGGTACGCCGATGGATGGTTCGCGCAGCACCTACTCGGACATGGTGCGCACGACGCTGCACTTCGACGAAGACAAGTCCCTGGACATCTTCGCGCTCTACGACAGCGGGCGAAACGACGCCGCGGTGGGCACCTCCCGCAGCCGTGACCGTTCGCTCAACTGCATCAACATGACGGACACGAGCGGCCTCGACGAATGGGGCGGCGGCATTGTCTACAACCAGCAGGCGCTTGACGGCAAGCTTCCCTTCAAGCTCTACTCCATCTTCAAGCAGGAGACGGCGCATACGACACGGCGGCCTGCCGTGCGTGATGTCCCGGAGAAGGACATCACGACGGTCGGTGTCTGGATGGAACCGCGCCTCTCGGATCACTGGAGTCTGGAGCTTGAGGGCGCCAAGCAGTTCGGGCGCATCCACGACGGCAATCGCCAGGCCGGCGGCTACATGTGGTACACGGAGCTCAAGTATCAGCCTGAATTCCTCAAGGCGTACAAGCCGGTGCTTTCCTGGGCGACGACCTACTATTCGGGCGACAGCCACTGCACGGGCGAGAACGACAACGACACCTCCTGGAATCCGATGTGGGCGCGTTGCCCGCAGGACAGCGAAATGCTCGTCTACGGCACGCTCTACGCCAACGGCTGGTGGTCGAACATGATCTACACCAAGGCGAAGCTCACGATGAACTTCGGTCCGCACCATGCGCTCTACGCCTACTCGGGTCCGATGTTTGCGGCCGCGCAGGACGATCTGGGCACGACCGATGGCGACGGCTCATCCTACAAGGGCGTTCTCTCCGCCATCCGCTACGATTTCCCGATCTGGTTGGCGCCGAAGGGGGCCAAGGGGCTGGACCGCTTTGAGATCTTCTCGCACGTGATGTTCGAGGCGTTCAATCCTGGAGACTACTATGAAAGCAGCCGCCCGGCCTACTTTGTGCGCTGGGAGTTTGTCTTCAAGTTCTGATTTCCTTTGTCGGCTGCTGCCTGAAAACGAGACCAATAGCATATGAGGCCCACATTTCTGATCGTGCCCGCTCTCGCCGCCTTCTGTGTGGCAGGGGCCGAGACGACCACTAACGCACTCACGACCTCCGAGACCAAGGGACTGCGCACGGCTGCCGGTGCCGATTTCCGTCTGCGCCAGGAAATCATGAACAACCTGCCGGGGTTGCCGGGCGAGCCCACGGCGATGACCCCCACGACACGCGCGAAATACCGCAATCAGATTCGTATGCGTCCGCGCATTTGGTTAGATGTCGCTGACGGGCCGTTTCGCGTCTATACGCGGCTGACGGACGAATTCCGCCATTTCCCGGTGCTGGAGGGCTCACGTCACACGCATCCCTACTACTTCCCCGATGAGGTGATTCTCGACAACCTCTATCTGGAAGGGAAGGGGCTGGAGTTCGAGACCCTCAAGTCCCTGGGTATCGAGAGCGTCGACTTCCGCGTGGGCCGCCAGGATCTGCTCGAGCGCGGCCATTCCATCTACGGGCTAGACCGCATCATCGCCGAAGGTACGCCTCTGGACGGTTCGCGCAGCTTCTACTCCGACATGGTGCGCAGTACGCTCCATTTCGACGATACGCGCGAATTGGATGTCTTTGCGCTCTACGACAGTGGCCGCAACGACATCGCCTGGGGCACCTCGGGCAGTCGCGACCGTTCGCTCAACTGCATCAACATGTCGGATTCGCCGGACCTGGACGAATGGGGCGGCGGCTTGCTCTATACGCAACGGGCGTTTGACGGCGGCCTGCCGTTCAAGCTTTACACGATGTTCAAGCGCAACGAGGACCATGTCACCGAGAGCATCGGACGCAAGGTGCCCGCCAAGGAAGTCACGCTTGTCGGCTTCTGGGCGGAGCCGCGTGTGGGCGACTGGAGCCTGGAACTCGAGAACGGCAAGCAGTTCGGTCGATTCCTGGACGGCAACCGCCAGGCGGGCGGTTGGATGTCGCACACCGAGCTCAAGTGGCATTCGACCTTCCTGAAGGAATACAAGCCCGTCGTCTCGACGGCCTTCACGTATTATTCGGGCGACCGCCACAACACGGGCGAGAACGACAACGACACGGCGTGGGACCCCATGTGGGCACGCTATACGCTCGACAGTGAGATGCTCGTCTACGGCACGCTCTACGGCAACTGCTGGTGGTCCAATGTGGCCTACGGCAAGGTGAAGCTCACGATGGACTTCGGCGCGCACCATGGAATGTATTTCTACACGGGCCCGATGTTCGCGGCCGCGCAGGACAATGCGGGCACGCCGGACGGGTCCGGATCGATGTACAAGGGGTTTCTCACGGCGGCGCGCTACGATTTCCCGATCATGCTGGCACCCAAGGGTGCGCAGGGCCTGGATCGCTTCGAGATCTTCGCCCATCTGGTGTTCGAGATGTTCCAGCCCGGCGACTACTACGAGAGCAGTCGGCCAAGCTACTTCGTGCGGTGGCAATTCGATTTCAAGTTCTAGCGAGAAAGGATGTTCATAATGAGGGAATTTCAGGAAAAGCTAGTGGTGGCGTGGACGGACTATGTCGCCGGCAAAATCGACGCAAAGGCGCTGAAGGGGGCTTCGGCCGGATTTGGCATCTACCAGCAGCGTGACGACAAGACCATGATGCGTGTGCGCCGCGTGGGCGGACACATCACGACGGACGATCTGCGGACGGCCGCCGCCATTCTGCGCACGCATGGCGGCGACTACGCGCATCTCACGACGCGTCAGGACATCCAGCTGCACGGCATTCCCGCGGCGGCGGTCACCGCAGCTCTGGAGGAATGCGAGTCCAGGGGCTTCCGTTTCCGTGGCGGCGGCGGCGACACGTTCCGCAATACGCTCGTGAGCGCCTATTCGGGCCTGCATGCCGATTCCGTTTTTGACGTGGTGCCGTATGCGAAGGCGCTGTCGGACGCGTTTTACGCCTTTGACCTTGCCTATGGCCTGCCCCGCAAGCTGAAGATCGGTTTTGCCGACCGTCCGGCCGATGCGGTGATCGCCCAGTCGAACGACCTCGGCTTTCTCGCGAAAGTCGTTGATGGCCAGCGCGTCTTCGAGACCTATCTTGGCGGCGGCATCGGCTTCAAGCCGCGGCTCGGCATCAAGATCTTTGATGCGTTGCCGGTAGCCGACTGCATACGCGTCGCGATGGCGCTCACGGCGCTCTTCAACGACAAGGGCTGCCGCACAAACCGTGCTCATGCGCGCATTCGTTTCCTGCGCGAGGACTTCGGCGACGAGGGCCTCGTGAAGATGTTCCATGACTATCTCGCCCAAGTCCCCGCCGATGCGCCCAAGGCGGAGGCGGCGGCGATCGCGCCGGTGCCGACAACCTCGTTCCCCGTGGACGCCGTGCCGTCCGTGGGCTTTGACGTCTGGAAGGCCCTGGCCGTGACCCCGCTCGCGAATGGTCTCGCGGCGGTGCGCGTCTTCGTGCCGTTCGGCAATTTCACCGCGGATGAGCTGGAGTCGTTTGCCGCGGCGATGGAGCCGTTTGGCGCGACGCGCTTCGAGATTCTGTCGACGCTCGACCTGGGCGTGGTCGTGCCCGCCAATCAGCTGGCGGGCGTGTATGGCGCCTTGACGGCCCTTGGCCGCGACTATGTGGCCAAGAGCTTTGTCGGCAACATCCGCACATGCATCGGCTGCACCGTCTGCAAGAGCGGCGTCACGGATGCGCCGACCGTGGGCCGCGTGGTGGCCGAGCATTTTGACGCCAAGTACCGTCCGCTTGACACGCCGGCGAAGATCGCGGTCGCGCAGGCGCTCCTCAATGACGTGCGCATCAGCGGCTGCCCGAATTCCTGCACGAACCAGCCGCTGGCGAAGTTCGGCTTCGCTGGGCGCAAGCTGAATGGTGCCGACGCCGAGACGAGCTTCACCCCGGGTTCCCTGAATCCGGCGGCGCTTGGTGCTGCCGACGCCTCGGTCGCGCCCGTGCCGATCACCGAATTCCCCGCATTCCTCGAGCAGAAGATCCTTTCCACTCTCAACAAGTAATAGCCATGGCCAATACAGCAGCAAATGACGTCGTTGTCGCCGACAAGTTCAAAATCAGCGATCTCTGGAAGAAGGAGGACTGGCTGTCCATCTGGATCGCCTTCATACTCATTGCCGCCGCGGCGATCGGCTGTCTGACGGGCGGCTATGACTTCTCGGGCGCCAAGTTCTCCCAGTGGGGCTTCTGCGCCTCCGAATTTTCCGACCCCGCCAAGGCCAAGGGGTTCCTCGGCATCTTCAACGGGGCGCTGTGGGCGAAACTGGGTATCACCTTTGCGGCCTTCGCCGCGCTCTTTACGTTGGGCAACAAGTGTGAGGGCAAGAAGGCGTGCAAGTTCCTTCTGGCGTTCGTGGGCATGTTCGCGCTCGTCTCCGTGGTGCGCATCCTCTCGGCTGAGGCGACGTTCCACCACTATCTCGAGTATGCTTTCTGGGCGCTGCTGCTGGGCCTTGTGATCAGCAACACGGTCAAGACGCCCGAATGGCTCAAGCCGGCGCTGCGCACCGAGTTCTACATCAAGACGGGACTGGTGATCCTCGGGGCGCAGGTGCTGTTCTCCAACATTCAGAAGTTCGGACTCTACGGTCTTGGCATCGCGTGGGGCGTCACGCCGATCGTGATCATCTTCATGTGGTGGTACGGCACGAAGTTCCTGAAGATCAGGAACAATCCGCTCGTGATCACGATTGCCGCCGCGACCTCCGTGTGCGGTACCTCCGCTGCCATTGCCGCGGCAGCCGCCGCCAAGGCGAAGAAGACGGATCTCGCGTTTGCCGTGGGTACGTCGCTCATCTTCACCGTACTGATGATGGTGGGCATGCCGTTCTTCATCAAGGCCATCCACATCGATCCGATGATCGGCGGCGCCTGGATCGGCGGCACGGTGGACTCCACTGGCGCAGTGGTGCTTGCGGGTCAGGCCTTGGGCGATGTGGGCGGTCAGGTGGCCGCGCTCGTGAAGATGATCCAGAACATCCTCATCGGCTTTGTGGCCCTCGGCATTGCGATCTTCTTCACGACGAAGGTCGACAAGGCGCCGGCCGCAGCGGGGCAGAAGGTGGGCGTGGGTGAAATCTGGCAGCGTTTTCCCAAGTTCATCCTCGGCTTTATCGCGGCTTCGATGATCTTCTCATTCGTCATGCAGCCCACGTTCGGCGTAGAGGCCACGAATGGCGTCATCAAGCATCTGAAGGAATTCCAGAACTGGGCCTTCGCGCTGGCGTTCACCTCGATTGGCCTTGAGACGAATTTCAAGGAGCTCTGTGGGCAGGTTCAGGGCGGCAAACCATTCCAGCTTTACATCGTGGGACAGGTCTTCAATCTGGTGCTCACGTTTGCGGTCGTCTGGCTGCTGCTCTCGGGCGTGATCTTCCCCGTGCCCGTGATCGCGTCCTGACGCCATCGCACACAAAGCAGGCCTCCGGCCTGAGGAGTCTTCCCACATGAACAAGCTGCTCTCGGTCTTTTCCCTCTGTCTTCTCCTGTCGGAATTCGCTCCCGCCGGGACGGTTGGCTCCGCGCAAAACGATGTGCCGTTCTCGGCTGGCTTTGCCTGCGAGGACATCATGCCGGAGCCCGGCATACTGATGCCGGGCTATTTCCAGCGGCGTGAGATGTCCGGGGCGCTCGACCCCCTGGAGGCCTCCTGTCTGGCGCTTTCGGACGGCGAACGCACGGCGTTTGTGCTGGTGGCCGACAATGTGCGCCTGAGCGAGGCCGTGATGGCGGAGGCGCGTGTGCACATCACTGCACAGACGGGCGTGCCGGCGGAGGGCATGTTTTTCCACTCTTCGCACATCCATACGGGTGGAGACGTCTTCCCCGACAAGCCGTCCTGCCTTGAGATGCACCCTGAGACGCCCACGGACAAGGCGCGCATGCGGGCCTATGCGGCGCTGGTGGTGGAGCGTCTGACGCGAGCCGCCGTGCGCGCCAAGGCGGATTTGGCTGCGGCGACCATTCGGATTGGGCGCGCTCAGTGCCCGCGGCACGCGTTTGTCCGCCGTTTCCGGATGAAGGACGGATCGACGCGCACGAATCCCGGCGTGGGCAACCCAAACATCGCGGCGCCGCTGGGCGAGCCGGACGATACGGTGCAGGTGGTGCGTTTCGTGCGTGCCGGACGCAAGGAGATCACGTTGCTCAATTTCCAGAACCATCCTGATGTCGTGGGCGGCACGAAGGTCTCGGCGGATTGGCCGGGTGTGGCGCGGCGTACGCTTGTCAAGGCGCTTGACGGCGCCACGGAGTGCCTGCTCATCAATGGTGCGATGGGCGACCTGAACCATGTGATCGTGGATCCCAGACCGGGCGAGACACTGCGGAAGGGGTATGAGAATGCGCAGCATCTGGGCCAGATGGTGGCGGGGGCGGCTCTGCTCGTCTGGGGACGCTGTGCCCCCGTGCCGGCCGGCCGCCTTTCCTTCGGCATTAAGAACGTCCTCACGCCGGCGAACAAGGGTCGGCCCGAAGATCTGCCGCTGGCGCACAGATATTGGGATCTTCATTGCGCCAACCGCGATGTGGAGATTCCGAGCAGCGGCATGGACAAGACCCTGCTCATCGCGGACGCCCGACGTAAAGTGCGCCTGGAACAGGCACCCGACCAGTTGACATTGCCGTTGACGGCCTTGGTCATTGGCGACTCCTTGGCTTTGGCGGGAATCCCAGGACAACCTTTCGTGCAGATCGGACGCGACATCAAGCAGCGTGCGCCATTTAAGATGACGATCATTTCCAGCATCACGAATGCGGGCCTCGGCTATTTCCCCACACAGGACGCCTTTGTCGATGGTGGCTACGAGGCAAAGACGTCCGATTTTACGGGGCAAGTGGCCGCAGACGTCACAGAAGGCACGCTGTCGCTTCTGGAAAGCCTGAAGACGGCGGACGTGCCGCCGGCGTCTGTGACGACGATTGCCGTCGCCAATGCCGGGTTTGAGGACCAGACCGACGGCAAGGTGATGGCTTGGCGCCTCCCGCCTGAGATGCAGGTAGTACGCGGTGCTGGCCACAATGGCTCGGCGGGGCTGGTGTGGAAGTCTTCCTCGCCCAGCACCCGACGTGTGGCGGCCACTCAGACTTTCCCGATTGCGCCTGGCAAGGCCTATCATTTCTCGGCCCTGATGCGGGCGACGGGTTTTGTGGGCCACAAAGGCGCGAAGATCGACGCGAGTGTGCTGGACGCGAACGGAAAGGTGCTGAGCGAGCACTACCCGCGCGGCATCAAGTCCAGCACCGACTGGATGCGTGTGGACGGGCTGGTCGACGCGCCGCCGTCTGCGGCGAAGATGCGGCTGCTGCTGTCGGTGCTGCCGGGAAGTTCCGGCGAGGTGGCCTTCGACGACATCCTCGTTGAGCCGAAGGAGCTTGAGGTGGCGGCCTTTGCCTTTTCCTCGGGTTACCGCGACGAGATGGTCGCCGGACCTGTGACGTTTACGGGCTTCATCCGTTTGCCCGCCAAGCAGACGGTGGACACGATTCGGGCGGCATTCGTCTGCCGTGGCGCCGATGGCGCTGAACGCCGTCTGCCGGCTGCGCTGTCGGTGGAGGCTGATGAAGTCTATGCCACGGCGCAGACCGAGACCGCTCTGTTGGCGGAGGGGGCGCAGCAGATTCGGTTTGTGGTGGCGGAACAGTCCGGCAAGGTGCTTGGCGAAAGTGACTTCACTTTCCGCCGTGTGTCGGCTCTGCCCAAACGCCGCGTAGGGATAGACGCGTATGGACGTTGTCTGGTCAATGGTGAACCGTTCTTCCCCATCGGCATGTATTCGCATAAGCTGAGCGAGGCGGATGCGGCGGCCTATGCGACGGGGCCCTTCAACAGCATCGTTGTCTATGGCCTCTCCGATCGGGATGATCTGGCGCGTTTGGCCAAACATGGCATCTGGTACGTGCCGACGCTCAAGAACGAACTGGTGGGGCGCAAACAGGCCGTCGAGCGGGGAATCCACACGGTGGCGGAATCGGACGCCTTTTTCCGCTCCGAGATCGCCAAGCTCAAGGATGCGCCCAATCTGCTGGGCTGGTACGTGTGCGACGAGGCTCCGCTGACGGAGCTGGAGGCGCGCCGCCGCCTTTACGCCCTCTATCGCCAATGTGACGATGACCATCCGTGCTGGGCGGTGATGGACAAACTCGAACGCATCCGCGAATGGGTCTCCATCTGCGATGTGTATGGCGTGGATCCGTATCCGATCTGTGGGCGGCCCATGGCGCGTATCACGGACTTCTGCGCGGGGGTCCGACGATCGACGCGCGGGGGGCGGGCCTTCTGGAACGTGCCGCAGAACTTCAATTGGGCCTGGTATGGACGTGCCGAGACTCAGGGTGTGGCCAATCGCATGCCGACGACGGAGGAGATGGCCTTCATCAACTGGTGCCATATCGCCTCCGGCGCCAATGGCCTCTTCGGCTATACATTCGCGGCGATTCGTCAGGAAGAGGCCAAGGGACGCGGCAAATTTGCGGATTTCCAGAAGCATTGGCAGTCGATCTGCGCCGCCTATGCCGACGTGAAGCGTTTGGCGCCCGTGCTTCTTTCGGTTGAGCCCACGCCGCCTCCGCCGACTGTGGCGACGGAAACCCCGGTTCGTCTGTGGCGAAAGGACGGCAGCCTCTACGTTCTGGCCTGCAATGCGTCGGATACGACCCGAACGCTGTCGGT
>JAKSOW010000136.1 GCA_024405395.1 Kiritimatiellia bacterium | reverse complement strand
TGCCCTGCGAGCGGTCCAGCGTCTTCGGCATGAACAGCACCTGCTGCTGGCCGGTTGGACGATAAGAGAACACGTGGGCGCCGAGGAGGTCAATCTCCGCCGTGCCGTACTTGTTCGCCAGCACCACGACCGGCACGCCCGTGTCGGGCGAGGGACGGAACACGATGCGGCCGGGCGCGCCGTAGCGGCGGTTCAGGTCTTCGCAGTCTGCGTTGACGGGCTTCTTCATTTCGCCGCCTCCGGCTGTGCGGGAGCAGCAGGCGCCGGCTGCACTTGAGCTGCCGGCGCAGGCGCTTTTTTTGCGAAGGGACCCCATCCGCAGTGCCAGGCGAGACCCGTGGCGGCGAGGGCCACCACCAGCACGGCCACGAGGATCTTGCCCCACGGCGTGCGGGCGTACGGATCGCGGGCCGCATAGGCGCCGGGCGGCAGCGTTGCGAGTCGCGTAAATTCGGCGGCAAGGCCCTGCGAGAAGCGGAGCGGACGGTTGGCCGCCCAGCCGCCGGCGTTGAGGATGGCGCCGAGGTCGCGGCGACGCAGCTTGAACCACGTGAGGATCACGCTGGGCAGCGACACCGCGAGGATCACGGCAATCACGGCGAGGGCCGTCTTCCACCACGGCAGGCCCGCGACGAGGCCGATGAGGCCCGCGAAGGCGGCGCCCATCATGCCAACGCCCACGCCGAGCGCGGCCACGGAGCTGGCCAGCGCGGCCGAGTTGCCGCCCTGGTCCTTGGCGGCTGTGCCGTCGGCGGCCTTGGTGACGCCGGCGGTGGCAGCCGCCTGGCGATCGCCCACGAACTTCTTCACCTGCGCGGCGATGGTCTCGCCCAGCTTCTTCCAGGGCGCCCAGAAGGCTTCGCGGAGGGAAACCTGGTTTTCCACCACCTTGGTGATGGTGGCATCCCAGTCGCGGCCGTCACGATCGTAGAACACGCCGTTGCGGCCCACATAGAGGGGCGCCGTGCAGCCGGCGGTGAGCGCGGCGCAGATGAGGCGCGTTTCGCCCGTGCCCTTGCGCGTCAGCTTCGCGTAGACGAGGCAGCATTCGGAACGCCCCGCCAGGGCCGAGTGGGCGCCTTCATCGTCCACATGGAAGCAGAGCGAGCAGGCGCGGCCGGCGATGAAGAGGGTGCCGGTCTGGTAGATCGCCTGGGTGGAGGGATCGTAGAGGTCGGCCTGGTTGACGAAGTTGCGGAGGAACGGCACGAGGTTGAGCTTGTAGCGCAGGAGGCGCTCTTCGTCCTCGAGCTTGGCCTTGGCGTCGGCCGCCATCACCGGCTTGGCGGCGAGCCAGGCGCGGTAGGGGGCGAACTTGGCCTTGATGGTGGCCCAGTCGAGGCGCGTGATCTCCTCCACGGCGTCACGTCCGAGCGCCGATGCGGCGACATCCTTGGCGAAGGCCGCAAACGCCGCCAGCCATTTCGGATTCAGGTTCTTGGTGAGGGGCAGGGGCTTGTCGGCCTCCTCGGTGACGAGCGGCAGGTCGTCCGGCACCGTGAAATAGGCGTCTGCCGTGGCCTCAATGGCCGCCAGAGCGGCTTCGGCGGCGGCTGTGCCTTCGCCGAAGGGCAGGATGGCGGCATCTGCCTTGGGGGCGTCTTCCCAGGCCTTGAGGGCCTTCTTGTCAGATTCGGAAGGCGCGGCGGCGGCGAGGTCGGCCTGCGCGGCCATGACCTTGTCGAGCGCGGCCTTGTCGACCGGATCCTGCGTGAAGAGGGCATTCCAGTCCACGCCCTTGCCCTTGAGGTAGTCCAGGGCGGCCAGCACTTCGGGCAGGCGCACGCGTCCGTCGCCGTCGGTGTCCATGAGGGCGAGCGTACGCGCATCGAAACGGACACCCGTGGTGGGAGCCGCCAACGCCGTCCAGAGCTTGGGGTCAAGCTCCGCCAGATGGGCGAGATCCTCGCCGTTCTCGATCTTCACCTGCACAAGACGTGCAGAGCGGAAAAAACGCCAATTGTAAGTTTTGTCCATAAATAGTCCTTTTGATCTCATTATTCTATCAAAAACTGTTGCCCTATTGAAGGGGGTTTGCTAATATAATTCCTTCAAAGGAGTAAAGGAACGTGATTATGCCCATTATTGCCGCCGCTGCCGCCACTGGAATCAACTGGTGCGTGCTGGGGTCGTTTGTTGGATATCTGGCGCTGATGCTCGGCATCGGCTTCTTCTTCTCGAAGCGGCAGGAGTCTCTGGGCGACTACTACCTGGGCGGACGGCGGATGAACAAATGGGTCGTGGCCCTCTCGGCACAGGCCTCCGACATGTCCGGCTGGCTTTTGATGGGTTTGCCAGGCGCCCTCTATGTGGGTGGCTTTTCCGAGGCCTGGATCGGGTTTGGCCTGCTGGTGGGCACCTATCTCAACTGGAAGATCGTGGCGCGTCGGCTGCGGCACTATTCCCAGGCCTGCGGCGATTCGATCACGATCCCCGACTTCATCAGCAACCGTTTCCGCGACCAGTCGGGCATTTCACGGGTGGTTGCGGCGTTGATCATCCTCGTGTTCTTCACCTTCTACACGGCCGCCGGCTTCGTCTCGGCCGCCAAGCTCTTCTCCACCATGTTCCCGATCGCCTACACGACGGCGCTTTGGATCGGCGCGGTGGTGGTGGTGAGCTACACGCTGCTGGGCGGCTACATGGCCGTCTGCTGGACGGACTTCATCCAGGGTTCGCTGATGTTCGTGGCGATTGTGCTGGTGCCGGCGATTGTGGTCACGGACGCCGGCGGCTTTGCCGCCACGGTGGACCAGCTCAACCAGATCAATCCCTACCTGCAGTCGATCTTCACGAATGCCTCCACGATGAAGGCCACGGGCTTCATCGGCCTCGCCTCGTGCATGGCCTGGGGCCTGGGCTATTTCGGCATGCCGCATATCCTTGTGCGCTTCATGTCGATCGACAGCCCGGCCGCCGTGAAGGGCTCGCGCCGCATCGCGATGACCTGGGTGACGATCTCGCTGGCGGCGGCGACGGTGATTGGCCTCGTCTTCCACCTCTACCTCAAGCAGCATGGTCTCACCCTTGAACAGGTGGGCAACGACCCTGAGAAGTGCTTCATGGTCATGATCAACGGCATCTTCAGCAGCGGCGTCTGCACGCGCATCTTCGCGGGCATTCTCCTGTCGGCGATCATGGCGGCGATCATGTCCACGGCCGACTCGCAGCTGCTTGTCTCCGCCTCATCCTTCACCAACGACCTCTACAAGCGAGTGAAGAAGAACGCCGGCAACCAGGAACTGGTGCGGGTTTCGCGCGTGGCGGTGGCGGTGGTCGCGCTTTCGGCGGCGACCATGGCCATGAACACGGAGTCGGAGTTCTTCAAGGTGGTAATGAAGATGGTGTCCTTCGCCTGGGCCGGCTTTGGCGCGGCCTTCGGTCCGCTCATCCTGCTGGCGCTCTTCTGGCGCCGCACGAATCTGGCGGGCGCGGTGAGCGGCATGGTCGTGGGCGCCGTCACCTGCTTCGTGTGGAAGTTCGTGCTGGCGGACTATGCGGCATCCTGCCCGATCTTCGGTCTCTACGAGCTGGCGCCGGGCTTCCTCTTCTCCCTGATCGTGACGATTGCCGTGTCGCTCGTCACCAAGCAGCCCTCCGCGGAGATGGTGGCGGAGTTTGACGCCGTGGCTGCCGATCAGCGGGACGCGTAGTCGATTCCGCAGCGCGAGAGGCCATGGCGGGTTGGTTCAGGACGGCTATTCTGCCTCTGGTGCGCAGGAACGCCTTCACGCTCTCGCTCGTGGTCTGCGTTTCGGCGGCGTTCGTGTGGCCGGACTTCTTTACGGCCTGGGGTGACTTCAGGCTGACGGGGCTTATCGGGCCTTTGCTGATGCTCATCATGTTCGGGATGGGCACGACGCTGTCGGTCGCCGACTTTCTGCGCGTGGCGAAGATGCCGCTGCCGGTGGCGGTGGGCGTGGGCCTGCAGTATCTGCTGATGCCGGTCCTCGGCCTGGCCCTGGCCCGAATGCTGCGTCTGGAGCCCGAATTGGCGGTGGGGTGCGTGATGATAGGCTCAGTGGCGGGCGGCACGGCCTCCAACGTGATGTCCTACATCGCCAAGGCCAATGTGGCGCTTTCCGTCACCATGACGTGCGTCTCCACCTTCCTGTCGCCTTTTCTCACGCCGCTGCTGGTGAAATGCCATGGCGGCACGCTGGTGGAGATCGATGCCCTGGCGATGGCGCTGGAGATCGTGAAGATCACGATTCTTCCGATTGTGGCGGGCCTGGTGGCGCACAGGCTGCTGGAGAAGCCGTTTGCGCGTAACCGCGTTCTGGTGGACCGCCTGCTCTCCACGCTCTCCATGGCGGGCATCTGCATCATCCTCGCCGTCATCCTGGGTCCGGCGCACGCCAAGGTCAAGGAGGCTGGGCTTGTGTTGCTGCTGGCGGCCTCCGTCCACAATGTGCTGGGGCTGCTGGCGGGCTATTGGGCCACGCGACTCGTGCGCCATTTTCTCCCGAACCGCATTTCCGAGGCCGACTGCCGCACCATCGCCATTGAGGTGGGCATGCAGAATGGGGCCATGGCCACGCAACTGGCCGCCAAGTTCATTTCGCCTGTAGCCGCCCTGGTGCCGAACATCTTCGGCATCTGGATGGATGTCTCGGGTTCGGTATTGGCCAATTACTGGAGTCGCCGGAAATGAAGCGTCGTGATTTCGTGAAGTTGGGGGCCTTGGCGGCGTGCGCGCCGAGCAAAGGCGTTTTTGGGGGCGAGGCGCAGCCTGTGCGCCTGGGATTCATCACGGACTGCCATTATGCCGCCCATCGGCTGCCGGCTGCCGGAGATCGGCGCAACTACGCCGGCGGCCTCGCCAAGATGCAGGCCTTTGTTGCGGCCATGAATGCCGCCGGGGTCGATTTCGTGGTGGAGGGCGGCGACTTCAAGGATTTGGGCGGCACGCCGGCTGAATCGCTCGCGTATCTCGATGCGATGGAGGGGGCCTTTGCCCAGTTCCGGGGCCCGCGGCACCATGTGCTGGGCAATCACGACCACGACAACATCTCCAAGGAGGAATTCCTCGGACACATCGCGAACGCGGGGCAGGAAAGGGCGCAGGCGTACTATTCCTTTGATGTGCGCGGCATCCGCTTCATTGTGCTTGACGCCTGTTATCGGGCCGACGGCACGCCCTATTGCCGCGGAAATTTCAGCTGGAAAGAGGCGTTTCTGCCGCCCGAGCAGGTTGCGTTCCTGCGGGCGGCTCTCGCCTCGGCGCCAGGACCATGTGTGCCGATTCTCCATCAGCAGCTGGACGCCGAAGACGAGACCTGTGTCCGCAACGCCGCGGAGGTACGAGCCATCCTTGAGGCTTCGGGCAAGGTCAAATGCGTGCTGCAGGGCCATTACCACGAAAGCGCCTTCCGTGAGGTGAACGGCATTGGCTACTACACGTTGGCTGCGAATGTGATGGGACAGGATAACGCCTATTCGGTGGTGACGGTTTCGGCCCAGGGCGAAGTGACAATCGTCGGCCACGGCGGGGCTGCTTCCTGCTCGCGACAGGCGGACGGCTCGTGGCGGGCGGATGCCGCCTGGCGGCCAGGGCACTATCAGGTGCATTTCATCTACACGGGTCGTGGCGAGGCCATGCTGCACATCTTCCCGGACGGTACGACCATGATGGTTGACTGCGGCGATTCGATGCGCTTTCAGGGTACGCCTCAGGAGGTGCCGCTGCTGCCCGACTGCTCGCGCCGTTCTGGCGAATGGGCGGCACGCTATGTCGCGCGTGTCAATCCCAGGGGCAGCCAGGTCGACTACTTCCATCTGTCGCATTACCACGAGGATCATGGCGGCGGCGAACGCTACCATGGCGGCGTGATCGCGTCCGAGACGGGGAACTTCCATTTGTGCGGGCTCGCCGATGCCGCCCGATTCCTCACCTTCGGGAAGCTGGTCGACCGCGCCTCGCCCACCTTCGACGATCCGCTGGACGTGCTCGCCTCGTCGCGTGACGGCACGCCCCGCAACATGCGCGCGCTCTATGCGCACCTGAAGGCCACGCAGGGAACGGCCATCGAACGCTTTCAGCTCGGCGCGCACGACCAGTTCAGGGCTCTGCACGGCACGGCCAAGGACTTTTCGGTTTTCAATCTCTGCGTCAACGGACGATATGTGCGCAAGGACGGCTCGATCGCCGACATCTACGCCGACCGCGTGAAGGCGGGCGCAAAGAATCTGAACGAGAATGGCCTCAGCTGCGGGTTCATCGTCTCCTACGGCAAGTTTCGACTCTATTCGGCGGGTGACTTCTCGGATGTGCTGAAGGCGACGGACGGATCGCGCATCTGCACGGAGGACATCATCGCCGAGGCGCTGGGGCCGGTGGACGTCGCCAAGGTCAATCACCACGGGCATCACGCCATGTATTCCGGACTTGTGAAGGCCCTGCAGGCGCGCGTGTGGACGGCCTGCGTGCTGGATCAGCTGCACATGACGGACGACACCTGTTCGCGCCTGGCGGATCGAAGCCTCTATCGCGGCGCGCGGACGATTCTGCCGGAATACATGCCGCTGCAGCGTCCGCTGCTGCCAGAGGGGCGTGGCTATCTGGCCGAGGTTCCGATGGTGGTCCGTCAGCAGCCCTGCCATCTGGTATTGGACGTGCCCGAAGGTGGCGAAACCTATTCCATCACGTGCCTTTCCGCGGCGGACGAGGCCAATAGACTCAAAGCCAGGTTCGGCTTCTTCTCGCGCGGCGGCTGGACCAGCAAATGGATGTGATGCGCTTTCACAGTTCAGATTCCCAGTACCTGGTGCTGGCGATGGTGTCCTCATGCCGGGTGGCATGGCCGTCGTCCGGTTGCCGGGCCTCCTAAAACCTCCCAACCATGACAAATCAAATCAAGGGCGTGCTTCTTCACCTCGGGCACAACATGTGGCAACCTGTCGACACGGAGCTCCGTTTGCGGGAAGACCTCTGGCGCAAGGCAACGGACGCCGCCGTGGCAAAGGGGATGAATCTTCTGCTCGTGGACGTCGGCGAGGGCGTCGTGTTCCCGAGCCACCCGGAGCTCGCCATCAAGGGCAGCTGGTCTCCGGACAAGCTCAAGGCCGAAATCTCCCGCCTGCGCGGCATGGGACTTGAGGTCGTGCCCAAACTCAACTTCTCCGCCACCCATGACGAGTGGCTGGGCGAATATTCCCACATGGTCTCGACCGAACCCTACTACCAGGTCGTGAAGGATGTCATCGCCGACGTCGCCGAGATCTTCGGCCGCCCGCGCTTCTTCCATCTGGGATGGGATGAGGAGACGGCGAATCACCAGTCTAGATACGACTACGCGGTCGTGCGCGGACCTGAGCTCTGGTGGCATGACTTCCTCTACACGGTTGCGTGCTGCGAGAAGGTGGGGGTGCGTCCGTGGGTGTGGAGCGACTATGGCTGGCATCATCCTGACTATGTGACGCGCTGCCCGAAAGGCGTGCTCCAGTCGAACTGGTACTACGACGAGGCGCTGGGCGGCATGTCGCTCGCCAAGGAGAAGAACCGCTACTGGAACATTCTCCAGCTGTTTCTTGACCTCGAGAAGGCCGGTTTCGATCAGGTTCCGTGTGGATCGAACTGGCTCTCGGGGGCGCATCGCGCCAAGAAGCTGCCGACGAACGAGTCGATCATTCCGCTTGTCAAGTTCTGTCGCGAGAGGATTCGGCCGGAACGCCTGAAGGGCTTCCTCATGGCGCCGTGGGCTTCGCTCAACACAGAGCAGAATCTGCAGGTCAATCTCGACGGGCTGGATCTCTTCGTGCGGGCCCTCGCCTGAGGCCTGTCCTCGTCCTTGTGGACGGCGGCGGATTGCGCCAGCGTGTTGTTCATGTGAACCGAGAGGTACTTATGCAGAAGAAACTTGCGTGGGCTGTGGTCTGGATGGGCTGCGCTATCTCCCTTCAGGCCTCGACGGTTTTCGTGCGGGAGAAGGCGGGGACGATCTGGCAGGACGGTCTGTTGATCGGCAATGGAGCGACGGCTGCCGTCGCCTATGCGCCGGCCGGTTTGGAATGGACCATCAACCGCAACGACGTCCTGGATTCGCGGGTGGCCATGTGCGCCGAAGTGCCGCATGCCGAAGTGATGGCGTGCGTGAAGACGAACGAAGGTCATTCCGTGGCTTTCCTGGGGCCGATCGAGCGGGCACGCACGCAGCTGCCGAAGAACATCGGCGACAAGTTGACGCTCACGCTCTCGGCGGCCATCCTGCGGGTACGGTTCTGGCCGGGCGTGGGCTGGGGGATGCCCGCCACGCCAGCTGTGCGGCAGGAACTGGACACGCGCACGGGAGAACTGCGCACGACGCTGGCCAATCCCCTGGTGACGCGAGAGGCACTTTCCTTCATCGAGCGGTCTCGCGATGTGATGGCCGTGGAGTTGACGCCGGATGCCTCCTCGGGCATGCCCTCGTGGGTTGAACTGTCGCGTCCAGAGGATGTGCGGCTGGAGGGGTTGGATTTTCGGTGGACGAACACGGCGGACGTGGTGGCCTTTTCGCAGCGGCTCCCGGGCGGCGAGACCTATGCCGTGGCTCTGGCGGCGCCAGGCGGCGCCTATACGGCGGCACATACGGCGCGAGTCAAGGTGCCGGGTCGCCGTGCGCTCTTTCTGGCGGTGCGCACCACGCGCGACGCGGCCGATCCCTGTGCGGCGGCGATTGCGGCCGCGCGCGATGCTTCCCGCGAGGGCTTGGCGGCCATTCGCGACGCGAATCGGGCGTGGTGGCGTGACTTCTGGTCCAAGGGCGCACGTGCGCGCTTCGCCTCCGACGAGGAGGTGGATACGCAGTGGAACTATGCGCTCTACTCCCTGGCGTCGCAGTATGGCGCCGCCCCCATGCCCGGTCTGAGCGGATTGTTCTATGGCCCGCTGGATGGACTGGATGGCGGCGTCACCTACAACTGCTACGTACATGACCAGAATGTGCAGATTCCGATGATGCCGTTCTTCCCGCTGGGGCATGCGGATTTCATCGAACCTTTTGTGAGGACCTATGAGCAGGCATTGCCCGAGCTGGAACGCCGCACCCGAGCGCTCTTTGGTGCGGAGGGCGCCTATCTGCCGCTCAACATGAACCATTTCGGCTTCGAGCACCCGATTGCCGACTACCGGTACACGCTGTGTGGCGCCGCCTATTCGGGGCTGGTGCTGGCGCAGGCCTGGTGGTATACGCACGACGAGGCCGTGCTGCGCCGCATCTATCCGCTGCTCAAGCGCCTCATTCTCTTCTATACGTCTACGATGACGAAGGATGCGCACGGGACGTACCATTTCATCTGGTCGGTGCCGCCGGAGATCTTCACGGGCACGACCGATGAGACTTCGCTCATCGCCTGTCTGAAGCCGTGCCTGGAAGTGGCGGTTGAGGCGGCCACGCGGTTTGGGTGCGATGATCGCGAGAAGGCGCTGTGGCAAGATGTGCTGGCGCACTATCCGCAGACGGCGCGCCATTCGGAAGGCGGCTGGTGGTGTGGCCCCGAGGTGCCCGACGACCACTACATGTATGGCGGACATCTGTTCTATCCGTTCTTCCCCGCGGAGACCGAGACCGATGTGGCGACGGCGCGCAAGACGCTCGACTACACGTGGAAATATGGTGTGGATGTGGCGTGGACAACGCCGACGCCGCATCCTGTGCATGACTGGAGCGCACTCTACACGGGCATGGCCATCACGCGCGCCTATGGCGGAGAACGCGGCTGGCAGGCGCTTAAGGACTTCCAGACGGGGTATGCCAAGCCCAACGGCCATTTCTCGCACAACCCCATTCTGGTGACCAACATCACGACGGAAACGGCGCGCGCCAATATGGCAAAGGCTTCGCATGTCGTGCGGCGCGACTACCATAATCGGCTCAACCCCATCAGCCGGCGTGGCCCCGAGGATCTCACGCAGTGGGCCGGGGGCAAAGCCGTGGTGGCTCCCGTGATCGAGGGTGGTGCCTCCTTCCTGTTGCTGGCCTCCGAGGCGCTGTGCCAGAGCTGGGGCGGCGAGATACGTCTGTTCCCCTCGGTGCCGAAGAACTTCACCGGCAGCTTTGCGAATTTCCGCGTGCGGGGCGGCTACACCGTTTCGGCGGAGATGAGGAACGGACGGCTGGTGGACTATTCTGTAACGGGCCTAGGTGCCAAGGACAAGGTCTCGGTGA
>JAKSOW010000135.1 GCA_024405395.1 Kiritimatiellia bacterium | reverse complement strand
AGCCGTCATTTTTCAGCAGTACAGCCGTCTGTTCGGCGGCGCGGCGGGCAACCTGCAGGAGGCGGCGAAGATTGCCGGCTGCACGGTGAAACTCGTCGCGTTCGCGGACTTCTTCCTTGAAAAGGCCGAGGCGGCGAACCAGAAGCTGGCCGACGGCAAGGGCAAGGTCTTCGGCGGAGCCAACGGCTACAAGGAAATCATGAAGATGCCCGAAGTGGACCTGGTGATCCTCACCACGCCGCTCAACTTCCGTCCCCGCCACACGATGGCCGCCATCCAGGCCGGCAAGCACGTGTTCGCGGAAAAGGGCGTGGCCGTGGACGCGCCGGGCGTGCGCGAGATGATCGCGGCCTCGAAGCTCGCGGCGGAGAAGAAGCTCACGATCGTGTGCGGCACGCAGCGCCGCCACCAGCGCGGCTACCTGCTGCAGAAGAAGGCGCTGGACGAAGGCAAAATCTCCCCGATTCTCGGCGGCGAAGTGTACTGGAACGGCGCGGTGCCGTGGGTGCGCGAACGCGAGGCGGGCATGACCAACGCGGCCTACCTCTGCAACAACTGGCTCAACTTCACGGAACTTTCCGGCGACCACATCTGCGAACAGCACGTCCACAACATCGACGTCGCCAACTGGTTCCTCGGCCGCTATCCGAAGAGCGTGGTGGCGTTCGGCGGTCGTGCGCGCCGCGTCTCCGGCAACCAGTTCGACTACTTCTCGGGCGATTTCGACTACGGTGACGGCGTGCACATCCACTCCATGTGTCGCCAGATCGAGAACTGCGCGAACAACGTGAGCGAGCTCTTCCGCACGGACAAGGCCGTCCTCACCGGCCAGACCGCCAAGACGGCTGACGGCAAGAAGATCGAGCTCGACGGCGACTATCCGGACGTGAATCCCTACGTGCAGGAGCATGTGGACGAGCTCAAGTCCATCCTCGGCGCGGGCCCCTATCTCAACGAAGGCGAGGCCTGCGCGATGTCGACGGCCTGCGGCGTGATGCTCCGCATCTCGGCCTACACGGGCCAGATGGTGGCGATGAACCAGATCATCTCGAATGAGAAGAGCCCCTACTACAACCTCGCCTGCACGCCGACGCCGGCCGACTTCGAGAAGGATGGCGACGTGGTGATGCCGGTTTGCGGCGACAACGAGTGGGCCCTGCCGGGCAAGCCCTGGCGCGAGCTTTCCAAGGATGTGCCTGCGTGTGACAAGGGCACACAGTGTGCGCCGTTTGGTTATAAGGTCTAATATAAGATGATTAATCCCAATTGGCTTAAAACGCGCGCCGATGAGGCGCGCAAGGCCAACACGATCGACCCTGCGCTCTATCGGCGCTTCAACGTCAAGCGTGGTCTGCGCAACGAGGACGGCACGGGCGTGCTGGTGGGCCTCACCACGATTGGTGCGGTCCACGGCTACGTGGTCAGCGAGGGCGAAAAGCTCGCGGTCCCCGGCCAGCTCTTCTATCGGGGCGTGGATGTCTACGATCTGGTGAAATCCTGCGAAGCCGAGCATCGCTTCGGCTTCGAGGAGGCCGCCTATCTGCTTCTCTTCGGGGCGCTGCCCACGAAGGCACAGCTTGAGGAATGGCAGAATCTGCTTGCCGAATACCGTCGTCTCCCCGACGGCTTCAAGGAGAACGCCATCATCCGTTCGCCGGGCAAGGACATCATGAACTCGATCGCCCGCGCCGTGCTGATGGGCTACACCTACGACACGACGCCCGATCTGCTGGACATCGAGACGTGTCTGCGCCAGTCCGTCGAGCTCATTGCCGGCTTCCCGACGATTGCCGCGTACGCCTATCAGGCGAAGTCGCACTATCACCTTGGCCGGTCGCTGATGATTCGCTATCCCGATCCCACGAAGTCCACGGCGGAGAACCTGCTGATGCTCATTCGCGAGGACGGCCAGTACACGCAGCTCGAGGCCGAGACGCTTGACCGCGCGCTCATTCTGCACGCGGAACACGGCGGCGGCAACAACTCGACGTTCACCACGCATGTGGTGACCTCGTCGTTCACCGACACCTATTCGGCCATCGCCTCGGCCACGCTCGCCCTCAAGGGGTCGCGCCATGGCGGCGCCAATCTCCGTGTGATGCGGCAGATGGACGAAATCAAGAAGAACGTGGCCGACTGGACGGACGAAGGGGCCTTGGCCGACTATCTCGCCAAGATCCTCAAGAAGCAGGCGGGCGACGGCACGGGCCTTGTCTATGGTCTTGGCCACGCCGTCTACACGCTGTCCGATCCGCGTGCCGTCATCCTCAAGGAAAAGGCGCGCAGCCTGGCCGAGGAAGACGGGCGTATGGACGAGTTCGAGCTCTACGACCGCATCGAGCGTCTGGGGCCCGAGGTGATTCGCACGGTGCATCCCGGTGCGCGGGAGGTCTGCGCGAACGTCGACCTCTATTCGGGGTTTGTCTATGACATGCTCAACATCCCGAAAGACCTCTACACGCCGCTCTTCGCCGTGGGTCGTGTGCCGGGTTGGTGCGCGCACCGCATGGAGGAGCTCACCAACACAAGCCCGATCATCCGTCCGGCCTACAAGCCGATCTTCAAGGCACGCTCTTACACGCCCCTTGCGGACCGCTGAGGTTGCCACATAGTTTAAACCATCAATTCAGGAGTTCAAATGGACATTTTCAAGATCGCCAACACCGAAGCCGGTCTGACCAACGATGAGATCTGTGCCGCGCTCGCGCAGTCTCTGGAAGGGCGCACGCTCAAGAACGTGTTGATCATTCCGCCCGATTTCACGCGTTTCCACTCGAATGCGGGTTTCATCACCCAGTTCTACTACAAGACGCTCACCGCGCAGGGCGTGAAGGTGGACATTCTGCCTGCGCTGGGCACGCATGTGCCGGTCTCCGAATCGCAGTGGAAGACGATGTTCGGCGACATTCCCTACTCCACGATGCTCGTGCACCGTTGGCGCGAGGATGTCGTCAAGCTCGGCGAAGTGCCGGCTGACGCCGTCGATGCCATCTCCGGCGGGCTCTGGAAAGATCCCGTGGACGTGGAGGTGAACAAGCTGATCATGGACGATAAGTACGACCTCATCATCAGCCCCGGCCAGGTCGTCCCGCATGAGGTGATCGGCATGGCCAACCACGCGAAGAACCTCTTCGTGGGCTGTGGCGGCGCGGACATGATCAACAAGTCGCACATGATCGGCGCCGTCTGCGGCATGGAGAAGGCCATGGGCCGTGACCACACCCCGGTGCGTCAGCTCTTCGACTACGCCTTCGAGCACTATGTGCGGCAGCGTCCGATTCTCTGGGTGCTCACCGTCAACACGGCGCCCGGCGGCAAGATCACGTCGCACGGCCTCTTCATCGGCGAAGGCCGCAACTGCCTCACCGAGGCCGTCAAGCTCGCGCAGCAGAAGAACATCGACTACGTGGAAACCGGCATCAAGAAGTGCGTCGTCTATCTCGACCCCTCGGAGTTCACCTCCACTTGGCTGGGCAACAAGGCCGTCTACCGCACGCGCATGGCGATGGCGGACGGCGGCGAGCTCATCATCCTGGCGCCGGGCGTGAAGCACTTCGGCGAGGACGGCACGGTCGACAAGCTCATCCGCAAGTACGGCTATCGGGGCCGTCTCCACACGCTGGAGGTGTTCAAGCGCCCGGATGCGGACGATCTGCGCGCGAACATGGGCGCGGCGGCGCACCTGATCCATGGCTCCTCCGACGGCCGCTTCTCGATCACCTACTGCGTGAAGGAGATCACGAAGGAGGAGGTCGAGGGCGTCGGCTTCAAGGCGGCGGACTACGACGAGATGGCTGCGAAGTACGATCCCACCAAGCTGAAGTACGGCTACAACACCGTGGACGGGGAGGAGATCTACTTCATCCCCAATCCGGCGCTGGGCCTTTGGATCAACCGCGAAAAGTTCCAGGGTTGATTTCCTGGCGGTCAGTGGGGGCGGCGGGGGCATTCCTCGCCGTCCTTCTTCTTTCGGGCTTCTGCTCGGCGGCGGAGCGCGCTCTGCTTTCGCCGGGGGAGTCCTTTGACTACGGGCTCTATTTCCATAAGGGCCCGCTTTCCATACCCGCGGGCGAAGCGCGTCTCTCCACAAGCGCGACAACCTGCCGCGGCCGTTCGGCCATCGCCCTGCAGATGGAGGTCAAGGCCTCGTCCATCATCGAGAGCTTCTACCACTTGCGCACGTCCTTCACGAGCGTGGTGACGCCCGGCCTGCAGTCCTTGGGCTATGTGAAGCGCGCCGAAGAGGGGAATAGGGTCTATACGGAGTCGGCTACCTTCGACTATCGGGGCGAGAATTGTGCGGTGGAGTCGCGCCGTTCCATTCGCGGCGGGAAGGTGCAGACTGGGCGCACCGTGCGCAAGGGGCGCGTCTACGACCTTGTCAACGTCTGCTTCTTTGCGCGCGTGCGGGATCTCGACCGCCTGTCGCGCGGTGCGTATTTCCCCGTTGCCGTGGCCTCCGGCGTTTCCGTGCGTGACCGGCGCTTGGTCTATCATGGTGTGCAAATGGGAGAGACGGCGGAGGGAACGCGCATGCCGTGCCATGTGCTGGTGCTGCTCGCCAAAGACGAGAAGAAGCGCGATGTGGAGTCCGCCCGATTCTGGATTTCGCGGGATGCCCGCCGGATGCCCGTGCGCATCGACATGGTCCTGAAGTTCGGCACGGCCAGCGTTTGCCTGAAAAGAACGCGGTAGGATGGTGAAAATGAAGACAAAAGCACTTGTCAGACTGGCGGCTCTGTTCGCCGTTGGAACATGCCTGGCGGGACGGGGGGGCGATTCGCGGCCCGAGACCTGGTATCACATCATTGGCGGCAATGCCACCAAAGCCGGGCTTACGGCAGATCTGGAGGCCCTGAAGAGCGCGGGCATGGGCGGCATCCAGTTCTTTCACGGCCAATTCGGCAAAGCCGAGGCCTGGGATGGGGTGCCCGAGCAGATACCCTGCCTGAGCGCCAAATGGGATGGCCTTGTGCGGCATGCCGCGCTTGAGTGTGCGCGGTTGGGGCTGACCTTCAAGATGCAGAACTGCCCGGGGTGGTCGATGAGCGGGGGCCCCTGGATCGCGCCCTCCAATGCCATGCGCAAGCTCGTCTTTGCGCGGCGGGAAGTCGCCACGGGGCCTGTCCCTGGCAACATGGCCATTCCCGCAGCCTACGCCGATCCCGACAGTGACTGGCACGATGTGTGCCTGTTGGCCTTCCCCACGCCGGAAGGGGATGTCTCGCATGCGCCGTTGAAGGTGGCGCGGGTCGAGGAGGATGGGCCATCGCGCCTCATCTCCTTCGCCTCGCCCGTCACGATCCGTACGCTGGAGCTGCCGCCTCCGCGGGGCATCAACCGCTTCTGGACCTACAATCCCGATGCGCATGTCTCCTTTGAGGCCAAGACCGACAAGGGATGGGTGCGGGTCTGCGATGTGGATTATCCCCAGGGCTGCTGGCAGGACACGGTGCCGCTTTCCCTGGCTTGCGACGAAGCCACCGCGACGAAATGGCGGCTCACGATTTCGTCGTCCCGCGACGTGGCCGTCAACCATGTCCGTTTCTATTCGCATGCGGCGTTGGACAATTGGGAGGGCCTGTCCGGCCATGTGCTGCGGGGGCAGCTGAAGCGTCCTCAGCCCAGGCAGGAGGCTGCGGCCTACATTCCCGCGAATGGCGTGCGTGTGGTTCGGCCAGGCGATGTGTTGCCGGGGGGCAGCCGCTGGACGATACTGCGCATTGGCCATGTGAACATGAAGAAGAAGAATGCGCCGGCGCCTGCCGAGGCCACGGGCTGGGAGTGCGACAAGCTGGATCCGCGCGGGATCGAGGTCAATTTCGCCGCCTATATTGGCCGTCTGGCGAAGGGGCCTCTGGCGGGAGGCCTCCTCAAGGGCATGGTGGTCGACAGCTGGGAGTGCGAACGCCAGACTTGGACCTGGCGGATGGAGGAGTATTTCCGCACGGCGAACGGCTATGACGTGAGAACCATCCTGCCGGCCGTCTTCGGCTGGGTCATCGAGTCGCCTGCGCATACGGAACGGCTTCTGCTCGATTGGCGGCGCACGGTGAGTGGCCTCATCACGAAGAACTATTATGGCCGCATGGCGGAATTGGCGCACGGCGCAGGGCTCTCCGTGGCCTACGAGACGGCCTTTGGCGACGTGGTGCCGGGCGACCTGCTGGAGTTCTGGAAATACTGCGACACGCCCATGTGCGAGTTCTGGCAGCCCTACACGCCCGCGACGGGCAGCGTGGGGCATCCCGGCTACAAGCCCGTGCGCCCCTGCGTTTCGGCGGCGCATCTCTACGGCAAGCCGCGTGTCGCCTGCGAAAGCTTCACCAACACCAAGCTCACCTGGGACGAGAATTTCCGCGACCTCAAGGAGCAGGCCGTACGCCATTTCGCGCGGGGCGTGACGCATCTGGTGTTTCACACCTGCACCCACAATCCGCAGACGGACGGACGCGTGCCCGGCACCAGCTTCGGCTCCTTCATCGGCACGCCGTTCATCCGAGGCGAGACCTGGTGGAGCTTCATGCGTCCGTTCACCGATTGGATTGCGGCCTGCACCGCCTTCCTCGAGCGGGGCAAGCCCCGTGTGGATGTGCTGCGCTATCTGGGCGACGAGCTTGACCACAAGCCCGATGAGCTCGAATACTTCCCTGAGGGCTACAAGAACGATTATCTTAACCACGATGTGCTGATGAATCGCCTGGACGTCAGGGACGGCCGCTTTGTCCTTCCGGATGGCATGAGCTATTCGACCCTCTGGGTGCCGCCGTCGGTGATGGTGCTTCCTGAGACCCAGGCCAGACTGGACGCTTTGGCCGAGAAGGGTGGGCACATTGTGCGCGGCACGGCGGACGCAGCCGTGGTTGGCCTCAAGCCGCAGCTCACGTATGTTTCGGCGGAGCCGGGACGCGAGGCGCAGCTGCTTTGGTATTCGCGCCTCGACGGCGTGCACGACTGCTTCTTCGTGGCGGCGGACGAAAAGGGATTTCGTGGAACGGCCTGTTTCCGTACGCAACACGGCGAACGGACGCTGGCGCTGGATCTGGCGCCCTATGAGACGCTGTTGCTGGAGTTTGGCCCGGATGGCGTCAAGGACTTGGCGAATCCCAAACGTCAGCTGAGTGCCGTGAGGCGGCAGCTGGTGCCGGTGGCATGTGAACTTGGACCCTGGAAACTTGGATTCCCCTCCGGATGGGGCGCGCCGGAATCGCTCGCGCTCACCAATCTGGTCGCCTGGAAGGATCTGCCGGGCGTTTCGGCGGAAGGGCGGGCCTTCTCGGGCACGGCCCGTTACGCAACGACCCTGCGTTTGGAGTCTGTCCCCGCCACGCCCCTCTGCCTGGATCTGGGCGTGGTGCGCGATTTCGCGCGGGTATGCGTGAACGGACGCGAGGTGGCGGCGCTCTGGGCATGGCCCTATCGTTGTGACATCCAGCCCCATCTGCGGCAGGGCGACAACGACATCACGGTGGAAGTCACCTCGACGTGGTTCAATCGTCTGGCCTACGACTTCAACCAGGCGCCGTCCGCCCGCAAGACATGGACAATCTGGAATATTTCTGGCTCGCCGCCGCCCTGCCTGACCCCGAACGCCGCGTTGCGGGAGTCTGGTCTCCTGGGGCCGGTCAGGCTGTTGACGCCGATGCCGGTGGGCGAGGTGGTTCTGGCTGCACGCGGCCAATCGCCTGCCTACACGATCGTGCTGCCGCCGCAGGCAAGTGCTTCGCAGCGCTATGCCGCCGAGGAATTGCGCGATTGGACGGAGAAGCTGACGGGAGTGCGCCTGCCGATAGCGTCTGCTGGTGTGCCCGGTAGGCGAATCATGTTGGGCGGCGAGGCGCCACAGTCGTTGGGCACGGATGGCTTCCGCCTCCATGTCGCGAACGGCGATGTGCATGTGGTGGGCAGTGCTGTCCGCGGGACGCTCTATGGCGTCTACGAGCTGCTGGAGACCTATGGCGGCATTGGGTGGTTCGCCTCTTTCCGCACGGTGGTGCCGCGTGCGGAGCGCCTGGCCGTCCCCAGCGATCTCGACCGCACCGAAGTCCCCGCTTTTGCGATGCGCGAAACGCTCTGGTATGATTCCTATGCGGGCGACCATGCCGCGCGCCTGCGGTTGACGGGCAACAGTCAGCGGCTGCAGGACAGGCATGGCGGCCATTCCTTCCGTTTCGGCGGCGGATTGAGGAATTGCCACACGTTCGCACAACTGGTGCCGGCGGAGAAATACGGCAAGTCCCATCCCGAATACTATGCGATGCGTGACGGCAAACGGGTGGTGGATCTCGCGGATCCGCAGCGCACGATGCAGTTGTGCCTTACCAACCCCGACGTGCTGGAGATTGTCATCACCAATGTGTTTGCCGCCATTCGTCGCGATCCGAATGCGCGCTACTATGGCGTGTCCCAGAACGACAACCAGAAGTTCTGCACATGCCCGTCCTGCGCGAAGATCGATGCCGAGGAGGGTTCGCACGCCGGATCGCTGGTGCGGTTCGTCAATGCGGTGGCGGCCGCCGTGGCACGCGAGTTCCCCGGGAAGATAATCGAGACGTTGGCTTACCAATATACGCGCAAGCCGCCGAAGAAGACGCGGCTGCTGCCGAACGTGATGCCGTGCCTGTGCACGATCGAGTGCGACTTCGGCCACCCCATCTCGTCCGGTCTCTACCGCGAGAACATCGCGTTTCGCCAGGACATCCGCGGCTGGGCGGCCCAGACGGATCAGCTCTACATCTGGGACTACACCACCGATTTCGGGAATTACCTGACGGCCTTCCCCAACGTCTACGTGCTGCAGGACAACCTGAGGCTCTTCCGTGCCCATGGCGTCACCAGCATGTTCGAGCAGGGGGCCTACCAGGGGGCTCATGGGGACTTCGGCGAACTGAAGACCTGGCTGCTCGCCAAGTGGATGTGGAACCCGGATCAGCCGATGAAGCCGCTGCTGGACCGTTTCTTCACCGGCTACTACGGCAAGGCGGCGCCCTATGTGAGGCAGTACTTCGAGGAACTGCACGCCTTGGTCCGCGATAATCCGCGCGTTGTGGTGGGGCCGTGGTTCCCGACGGATTCGCCGCTCATATCCGATGAATTCCTGCTGCATGCGGACGAACTCTGGCGGCAGGCCGCGGCTGCGGTTGCGGATGACCCGGAATGTGCCTATGCGGTGCGGATGGGAGCCTTGGTGATCGACTACATGCGTTTCACCCGCCTGCAGAAAAGTGGTGGCACCTTGCCGCCTTTCATGGTTCGCCGCCGGTGGCAGACCACGGACGAACAGCGAACATGCGCCGAACTGGCGCAACGCGTGCTTGATCGCGTGGCGGAACAGCCCAATATATACTTTGCGGAGGGCCGGGGCAAGGCCAAGCACCTCATTCTCGCCAAATTGAAGGATGCGGTAGACCTGGCGTCGTGGAAGGGGTTCAGTCCATCGGATCAGGTGGTGCTGGAAGAATCGGCGGGGCGGGTGTACCGCGCTGCGTGGGGCGGTGTGGCCGCCGATGCCACGGCGTCGGGTGGACAGGCGATGAAGCTCGCCAATACCCACTACGAATGGGCCTACCAGCTGCCTTTGCCGCAGGCTGCCTTTGATGCGGGCGCGCGCTACAGGGTGCGTATGCGCGTCAAAGTGGTGCGCCCCGCAGACCAGGCGCAGAGCCAGGCGCAGGCTTTCTCGGCCGGCATCTACGACGCGCAGACGAAAAAGAGTCTGGCGGGAATTTCCAAGACTGTCGCGGCAGTCGTCACCGATCAGTGGCAGTGGTATGATGTCGGTACCTGGACGCCGGGACCAGGGCAATACCTCTGGCTGGCGCCAGGTCGTTTCGACAAGAAGGCTCATGCCGCCAATCCGGCCCTCGAAGCGGTCTGGCTCGATCAGCTGGAAATCTCCCGCGTGGAATGAGGGACGCCAGTCCCTACAGTTCATAGCCTAAAACGTCGTGGTGACGGGCACGACCTGCTTTACGGCGTTGGTGGGGGCATTCGTGTCCCCACCATAGTTTTCTGCCATTTGCGAGGAATGGGATATCCAGGCGATGGCGGGGATGCCGCAGGCGATGATTTCGGTGGTCTGGCCGCGTGGCTGGGTGGCCATCGATGTGCAGCCCGTGGCCGTCACGACAGTTGCACCCGTAAGCGCCCCGGCAAGGACGGGCCAAATGGCCTTGAGGATCTGAATCCCAAGTTCTTTCCAGTTGATGTTCAGCTTCATGGTTGTTTCCTTTTGTGGTTGTTGTGTGGTGTGAGGTGAGTGGTGTGGTGTGTGCTTTCCGAGTCGCGCCGGATTCTGGGGCAACCGTCCGTTCTTC
>JAKSOW010000134.1 GCA_024405395.1 Kiritimatiellia bacterium | reverse complement strand
CAAAGTAGTCGCGCGGCGAATCCGCCAGCTTCTCCATGCGCGGCAGGATCACGCTTTCAAGCTCTTCAAGGGCCTTGCTCTTCGATTTGGCGTCCTTCGCCTGATCATACTGCTGCAGCAGCACGCCGGCGAGCAGACACCACGCCTGAAGGCTTTTGGGCTGGAGATCCGTGACCTTCTGCATCGAGAGGCGCGCGGCCCCCAGATCGTTGTTCATCATGTGCAGGAGCGCCCATTCAATGCCGTTGCCGCCTTTCTGGTCCGACGTCGCGACGGCCTTCTGCAGGAAGCCCTTGGCCGCGTCGATCGCGCCCTCCTTGAGCGAGAGACGCATCATGCCCATGAGAGCGTCATGGTTGCTCGCGTCGCCCTTCAGCACCTGTTCGTAGATCTCACGCGACTTCTCGGCCTGCTGTCCGCTGGCGTAGACGGCGGCCATCATGTTGAGCAGGCCCGCCTGGCGTTCCGTGGGCACGAAGTCGATGGCGCGGCGGATCTGCGCGATGGCATTGCCGGTCTGCGCCGAACGCGCCCACATGAAGCCCATGCGCGCAAAGACCTCGGGCGAGCGGATGTAGCCATAGTAACGCGAAAGCGACCAGAGCAGATAACGGCGCTTGGGGTCGTCCACGATGGCTTTGAGCTTCTTTTCGATCTCGCCCTTCTTGGCCACCGCCTGCTTGACGCCTTTGCGGGCCATCTCGAACTCGTTGAAGAGCGCGCAGATGTTGTCGCAGTCAATGGTCTTGAGCACAAGCTCGTAGAGTTCCCAGGCGTCCTCGTCAAGGTTCTGGTCCTGGAGGGCAACTGCCAGGTTGTTGCAGATGAAGCCCACATGGCGGCGCAGCTGCAGACGCAGCTGGACGACGGGATCGGTCTCCTTCGAGATTTCGCGCGACCCCTTGCCAGCCTCGGCCACCAGCACCGACTCCATACCCTTCCAGAAGGCCAGGAACTCATCCTTGGCCTTCTTGCCGTCCAGTTCCTTGTTGCTCTTGGCGCCAACAAAGAAGAAGCAGTTGGGTACCGGTACACGGTCGGACATGTACCAGAAGTCCGGCACGCCGAAGACGGCGGCCTTCTCGGTGATCTTCTTGTCGCCCGCGAACCAGTCCTGGATGAACGGCAGTACGCCGAGCTGGGCGGACATGGCCAAGTCGGCCGTATCCGACTTGAGGCCCTTGGCCTTCACGAACGCCGAGAACTCCTTGAGATAGGCGTCGTCCATGTCGCGCTGCAGGCAGATGAGGTTCAGTTCCTTGCCGCGGGAGGCCGCCACCGCGCGCAGATGGTCGTCAAGCAGGCCATCCGTGACGAGCCAGGTGCGGTCGCCCATGCGGTCCATCACCGCCTCGGCGCAACGGTCGGCAAACGCGCCACGCGCACTGCCGCAGCTGAAGGAATTCACCAGGAACGCCAGCAGTAGAATCATCGCGAAGAGGATGCCGGCGACAGGCGCGATCATGGGCCCGGCACGCATCTCGATCGGATTCTGGTCAAACTCGACGGCCGGCAGCGGCGTGCGGAAGAGAATGTACCAATAGGCCAGCAGATAGCCCGAAACAATCGCGGCCAACGTCGTGGTCGCAGCCGGCAGGAAGCCGAGCGGACGCATCACGCTTTCGGGCGAAAGCGGCGTAGCCACGGCGAGGATGCAGCAGATCGTCATGGCGGCATGGAAAAGGTACTGACTCCAGGTGCGCTCGTTGTTGAGGCCACGCGGGGCGGCAAAGGCGCAGGCCATGAATGGCAACGTCGTGAAGAGGAACACGTAGAGCCAGCCCGGACGCGTGAACCACTGACGCAGTTCATGGGTGTAGCGGCGGCCCAGTTCCGACAGCACGTCACCCGCGGTCTTGTAGTCCGTGGCAGCCGTCGTTTCGCGGGCCAGGAAGTCGCTGGCGGCCCAGTTGGCAACCAGCAGGAAGCCCACCACAAGACACACCAGATAGAGACCCACGTTCACATAGTAGCTGGTCCCGCCCTTCACGCTCGTCACAACCAGGGCAAGCAGGAACAGCGGCACCAGGGCCACGAAAATGGGGCTCTCGACCAACCCCGCGCCGGCCAACAAGCCAATCAGCGCGGCAAAGAGCCAGGTGACCTTCGGCAGTTTCGCGGACAGCGGGAACAGCGCAAACACCAGCAGCGCAACCAGCACGTCAAACACATGGAAGTCAAGATGCGTGGCGGTCTGCCACGTGCCAGTGGAGAAGATGAACACCAGGGAGGTCGTGACGCCGGCGACCACGGCCGCCACACCCGAAAGGCGAATCGTATCCTCCTGGCGCGTGCACTGATGCACAAACCAGGCCACCAGCCAGCACAGCAGCCCTGTGCAGAGCACGCCCGACACCAGCGAAATCATGTTGATGCGCAGGGCCGTCGAAGACGAGAACGCCATACCAGAGACGAGAGAGACGATCCGCCCCCAGATGGCGTGCTCGGGGAAGCTCAGCGCGTCCGTACCCGTCCATTCAGCCACGAGATGGGCCGATTCGCCGGGGAAGACATAGTCCGCAAGCGTAAGCCAGTAGACGAGAGCCGCAAGCAGCATGAGGGCCGACGAGGCAATGAAAAGGCCGCGGCGGAGAGGCTGGGAGAAGGTCTTGAATCCGTTCATGGCGTTCTACCTGATGGGGTTTCCGGATGAGTTACAGCGAAAGGACATATTCGGCCAGATCTTCAATCTCCTCGGCCGACAGATTCTTCGTCTCGCCGTGCTTGTCGTCGGGATTGCACGTGGTGAGCACATCCTTCATCGTAAGGGCACGGCCGTCATAGAGGTACGGCGCCGAGCGCCAGCATTCGGCGAGCGTGGGCGTGTCGAACATCTTGCCGACTTCCGTGGCGGCGCCGAGGCCGACGTCATACTTCGTCAGGTCGGTCCACAGGTTCTCGCCGCCGGGGCCCTTCGAGTCGGTCGTATGGCACGTGTCGCATTTTGCCTTGGCGAAGAGCGCCTTGCCGCGCTTGGCCTTCTCGGAAAGCTCGCCGTTGACGAGATAGGGGCTCGGCACCGGCTTCATCTGGCTGACGTAGGCGTCAAAGCAGTAGACATCCTCCTCGGGACGCGTCACGAACTGGATGTGCACCAGCCCAGCCATGTTGCAGGTGTGCATATCCTTGCGGATGCCCGTGGCCATCGTCGGCGGCGTCCACTGCGTGTAGATTTCGCTCTTCGTCTGCTTGGGGTTGCCCACGCCGTCGTTCAGCAAATCCCAGTTGAGGCCATCCACACGGCCGTCGGGATGGCAGCTCGCGCAGCTCTGCCACTGCTGGAAGCACATGGAACCGTCGTTGTAGAGCATCTCGCCGCGCCGCGCGCGGTCCTTCGTGAGGTCCTTTTCGGGGCCGAGGCGCAGCAGACCGGCCGGCGCAGCAGGCTCGGCCACCTTGACTGTCGCAAGCGCATCGGCGAAATAGAGCGCTGCCACGGCCGTGTCGCCGGCCACCACCACGCCACGCGGGCCATCGCCGCCCAACAGCACGCGACGACGAATGGAGACGAGGAAGGCCAGGTCATTCGGCACATCCGAAGCTTCCTTGACGATCCCGCTCGCCGACTCGCCCTTGGCGGCCTTCGCCAGGCGATCATGGAGCGCCGAACGGTCGATGACGCTCAACTCGCACGTGCCCGCGTGCGCCACGCAGAGCCACTTGCCGTCGGCCGTAACCGCCACGCCCCAGGGATTGGCGCCACCGCGGTCGATGTCATCGAGCAGCACAGTGTTCACATAGGCACCCGTCGTGCCGTCAAACACGCTCAACGCCGCCGTGTTCATCCAGCCACGTTCCAGCTGCGTGGTGGGCAGCTGATAGCGGCCCATCGAATGGGTGACGTAGACGTACTTGCCGTCGGGCGCAGTGCCGAGGCCACGCACGCCCGTGGAGCCGTTCGGCAACGGCAGGTGCTTCACCGTGCCGGCGGCGACATCCACCACCGTGACAACCGCGGAGACGACGTCGTTCGTGGCGGCACAATAGGGAAGCATATTCGCGACAAACAGCAGCTTCTCGTCTGCGCCAAACGCCGCGGCGAAGGGCTCGCGCAGGGCCGGATACTTCTTTGCGATGGTCATCGTGGCCGTATCGACGGCAAGGATCTCGCCCTTGAAACGACTCATCACATAAACCGTCTTGCCGTCCTTCGTCGGAACCGGCGCACACGGCGAATGGCCCACGGCGGCAGCCTTCTCAAGCGTACCGTCGGTCCTGTACTTCTGCAGTTCACCGCCCTGGACGCCACAAGTCACCCAGACGCCATCAGCCGCAGGATCCGCCGCGATGCCCGTGGGGTTCACTGGCACGGGCTTGGCCGTCTTCGTGGTCTCCACGCGCCAGGCGCGGGGCGCAGCCCCATCCAGCGCCTGCACCATAATGCGCTGCGCCGTGGCGCAGGACGCATAGACCGTCTTGCCGTCACGCCCCACCGCCAGAAACTCCGGCGACACATAGTCACTCGCCGGCGCCGCCGCTTCGACAGGCTTGTCATTGACCTTGCCACAACCCGCCACACACGCAACCGCCGTGGCCAGAATCAGAAATCCGCTTGTTTTCATCTTGCTCCCGACGGCGCACAGAGGCCACTCCCCCACCCGGGAAGCCGCCGCTACACGCCTGTAAACAATCCTTTGACAAATTGATGATAGGCATTATACAGTTTTTGGGCGTCAAATTCAACGGCAAAGGCGGAAATGGCCTCTTTTTTGATGGCCCGCACATTCTGAACCGAAGCCAGGAAAGAAGAGGCGTTGCCGGCCTCATAGGCTACGCCTGCCCCGTATTGCGCCAACAGCTCGGCCGCTTCGCCCCCCAACGAATTGACGATGGGCAAACCGGCCGCCGCATAGTCGGCGAATTTGCCGGGGATACCCACACACGAGGCGTCGAACATCGGCACCACGCCCACTTCGGCCTGAGCCAACAATGCCCGCAACGCGTCAGCGGCCAGATAGCCGTGGAAGCGAATGCGCTCGCATCCCGCCGCGAGCGCACGAAGATTGGCTTCGTCCGGTCCCGCCCCCGCCAGGTCCAGTTCAAGCTCTGGAGCCCCCTTCACCGCACGCACCACGGTGGCGAGATCGTAGGATAGTGACATGTTGCCGACATAGGCCAACCGCAGCCGTGGCGTTCCCGCAGCCGTTCGAGCGGATACCGAGCCGGTCATCTCGATGCCGTGATAACAAAGATGCATTGGACACTGGGCCCCATATCGGCGCGCCATGTCCAGATAACGCCGCGACACAGCCGTAATGGCATCTGCCGCAAGGTAGTTGCGCCGTGCCACGGCCGCCAGAGGCGCCAGCAGCGGACGCGGCAGCACACGCGCAAAGGTCTCGGGCCAGGCGTCCTGGATGTCCACCACCAGCTTTGCGCCCGTCCGGCGGCAAAACCGCCGCGCCGCCGCAGCCACGGACAACGGCGGCGACGAGACAATCACCACCTCAGGCGGCGGCATATCCTGCACAGCCGCCAGCCAATTGCGGGCCAAGCGCCAGTGGCTGTAGATGCGCTTGAGGCAGATGTTGGCGGAATAAGGCGGCTCGTGCACAAGACGAAGGCCAATGCCGTCAATCTCGCGTACGACGCCATCAGCCTGGAGCGCTACGCCTTCCGGCGTCCGCCGTACCCGTTTGGCGGCATGCGAGAAATCGGCCGACCAATAGACCACCTTCCAGCCCGCAGAGGCAAAGGCTCGGGCCATCAGCCAATATCGCTGTAGACGAAGCCCTTCCGGCGGCAGGTTGTCAAAGGGATTGACGATCCAGACGGTCCTGGCGGCATTCTCGTTGGGGCACGTCATCTTTCACCTCCCCACGGCCGGCAGCGGCTTGAGCGCTCGCTTGAGCGCGTCTGGTGGAATCTTGACGAATGGCGGCAGACGCGCCTGAGCATCGCCCTGCAGGGTGGCCAATGCATCCAGAAGACGCTGCTGCGTACGTGCTCGGTCAAGAATCCAATCCACGCTCCAGAGTCGCACGAGGTTCCAGCCTAGGTTCTGAAGCACCTCCACCCGCAGCGCATCGCGGTCGCGCACCGTGCGGTCGGCGCCATATCCGGGTCCATCCCCCAGAATGCCCAGCAGGAATTCCCCATCCGTCTCTGGCCGGCAGACGGCCAGATCCACACGTCGGTCGCTCGCCCCCACACCCATTACCGTGGTGTACCCCTTTTCCGTCAAGAACCTCTGCACCTGCGCCAGAACAGAATCAACCGCCGGCGCTTCGCCGACACGCGTCTCACCGCCCCGAGCCGCATAGTCCAGAAAATCCTTGAGGTGCGCCGCGCCGACGGCCTTGGTGCGGCTCAGATCAATCTGCTCGGCATGCACCGAAGAGAAGACCACCACCTGCTCGCGGGCGCGCGTCACGGCCACGTTGAGGCGCCGCTCGCCCCCCTGGCGATTGAGCGGGCCGAAATTCATCGCGAAGTCACCGTGGGCATCGGGCGCGTAGCATACCGAGAAGAGAATGACATCCCGTTCATCGCCCTGCACGTTCTCCAGGTTCTTCACGAAGAACGGATCATCGCGCGACTCGTCGAAGAATGCGGCCAGGTCCGGCATCGCCGCCGCACGCTTCTCGACCAGATCCTCGATGAGGTTCTTCTGAGCCAGGCTGAACGTCACCACGCCCACGCGCCGTGCCGCCTCGCCCCGTGCCGCCTCAGCCATCACCCAGTCCACCACAGCCTCAGCCTCACGCAAATTGGTGCGCTTTCCGCGGGCTTCATACACCCCATTCTCCACAAAGTGCAGCGAGACGCCCAGCTGCGGCGAATGCCGGGTCGCGGAGGGGAATGTGTTGAGCCGGTCGTCGTAGTAATGGGCATTGCTGAAGGCAATGAGCGATTCATGGCGGCTGCGGTAATGCCAGTCCAGATGGGATGAGCAGATTCCCAGGGCGAGCGCCTCGTCGAGGATGCTCTCCATGTCCTCCACGCCCTCATCGGCCTCCGGTTCGTCGTCCTCCCCTTCGCCCCGCTGGAAGAAGTTCGTGGGCGGCATCTGCTTGGGATCGCCCACCACGATCAATTGACGGCCACGTGCGATCGCTCCGACCGCATCCCACACCGGAATCTGCGAGGCCTCGTCGAACACCACCAGATCAAAGGGCTCTGCGTCAGGTGGCAGATACTGCGAGACCGAGAGCGGACTCATGAGGAAACAGGGCTTGAGCGCCATCGCCACGCCCTTGGTCTCGACCAGAAGCTGGCGTATCGGCTTGTGGCGCATCTTCTTCGCGCATTCGCGCTTGAGCACGCCGAGTTCGCTTTTTTCGCGCGGTTTCACCGTGTCGCGTCCAACGGGAAGACGTGCCGCCAGGCGCGCAAAGACATTCCGCTTGACGCATTCGGCGACCAGCTTGTCGGACTCGCGGAAACGCCTCACGCAGTCATCCTGCGACATGCCCGAGAAGTTCGCCAACGCGGGTTCGGCCACCAGGATTTCCCTCCAGGCCTTCGCCGCATAGGCGTCGGCGAAAACCTGTGCCGCCTCATTCGCCGGAAACTCGCCCTTCTCCATGGCCAAGGCAAACGGACCCAATCCAGCTTCGCGGATGGCAGCGCGCCTCATCCGGTAGGCGAAGACACGCCGACTGTCGCCCAATCGCGCCAGGGCCGCCTGAAGCACAGCGACCGCCTCGCGCGGCGACAGGCCTGTCGGCACCTGTACCTGCTTGCGCAATCGGAAGCCGCGCCACCGCCGCCGCAGAGTCGCCAGCATGCCGCCGTCGCATTCATCCTCGTAGGCGGCAATCAGCGTCGTCAGCGCCATGCGTGCGCCATCCTCCACCGACGGCGACCACCCCATGCCGCGTACCACGCGAAGCGCCTGCCAGGACTCGGGATCCACCCCTAGCCATTCCGAAGCCAATTCGTCCACTTGGCGCGCCAATGCCTCGACCTGTTCACGCGTCTGCGTCAGCACCGTCATCGCAAGCAGATCCGCGCGTGACGCCGGATGGGCAGCGGACAGACGCGCCAACACGTCATAGGCGGCAAGTCCGTTAGGGTGAAGGTGGTGCAGGGCGCACACGTAGTCCGCCAGGCCCTTCTGCGCATTCTCGAGGTCCCGACACGCCGCCGCCAGGCCGGATGGCGCCCCGGTGGGCGGCACTTCGAGCGCTTCGGCGAACTGGGCCAGGACATGGGCCTTGCCCGTCTTGTTCGAATGAAGTTCAAGGCAGAACGGTCCCACGCCACAAGCCTGCAGCCGACGGTGAACAACATCAAGCGCGGCCTTCTTCTCGGACACAAACAGCACCCGACGCCCCAGCGCGAGATTATGGACGATGAGATTGGTGATCGTCTGGCTTTTCCCCGTGCCGGGCGGACCATGCAGCACAAAGGTCTTGCCCAGCGCCGAATAAAGCACGGCCGTCAACTGGGACGAATCCGCACTCAGCGGACAAAAGAGTTCGTGAGGGTCAAGATGGGCGGCGATCTCCTCGGGCGGGAACACGGCGATGCCATCATCATAGACGCCCCCGCCCGTCACCAAATGGTCTACCAGCGGGTTGCGACGCATCTCATCCAGGCGATCGCGCAGATCGCGCCACAACGCCGCCTTGCCAAACGAGAAGAATCCGAGCGCCGCCGTGCGGGAAATCGTCCATTCCTTTGCCGCAATAACTCGTTCAAAGGCCGCAAAGACGGCCGCTACATCCGCCCCGGACTCATCTTGCGGCAGCGGATCCAGCCCTTCGACAACAAGGCCATGATCCACCCGCAGGAATTCCAGCAGCGTCGTATTGACATGGGCGTCTTCGTCCTCCCGCACCAAACGATACCCGGAAGTGACGGAGGTACGCTCCAGGCGCACCGGCACCAGGAGAATGGGAGCCCGATGCGATGTTTCGGCACCTGGTCGATCTTTCCACTCAAGAAAGCCAACCGCCACGTAGACGGCATTGACGCCGCTTTCCTCAAGCGCCGTACGTCCTGCGCGGTAGATTTCCTTCAGCCGCTTCACGCTTTCGGCTGGCGGCAGATTGGAGGTCACGCCGATCGCGGCGTTCGTCGCAAGACGATCCTCCAACCCGGCCACATCTTCGCAAGCGAGGGGCAGCAGTTGCCGACCATCCCGCGCATTGAGCAGACGATTCCGCAACGAAAGATCAAGCAGTCTACGCTGCCACCGTTCAACGCGTGCCTCAGTCATGCTCCACTCCTTAGATCAGGGGCCCCTATTCCACACGTCACCTACGAAAAAGCCTGCAGCGCCTTGAGATAGCCAGCAGGATTTCCGATATCGTGCCGCGTGCCGGGATAGCGGTAACCGTACACCTCTTTCGCCGCCAGCAGACGGCGAATGGCGTCGGTAAGCTGGATTTCGCCGCCTACGCCCGGTGTCTGCGACGCCAACAGGCCGAATACGGCCGGATCAAGCAAATAACGGCCGGCGATGGCCAGTCGGGAGGGCGCGACTTCAGGAGCCGGCTTCTCCACCAAATCGGCCAGACGGTAGACGCGCTCATCGTCCGCGCGCTGCTCGGCGGGGCGCACAATGCCATAACGTGAGACGCGCTCAAGCGGCACCTCCTCCAACCCCACTACCGAGGCTCCACCATGGGCACGGGAAATTTCGGTCATGGCGGCCGATGGCGCTTCACCCGACACAAGCGCATCGCCCAGAAGCACCAGCACAGGCTCCTTTTCGGCCTGCAGGACCTCTGCCGCCTGCAGCACCGCGTGTCCAAGCCCCTTTTGTTCGGTCTGGTAGACCCAGCGGATGCGACGGCCGATTTCCTCCAAATGCGCAAGTTCGGCGTCGATCTCGGGCTTTTTCGCACAACGCGCACGCCAGACGGGAGCGGCGGCAAAATGCGCCTGAATCGAGGGCTTGTCGGGGGAGGTGACTATGACGACCTCCTCCACGCCAGCGGCAAGCGCCTCCTCGACGATCAGCTGGATGGCGGGTTTGGCGCCAATGGGAAGCATCTCCTTCGGCACGGTCTTCGTGGCCGGGAGGAAACGGGTGCCATAGCCGGCGGCTGGAATCAGGGCTTTCATGTGTGAACCACCATTTCTGCCATAAAAGTGAAACCCCGGGGATGTCCCCGGGGTTCCGTTCAGGCACAACGCGCAATTAGGCGTTGTACGTGGCCGCAGACGTGTTGCCGCCGTGGCCAGTCCAGTTCGTGTGGAAGAACTTGCCACGCTCGGAATCGAAGCGCTCGTACGTGTGCGCGCCGAAGTAGTCGCGCTGGGCCTGCAGCAGGTTCGCCGGGAGGCGCTCCGTGGTGTAGCCGTCGAAGTACGAGAGGGCCGAGGTCATCGTCGGCGCGGGGATGCCGTAGGAGACGGCGGCCGCAGCCACCTTGCGCCACGCCGGGACGAGCTTCTCGATGACGCCCCTGAAGTAGGGGTCGAGGAGCAGGTTGGAGAGCGCGGGATTGTTGTCGTAGGCTTCCTTGATCTTGCCGAGGAAGACGGAGCGGATGATGCAGCCGCCGCGCCACATGAGGGCGATGCCGCCGTAGTTGAGGTTCC
>JAKSOW010000133.1 GCA_024405395.1 Kiritimatiellia bacterium | reverse complement strand
GCTCGCTGCGGCGGATCTTGACGTTCTCGCCCGTCTTGGTGAGGAGCATCTTGTAGTCGTCGTTCAGTGTCTGCTCGATGTCCTTGCCCTCGAGCGCGACCTGGGCCGCGTCGGCGCAGAACTTCTTGTAGGCGTCGGTGTTGGCGACGAAGTCGGTCTCGCAGTTCACCTCGGCGAGCGCCATCGCCTTGTTGTCGGCGGCCTTGGCGAGCGCGATGATGCCCTGCTTGGACTCCTTGTCGACGCGCTTGGCGGCGACGGCGAGACCCTTTTCACGGAGGAACTTGATCGCCTCCTGCAGGTCGCCGTTCGTGGCGGTGAGCGCTTCCTTGCAGGCGCCCATGCCAGCGGCGGTGGCGTCGCGGAGTTCCTTGATCTGAGCAATAGTGATAGCCATTTTCGGATTCCTTGCTTTTAATGGATTGCGGAATTAGGCCTGGGGAGCTTCAGCGGCCTTGACGGCGGCCTCGGCAGCCACAACCTGCTCCTGGCGCTTGGCGTCGAGCTCGGCCTGGGCGGAGGCCATGGCCTTCTCCTTGGCGGCACGGGCGATCTGCTTGACGTCGCGCGCAACGCCGGGCTTCTTGGCACGGGCGGCCTTGAGGTCAGCCGAGCCCTTGGCGTCGGCGGAGGCCTTCTTGTCGGCAGCGGCCTTCTCACGGCGGGCGGCGCGGTCAGCCTTCTCCTGGTCCTCACGGGCCTTGCGCTCGCTGGCGCGCTTGGCGGCCTCTTCGGCGGCCTTGGCGGAGTATTCGTCATTGGCGGCCTTGATGACCTTGACCATGCCGCCGACGATCATCTCGATGCCGCGCACGGAGTCATCGTTGCCCGGGATCACGTAGTCGATCGGATCGGGGTCGGCGTTGGTGTCGACGAGCGCCACGATCGGGATGTGGAGGCGGGCGGCTTCCTTGACGGCGTTCTGCTCGCGGCAGATGTCCACGATGAAGATGGCGCCGGGCTTCTCGCTCATGTCGGCAATGCCGGTGAGGTTCTTCTCGAGCTTCGCGAGCTCGCGGCGAAGCATGGAGGCCTCCTGCTTGTGCTTGGAGAGCTCGCCGTTGTTGGCGCTGGCCACGGCCTGGAGCTGCTTCATGCGCTTGACACTGCCGCGGATCGTGGGCGCGTTCGTGAGCGTGCCGCCAAGCCAACGCTCGGTCATGTAGGGCTGCCCGCAGGCTTCGGCCGCTTCCTTGACGATCTCCTGGGCCTGCTTCTTCGTCGCGACGAAGAGGACCTTCTTGCCGTCGAGAACCGTCTTCTTGAGGAACTCGGCCGCCTCATCGATCATCGGAACGGTCTGCGTGAGGTCGATGATGTGGATGCCGTTGCGCTTGTCGAAGATGTAGGATTTCATCTTCGGGTTCCAGCGCTTCGTCTGGTGGCCAAAGTGCAGGCCGACGTCGAAGAGATCCTTGAGCGTAAGACCCGTAAGGGCCGAGGTAGGCATGTCCATTTTATGAACCTTTCTATTCTATACAAGTGGAAACGAACGCCTTGCTCCGTCCGTTTCCCGGGGTTAATCCGCTTTGGTGTGCGGCGGACTGGCCGCAACGTCTTCGCTTCCGCCGAGAGGAGGTCACCCGACCATTCCCGGCTGATGGGAAACAAGGTCAGATATTGTATCATTTCGGAGCGCCATCCGCAAGCCCCCAAACACATAAAGTTGAATCCAGCGCCTCAGAACTTGGTTTAGGCCCGAAATGCTCCCTTCCGCCAACGGGAATGCCCCATCAGGGACGGCTGAAGTAGACCCCAGCCGGAACGGCATCCCCCGTCACGCGGTTGCCGGAGAAATACAGACCTTCCGCATAATCGACAAAAATTGACCCGCGATAGGGCAAATACCAGCGATCTGTCGCTTCAGCCAACACAATCTCATTGTCGACGAAACACAGGTTGCGTCCCGAATACAGATGGGCCAAGGCTCCGCGCGAATTGACAAATCGGCACTTTCGAAAAAGAATGCCGTCCACGGCACCGTTCCAGGGCTTTTTCGACAAATCCGCCCTATAGTCCGGCGTCCGAACGTTGGATCCCACGAAGATCTCGGCCACGACATTGCCGAATGGCGGCACCCAATGCATCTGGTTGTTCTCAAACGTGCATCCCCTATAAAGGTGGTTGGTCGCGCCCATGCCCTCCGCCCAGCGGGCCGGATGGAATGCGGCCTGAATCTTCAGCGGCGAACTGATGCCTCTGCGGAAGACGCAATTCTCAAAAGTCAGGTTGCTGCACATCATCGTGGCACGGCCCCAGAAACCATCCATGACACAGTCCTTCCACCAGACGTGATCGCTTCCCCGGGAACGGTTGAACAGAATCGATCCTTCGCGCATGGCATCTGGAACGTCCCTGTCCAGCGTCAGGCGTTCTCCGGCAACCGCCACAACGCGCGCCACATAGTTGGCTGGCGAGAAGTCCGGATTTCGCGCCTCGATCAAGTCCCCTGCCTTCGCGCCGAAATAGAGATTCCCGCGCGGGTGGGTGATTTCAATCGTACGGGCATCTCGGCGGCATCCGGCGCTCGTGCGGTCGTGGATATTCGAGAAATCGTCCTGATTGAGTGCAACACGAAAATCCTCAAGCTTGAGGTACCCCAGCGAATTCGCCACATGGCAGGAATCGGCCGTCGCCGTCATCGTGCGCCCCGACCCAGGATTCGGCACCACATGCACATGGTGGAGATGCGTGTGGTGCTGCGGACCGTCGATGACGTGCGCCATGCCGCGGCAAGACCACACATTGGCGTTTTCAAGCGTGAGGTCGCGGTTGCCCTCCATGTAGATTCCGGACTTCCCCGGATAGTAGTGCGCGATGCGGTAGAGGCATCCCTTCTTGAACCGCGTCACCGCTCGACGGCCCTGCCTGGAATCGGCTTTCGCCTTCTCGAAGCTGGCCGTGTCGCTGGCGCGTGTCCGCGCACCAGGGCCAATCGGCGGTCGCATGGGCCAGAACCGGATGCGATTCGGCGCCAGCCAGGACATCGCACGCCCGAATCCGCCTTCGCAGAGACTGTAGTAGAAGCAGCCCGGATAGGCGGTGTTGCCCGGATCCAGCGCAAACGCATCACGCGTCTCGGCCAGCGGGGTTATCGTCTGGAACGGCATGGGGTTCGGATAGAAAGGATGCCGCATGTAATCGACCAGCTCAAACTCAACCGAAGAATTGGCGTCATCCGCATCGTCAGGATTGACAGCGACAACACGGGCAACGGTCGCCAATGGATCCGATTCCCAATCCCAGTCCATGTTGTAGTTCGTGAACAGACACCGCGAACAGTCGCGAATGAAGAAGTTCGCGTCCTCAGGATGAAACGAGGCCTGCCAGATAAGTTCATCCGTCCGCCATTTGCTGGGGCGGCGGAAGACGAGTGTGGCGCCTTGCGCGTCGAAGGTGAAATCGGTCAGCGAATCGAAGACGACGCTGCGCGGACCGAAGAACCGATAAGTCCCCTTTCGCAGCACGAGCTTTGCCGCGCCTGTCCTGCGGCAGTGGTCAACGGCGCGCTGCAGGGCGGCATTGTTGTCGTCTATGGCCTCTGACACCCCGAAATCTGCGGCATCCACGGCAGCGCCAGCGTGAGGCTTGGGACGCGCAATCTCGAACGGCGCGCAGCCCGTGGGCAGGCTCTTGGGCTCAGATCCATAAACGAGAGACAACCCAGTCGTATCCTGCCAGGGCCGGAATGTGCGTCCCTGCACGGCGGCCGCCCCCCTCGTCGCCAAGCAAGGCGGCACCACATTTGTACCAGCCGCCAAGACGCCGGCCGAAATCGACAATGCACACAGAAACAAGAACATGCGCTCCCTCTTCTTTAGGACACCTTCACATATTCTATCATATCCCGTTCCCCCATTCCTGCTTTCGTTGCCAAGCGTGAAAGGCGGCAAATTACGAGGTCTAGCCGAGACGTCGGTCAAGAATCACCTGCCACATGCTCAGCCCCCTCCTATGGCAAGGCCGTCCGATACGTCATCACAAAGATCTCGGCGCGTTTCAGGTCTACGGATCCGCCCTCATTTTCCCGCGCAAACGACGGGCCGTATAGCGTCTCGCCGGGGACGTATCCCTTCGGCAAAGTAAAATGCTTTACGCCATCCGTCTGCGCCTGCAGGAAAAACAGACCCGACCCGAAGTAGCAGATTTCGTCAGTCTGCACCAACGGCGCAAAACCCGCCTCACGGGCCAATCGACGGACAAGTGCCGTCGTGAGCGCTTTCGGGTCATCCAGGCGGTATTCGGTGGCCGAAGATCCTCGGCAGACGCTTCCGCCCGGAATATCCGCCATAGGCCCAAAGGCGGCAAATGTCTGCGCCACGGTCTCCGCCCCTTCCCGGAACGTGCAGGGCCGCCACAAATAGACCAGGACGCGCCCATCGCGTGCATAGCGTTTCCGCAATTCCGCGAACTCCGCCGGTGCAATTCCCGACAAGTCATTGAAGATGACCAATGCGGGGAGTTCCGCCTGAGGATCGCGCAACACCTCATCCACAAGATAATTCGCGGAAGGCACCCCGCAGAACCCCAAGGTCCGCTGCAGATCACGCCGCATCGTGTACGCAAGCAGCCGGCCCGACTGCTCGCCGAGCGACTGGTAGTCAAAATAGTCCTCGCCGCCGACCACCGCAAGACTCTGACGCGACAGCGGCAAGGCCTGCGCCCGATCGGCGAGTGCGTTGACGACGCGCCAGGTCTCCTTGGCGGCCGGCGTACAGTACCAGCCGCCATTCATGTCGTAGGCGTGATAGCCGCCGCCCGACGTCACCGCCGCCATTGCGAACTTGAGCACCTCATTCCGGAAGGTCGCGGCATTGTGGCTGTTTCGCCATTCTGGCTTGCCCCACAGTCCCCAGTTCTTGATCTCGGGATTGCGCAGGTCGAGCTCGCCCACGTACAGTCGCCCATGGCGCACCATCGATCCGTTGTAGATGGTCGTCACCACCGGATCGTTCCATTCGCGCAGATAGCGCGGCACAGTGGCGATGAAATCGTACCCGTCCTGTGGTTCGAACCGATAACGCGTGCCGGCCACGGAAATGTTCGGATAACCGGCCAATCCGGCGTTCTTGTAATACCCGCCGGCAATGAGGCGGCCCTTCGAAGCCGCCTTCACGGCTTTTGCCAATGTGTCCGTGAAATGCGCCGTGGCCCAGGCCATATAGCGATTATAGGAACCCTGCGGAGAACGCCCATGTTCCCGGAAGCGCGCCCGCGCCACCCACATGTCAGCCGAGGACGGAACGGAGACCGACTCAAACGGGACGGCGTTCGTTGCACCCCACGCAGCCGCCAGAGCCTCTGGCGTACCATAGGTTTTCTTCAGATAACGCCGAAATCCCTCGCGGGCGGCGTCGGAATAGTCGGCCGAGAGGCCCTTGATGAGGTTCTTGTCTCCTATGTCCTTGGCGCGTATGTCGTGCAGATCGAACCATTGGCCGTCGCAGCCGCCAGTGAAGAACGCCCCCACAAGCGCCTTGCCCTCGGGATTCGCCTCCAGATGGGACACAATCCGGCCGATTTTCTCCGCCGCAGCCGTCGCGAAAAGCTCCGAGCAATAGGAAATCGCGGGGAAACGCAGGTTACGGTCTTTCCCCGTCCCAGAGTAGGTCCGTGGTGCCGCCGCGAACTCCGTGATGCGGCAGCCGCTCATCAGGCCATAGAGGCCCTGTTCGTTGCGGTAGACCTCCGAAGGATGGCTCTCACCCCAGCCGGCCCAGGGCTTCACGGAGACATTAAGCAGGATATGCGCCGTCGGCGCACGCCTCAGCCATTCCCGCAACTCCCGTCGGATGCGCTCGGGGGCTTCGGCATCCGCCGATTCCGCCAGGTCAACCGAGAACGTGAAGAGGTTGAACCCATGGCGGCCGAATTCAGCGACGATCTCCCGATTCAGGGCCCGAACCTTATCCGTCGTCGCGCTCGACGTCTTGTAGATCTTCGGGATAATGACCTGCCCGTTAAGCCGCGCCTCGGTGCGACCGCCCGCCGCCCGAAGCGTCAGGCAATCCTTCGGACGTTTCGCCAGCGCGGCGTCAAGGTCCGCCTCACTCAGTATCGGACATGCGGCAACGGCACTTGCCAGAAGGAGCGCGGACCCCAACATGCCGATCACAGCCCCAGCAGTCGTTTTGCGGCGGCGAATTGCGACGAGAGGTCAATCTTCTTTGCGCCATCCACATAGCCGCCACGACGCAGATCTTCCACGAAACGGCGGAACTTGTGCGGACCGGGGTTGAGGTTGTCCAAGGCGCGCACTTCGGCTTTGCCCGATGTGCAGGCCTCGGAGAGCATGCCCGTGGACTCGGCCGTCACATAAAGCGTCTGCGCACACGAGACAAAGGCGGGGATCGGATTGAAGTGATCCTGGGAATAGAGCAGCTTGTAGCTCCAGGGATAGGAATCCACGACGGCTTCCACCTCGGGCGGCGTGCGACGTGAAGTCGTCACCCAGAACTCCGGGCCATTCGGCCCGGCCGCCTTGAAGATCTCATCCAGTTGTGCGCGCATCCAGTCGGCCGACAGGGTCGAGCACTTGTTGGGGCCGCCCACAATCACCGCCACCGCGGCGCCTGGCGCATATTCACGCCCCGTCGTCTTGAGATAATGCGCCTTGAACTTCTCCACGCCGGCGGAATAGAACGCCGCATCGGCGGCCACCAGATTGGCGGGGATCGTCACCACATTGGGCGCCGCCGCCGGACGGTCAAATGCCGGCGCAAGCACGCAATCGAAAGTGGCCATCCGATAGCCCCGGGGATACAGCACCACGCCACACCGCACGCCCAGCCTGCGCGCCAGCGTCTTGGCGGCGTAGAACGTGCCGGACCCCGTGCCCAACACGGCGGCATAGGATCCGGGCGTCGGAAGCGTCACGCCGGACGCAAAACGCAGCAGACCTGGCGAATGGACGCCCAGATGGTCCAGCAGATAGGAAAGCGCCTTGGCGAAGGCGCTCTTGAAGTGCACCTCGACAAGCTCGCTTTCGCGCCCCAGGGCCCGTGCAAATGCCCGAGACTGGTTTTCATGGCCGGCCTTGCCGTCGGTCAGAATCAATATCTTCCTATTCGCGTCCATCACGCACACTCTGATTACGTCTTTTCGGTTCGATTATTTTGCCGCCTCAAGGGATGAGGCCCGAAGCTTGAGGCTGCGGTCATAGTATTCGCGCCAGGTCTCGAGCCCGAACTCACGCACCACGTCGTCAATGGGCAGATTCGGATCGGCGGAGTAGAAGGTGAACGTGCCGGCTCGCGCCGGATCGGTCATGTACACACGCGACCCGTATTTCTTGACGGCGGCCGCCAGCTTGCCGTAGTTGCCGTCATAGTGGATCACCCGGAAGTTGGTGTTGATCTTCGTGGTGACCGTGCGGCGGAAATACTTGCCGCCCGCCGTCGCTTCGGGCTGATAGACCAGATTCTCGCCCGAAGGCCCCACCACCGTCTTCGGCAGGCTACCGCCCACCGTGCATCCCACAAGGTACGCCTGCACACGGCTGGCCCAGTAGTTCCGCATGTAGTTGCCGTCGTAGTAGCTGCAGAATACCATCACGTCTGGCGCCAGCAGCTTGTAGGCGTCGGCGAAATGCGTGAAGTTGAGATCGTAGCAGGTGACGAATCCAAGCCGCCCGAAATCCGTGTCCACCACCACCGGACCTTCGCCGGGCACGCTCGGGAATTCCGCCCATTCGATCTCGCGCGGGGTCAAGTAGGCCTTGTCGTAGCGTGCGATCAGGTCGCCTTCGCGGTCAATCACCCAGGATGTGTTCGCGAACTTGCCGTCCGGACGCTGACGCGGCGAGTTGTAGACGAGATAGCAGCGGTGCCTTTTCGCGTACGCGCACATCGCCCGATAGATGCCGTCCCCGCGATATTCCACCCACTGCCGCTTCTCGGCCGGCGTCACGTCGTTCCAGTTGTCGATGCCTTCGGGCAGGACCACGAGATCGGGCTTGTTGCCGATTTCGCGGTCCATCGCCTCATACCAGTAGTCCACCACGGTCTGAAGGTCCCATTTGAGGTCCTTCGGCTTGTTCATCCGTCCTTCGCCGATGATGGACACCGTGATCTCACGACGCAGCGCTTTCACGGCCTTCTGGACCGGCTGCGGATCGCACGGCGTCGCCGCCGCGCCCCACAGCGCCGACCAGGCGGCAAGGCAAAGACAGAATCCCCTCATGGCGGACACGCGTTATTTCTTCTTGCGGTTGGCGGTGATGTCGGTGAAGACGCCGTTCTTGTACTCGTAGAAGTCCAGGCGGATACGCGGCGGATTGTTGACGGGGTCCTTGCGCCAACCCTGCATGTTGCCGCCCATGGCGTTCACCGTGAAGAAGACCGGCGTGTCGCGCTTGGCGATCGACTTCGGCACGAGCCCGAAGCCCTCGCTGCACTTGAAGGAGAGATTCTGCACCGGCTTGAGGTCGGTGGTGAGGCGCGTGCAGTTGTAGCGCTTCGGATTGCCCGCATCCGCACGGGCGCCATAATTGCCGAGGATCAGCTCCAGGCCGTCCGTCGCCATGGTCTGCACGCCGTAGTGGATGGAATAGCCGATGTCCACGTCCACCACATCCTTCTCGGAGAGATCCAACCCCAGGCGGCGGATGCGGCAGCCGGGATGCGGCTTGGAGCCATAGGGGTCTTCGCCGACGTAAAGGGTGTCGCCGATGACGCAGCATCCGTCGAGATTGACGGGGAAACGCTTCTCCGCCACCTGTTCAAGCTCCTCGTTCCACACGCGCACCAGGCCGGGAAGTTCGTCCTTGGTCTTTCGTTCGCGAATCACGAAGGCGCCGTAGATCTTGCCGTTGGCGCAGCAGATGTCGCCCAGATGCGCAGGAGCCTCCACGCGCTTGATCAGTTTGCCGTCCCAGCCGATCTTCTCGATGCCGAGCTGATGGGCCAGGTAGATTCCCTGCTCAGAGCAGGTTGCGCCCTGGATATGGCCCGCCTTGACGAGCACATCAAGCTCATGCGGGACAGTGTACACCGCGGGGATCTTCTCGCCTTCGGCGGCAACGAGGGCCAGGCACGCGCCCAGCGCAAGAAACAGGCTATTGACTTTCTTCATGGCTAGATTATAGCATAAATTTTGGTTCTTGGGTTTCCTCTTCCTCGGACAAAGAAAACGCTCCGACGTCCAGCGTCCAATCCAGTCACCGCGCACCAACCCGTCTGAGCTGGAAGGCGGCAAGGAGAATCAGCAGGAAACCCATGCCACTCCAGATGTCGGGGACCTGATTGAAGATAATGAAGCCGAAAGCGGCGGCGAAGAGGACATTCGTGTAGTCCCAGGCTGCGATCTCGCGGGGTTCGGCAAAGCGATAGGCGGCCGTAACGCCGAACTGCCCCACCGTGGCCATCACGCCCGCACCCACCAGCGAAGCGACTTGGCACAATGTCATCGGCGCGAAATCAAACGCTATGAACGGAACGGAGGCCAAAGTGGAGAACAGCGAGAAGAACAGCACCACCAAACGAGAATCCACCCGCCGCCGCCCCAGCGCATGCACGCAGGCATAGGCGCTGCCCGCAAACATCCCGCTGAAGAAACCGCACACCGCGGGAAAGAGCACCGTCCATTCGCCACCCGGCTTCACCACCAGGGCCGCCCCCAACAACGCCAAGAGCAGACACACGCCCTGAGCCAGATGCAGCCGCTCACCCATGAAAAGCCAACAGAACAGCACAGAGAAGAACGGCGCGAGCTTGTTGAGCATCAGCGCGTCCGCAAGGGGAATATGCGAGATGGCGTAGAAGTTGAGGAAGATGCCCGCCGTGCCCAACACCGAACGCGCCAACAGGAGCATCCAATCCCGTGCCTGGGGTCGCACAAAGGCCGCAACGGAGCTCGACGTTCCTCGGACAAACATCGCCCCCGCCACAAAAACCGCCACCAGATTCCGGAAGAAGGCCTTCTGGAAACAGGAAACCGGCCCGCCGAGATCGTCGGCGAGCCGGATGAACATGCCCATCGCCGCGAAGCCGAAGGCCGACGCGACGAGGCATAGGGTTCCTTTGGTTTTAGTCAGCACTCGGACGGACTTTGCCTTCCTTGACGCGCTTCTCGATGACTTCCTTCGCAATCGAGTTCGGAACGGGCTCGTACTGCTTGAAGATCATCGTGAACGTGCCGCGACCCTGGGTGACCGTACGGATGGCGTTCGAATAGCCGAACATCTCGCCCAACGGGACCGTGGCCTTGATGTGCTTGTTGCCGGTGGAGTCGTCGTCCATGCCCTCGACGCGGCCACGGCGCTGGTTGATCGAACCGTTGGCGGCGCCCATGTAGGAATCGGGGACAACGACCTCGACGTCCATCATCGGCTCAAGCAGCTGCGGTTTGGCCTTGAGGAACGCCTGCTTGAAGCACTGCATCGCGCAGGTGATGAACGCGAATTCGTTCGAGTCGACTTCGTGATAGGAACCGAAGTACACGGTCGCCTTGACGTCCACCACCGGGAAGCCCGCGAGCGGACCGGACTCGAGCGCCTTGCGGACGCCCTTCTCGACCGCCGGAATGTACTCCGTCGGAATCACGCCGCCCTTGACCTCGTTGACGAACTCGAAGCCCT
>JAKSOW010000132.1 GCA_024405395.1 Kiritimatiellia bacterium | reverse complement strand
GCTCCCCAAGGTCTGCCTCTTTTCTTTGCTGACCCATTAGATATTACAACATCTGGGGCAACATCTGGCAACATCTGTGCTTGTCTGAAGGACGTGCATCTGCTATACTTCCCTGTGACAATCACTAGGAAGAGGTGTGGCATGAGAAAATTATTCATTTTGGCTGCGTTGGCTACGGCTTTGCCCGCATTTGCAGCCTATAACTGGACGGGTGCCGTTGATGGCTATTGGACCAACGCCAACAACTGGGCAGAAGGGGCCGTTCCTGGACGCATCAAGGTTCCCGATGCCATGCAGGCAGGCGGTTGGTGCACGAACGGTGTGCCCACGGACATTGCCATCTTCGGCGATGCGCTCTCGGGAAATGCCGTCACGACCATTAATTTCGATGGCGTCTATTCCATCTCCAATCTGCTCACCACAGGCAAGAATCAGCAGTACACCTATGGTGCTGCCGCCGATCAGTTTGTGCCGATCCATGCGTTAGGCGTGTTTTCGGCGGGCGAGACGCCCGATACGCGCGTGGCCATTGTGGCCGGTCGTCTGCAGGTGGGCGTGGAGTGCAGCGAGTGCAACTACAATGCCAGCACGGGCAAGTACACCACCAAGTATGGCGGCGACAAGGTCACGATCCGCAACAATTCCAGCGAAGAATTTGTGCTGGGGGCATGGGGCTGGCGGACCGTGGGCGCACGTACGCCCAAGCAGATTGCTGACAACATCACCTTTGGCGCGGAGTCGGGCGTGCGCTGGGAGGGTTCGGGCGATATCCGCCTCACGCAGACACGCACGGACGGCATCAACTCGCAGACAGAGAACTTCATGACGGGGCGATTCATCTGCGACGTGCCGTACACTTACCGTGCCTATAATGTTTCCGCTGTCGCCGGCGCCACCTCGACCGAACGGCAGATCGTGATTGGCGAGAATGGCGTCTTCAGCCATCCCGGCGGCGCCTACAATGGCCTCACCGTTGGTGGCAGCGCCCCCACATGGATCAAGGGCGAGGGGCAATTCCGGATCAACACCGGCTTTCATACGGGCGAGAAGCGGTGGAAGTCATCCGCCATGTCCTTTTCGGCGGCCACGCGCTTCACCTGTCCGCTTGGTGGTACGATCACGAGTAATACGTCGGCGGACGCTCTGAACAGTCCATGCGGCCAGGTTTCTGGGTGAGTGGAACCGGCCCCGTTACCTTTGATTGTCCCAGCGAGGGCACGACGCTCAACGGCTTCCTGTTCCTGGCTTCCTCCTCGGCCGGGCTGCAGGTGAATGCGACTCGCTTGGGCATGCGCGGCACGAATGGCGCCTTCGGCGACATGGACATCAGCATCGTGAATTCGGGCGTGATGCGCTACACGGGGCCTGGCGAGACGACGGACCGCACCCTCATCCTCACCAACCACTACATCTCCTCGACCGAGGCGACAAAACGTCCGTGTTCGGGCGTTCTGGAGCAGGCCGGCACGGGCACGTTCGTTGTGCAGTCGCAGGTGGAGGTGCCTTTGGACGACACGGGCACGCTTACGCTGCGCAACAACACGGCGCACGACGGCGTGTGGGAGACGCCGCTTTCCGGGGCGCTCAACCTCAGGAAAGACGGTACTGGGCGCTGGAAGCTGGATGGCGCGAACACCTACACGGGCTCGACCACGGTTGATGCGGGTACGCTCTACATCACGAAGAATGGCCGCCTGCCGGCGACATCCGTAAAAGTGGCGGGTGGCGCGGAACTGGTGTTTGAAGGGGATCCCGAGGTGCCGGTGGCGCAGTCTTGCCCGACGATCACCACCACTGGCGCCAATGCCGTCATTCGGGTGGCGGAGGGCTGCACGCTGACCTTGGCGGGTGTGGCGCAGACAACCGCCAGTACGCTGAACATCATCACGGAAGGGGCTTCGGCCGAAGTGGTGGTGGAAGGGCAAAGCGCCGGGAATGCGCCTGGCTATCTGCTGTTCAATGGCCGTCCGGCGGCTTTCGATGCCTCTGGCAAGGTCAAGAAAATGCTGGTTTCCGTAACGACCACCGTGCCGGTGCGCGGCGGCGTGATCCCGAATGATGGGGCGACTGGCGTGGGCATCATCAATGGCGGCGAGTCCGGTAACGTCACGCTGGCTGCGGCTGCGACAACCGTCAAAAGCGTGCTGCAGCAGGCCGATTCACCGGCGACTGTGGCTCTGGCGGCTGGCGAGAAACTGACGGCCGACGTCCTGGCGATTGACGAGGGCAAGGCTGACCTCACGGTGGGTACCGCCGTGGGGCAGGGCACGGTTCAGGGCAGTCTGACGTTGTGGCCTGAGAGCGCCGACTCCACACTCACGGTGAACAGCGCCGTCAATGCGACCTCGCTTACGAAGTTGGGTGATGGCGTGGCGCGCATTCTCTCTCCGTTCGCCTACACGGGCACCCTGGCGTTGAACTACGGCACGATAGCGTTGGCGGATTGCGGCAATCTCGCCGCCACGCTTTCGGGTACGGGGCGCCTGGTGAAGGAGGCGTCGGCAAATTGGACGCTGTCCAAGGCGCAGCCGAACTTCCTTGGCGAATTCGTGCTGGCGGGCGGCACGACGCGTCCGGCGGCAGCGGACGCGCGTACATATTTTGGCGATGCCCAGAAGTCCACGCTCGTCGTCACCAACGGCGCCACGCTTTACGTGCAGCCCACGACGCCTTCGGCCAACGTCAACTACGGTTCGCGTGAGGTGCGGGTGTCGGGTGATGGCGCAGACGGAAATGGCGCGCTGGTGTTCGAGGGCGTGGACACGGTCACCAGCTATCCGTTTACGCGGTTGACGCTGGATGGCGATACGTCCATCACCAATGTCGGCGTAGGCTCGAAGACCGTGGCCTTCACTTCCAGGGATGGCCTGACCACAACCCTCAACATGAACGGTCATAAGCTCACGCGTCACGGGCGCGGCCGCCTTGCGCTGCCGAGCGTCGTGACCAATGCGGGGCCGATAACGCTTACGGACGTGGCGAAGGTGACCGGCGACAATTTCAATTTCCTGGAGATCAACCAGACCGTCTTCAAGGGCGAAGAGCAGGATTTGGCCGCGGCTCCTGTCACCATGGGCATGGGTTCACGTGTCGCTCTGGCCAATCTCACCACGCCAGTCCCGGTACCTCTCGTGGTGGCGGGCACGAATGCGCAGCTCACCGTCTACAACGGCAACAACCTGACCGACAACTGCGAGTGCTGGGGTGGCCCGGTGACGTTCAACGAAGACGCCGAACTCTACCTCTACGCCTATGGCGATTTTACCCGCCACATGCGCATCTCCGGCAAGATATCTGGGCTTGGCGGCTTCACTTTCCATACTGGGAGCGGCCATTACTATTTCCTCAATCCCACCAACGACTTCACGGGGCCCGCCAAGTTGGCCTTCCCCAGTGGTTCGGGCAGCTTCAGCTCGTTGACGCTGGCGGGCGATCGTTCGCTGCCGCACTACGGCAATGTGCAGGTTCGGGGTATGGGCACGATCAACATGCTGGTCAATGCCGAACACACGACGTGGCCGGATGCGGAAGTCGGCCGCTTCATGCGCGAGGCGGACTTTGCCGACGGCAACGGCCGCTACGGCACCCTCGCCTTCGACACCTCGCGGCTTGACGCCCCATACACGGTGGAGATGGCCAACTTGGGCGATCTTTCCAACTGTGTGGGCGGTTTGGGCGGTCGTGGCCCGCATCCGGTGATCTTCACCGGCGAGCTGTCGATGCCCAGGGGCATGTTCAAGTGCTACGACGGCGTTCTGCGCATCGCCGGTCCGGGCGCGCGCACAATCCGCACAATCCAGGTCTCGGGTGAGCGCACACCCGATACCGGCGGTACCATCGAAATCGTCGACGGCGCCGAAGTGGTCATCACCGATTCGCCGCAGCTGGGCGGCCAGGACGCTTCGCTGGCGTGTCTTGTCATCTCCAATGCGACGCTGCGCTCCCCAAATGCCTCGATTGCCATTTATGCGGGCTCCAGCACGGCGTCGCGCGGCGTGATCAAGGTGATGGACGGGGCCGATGTCTCCGTATACCCCATCTTGGGAAATGGTGTCGGCTGTCTGGGCGGATCCCTGTGGCAGACGGGCGGCAAGCAGACGCTGGCCAACAACTTCACCATCGGAAACAACTCCACAGGCTACTTTGAGATAGATGGCGGTGAAACGGAGCTGACTGGTGGCCGGACGCTGTCCTTCGCCGGGGCAGCCTCCAATACCGTGGGCATCTTGCGCATCAAGAAGGGCGCCTTCCGCATGACCGGCGCGAGCAACAATCTCTCGGTTGGCGGCTCCAACGACGGCCTGGGCCATATCCGCGTTTCTGGCGGCGAGTTCGAAATGCGCGGCACGGGCTGGACACGCATCGGCGCTGATACGGCCATCCGTTCCAATTGTGTCGCCGTCGTCACGGTGGACGGCACCGGTCTTGTGACGATGACCAACAACATGGACATTGCCCTGGGCTGCATGGCCTTCAGCACGGGTGTGTGCAACCTCAATGGCGGCGTATTCCACGCCTATTCGGTACATGGTTCGTCGAATGCCAGCCGCGAAGGGAAGGCCAGTTTCGTCAACTTCAACGGTGGCACGTTCAAGTGCGGGACGTATGCGACGCCGCTGAGCAATCTGACGCGGCTCACGGTGCGCGAAGGTGGCGCCGCCGTCGACACGGACGGCAGGGATGTGACCATTGGACTTGCCTTCCGGAAGCCCGAGGGCGGCGGCGTGTTGTCGGTGCCGGTACCGGACTTCGGCGCCGATGCGCGCTTCATCGGTTCGCCGGCGGTTGTGATCGAGGGTGACGGCCGTGGTGCCACGGCGTATGCGGAATTCGATCCGAATACGCTGTCTGTGACGGGCATCACGGTGACTTCTCCCGGCAATGGCTACACCTGGGCGAAGGCCAAGGTGCATTTCGGCGGGCAGACCATCACCTCGGCGTCCTACCACCGCTTCTGGACGGTGGATTGCGTCGTGGGTGCACAGCCGGCGAGCGGTTCCTTCACGAAGAAGGGCGCCGGCACGCTGACGCTTACCGGTGCCAACGAATGGGAAGGGAACACCATTGTCGCGGGCGGTATCCTGAAGATCGGGGCGGCTTCGGCGCTGCCGGCGGATTCGCATGTCGTGCTCGCGGGTGGCGGCATTGAGGTGGCGGCTGGCGTGGATATGCCTATGGCGATTGATGTGTCGCTGAGCGCCGCCCAGCTGACCGACAAGAAGGCGCGCTATGTGCTGGCGCGTTATCCGAACGGTTTGCCGGAAACGCTGCCGACGTTCAACTTCACCGACCAGATCCCTGTGGGGTCGTGGGGGATTTGTCGCGATGGCAATGAGCTCGTCCTGCGTTATGTGCGCGGCATGAACATCAACTTTCGTTAATGGCGTTGGTCTGCACGAAAGGAGATTGTGTGATGGCAAAAACTGTTTTCCAGGCAAAGCTGCTGCATGGTGTTGTTGTCAGGTGCATGGTCGCCTGGTCATTGTGTGGTCTCGGCGACAAGGTGAAGACCTATCCGCTGTACGTCGTCAATGTGCCGGCGGCCAGCACAAATGCCTTGGCGTCGGCCCCCATTTCAGAGGTGACATTGGATGGCACTGACGTGGAATCGACGAATGCCATCACGTATGCACGACTCAAGTTGGCCGAAACGGGCACGTTCGTCAAAGTGGGTGCGGGGCAGCTGAACCTCACGCAGCAGTTCGACGTCTTCACGGGGCAGTGGCACATTGAAGAGGGTACGGCCTGCGTCGTCGTCTCGAATGGTTTCGGCAAGGCGATTACGCCGGCTGCGCAGGATCCTACCGACGAGGACGCCATCTTCGTGTCGTCGGGGGCCTCCATTGTGTTCAACGCCAACAATTATCCCAAAGTGTTGGCCACGCCCGTGAACAAGCTGCTTGTTCTGGAAGGCGAAGGAGCCCCGGAGTGGGGCGGCGCGATGGTGTTCTTTTCGTCGGTGTCGGTCACGGTCAATCACTCTTACCAGTGGTGTGGCGGCATGCGGCTTTCGGGCAATGCGACCATTCGCCATGACATGCTGGGTGGCGGACGCATGCAGACGCATAATCGCGTGGGGCACAATTTGTGCCTTGACCTGGGTGGACATGAGCTGATCGTCACAAACGGACTCGTCAGCAACGCCTCGGCGTTTCCCGATTTCAATCACTATGGGTCCAGCTATTTCACGAACGGCACGATACGCGCGGCGCACATGAGCTGGCACCAGCAGACCTGCATGGGCTATAAGGGCGGTCCGTCCTGCAACTTGCGCCTTACCGACGGCAGTTTTCTGATTCAGGAAAACTACGGTCCCGCCGGCAAGGACAGCGACTGGACTCTGAGCTTTGAGAAAGCGCGCGACTTCCACATGTCGCAAAATTCGCCTGGAGGTGGCGAGGGCGTGTGCTGCACCAATTTCTACGCTTGGGGCGGTCCTGTCTATTTGGGTCAGATGCTTCCGGTCGCCAACGGCAAGGGTGCGCGTGCGGGCGAGTTTCACTATGGCTACTGCTGGCCAAATTATGTTTATGGCCCAGGTGGCTTGACGACCTACCGGTCGGGAAACGAAGTCCGCAATGAGAAGCTGTCCGTGCACCTGTTATGTCCGACTAATGCCTTTGAAGGCTCTGTGGGCATTTCCACGCTGAGCAAGCTCTATCTTTATCGCAGCGGTGCGTTGCCTGCGAATGGCGGGGGTGTGTATGCGACGAATGCGGAAGTGCATCTCTGCGCGCCGGTGATCGGCTACACAAACGAGAATTATGTCTTGCCTTCCGCCGAGTTCTACGGAACAGGCCTGTTGGCGCGCGCTGGGGGCCGCTGGAATGGCGCGTGCGTGAAGAAGGGCGATGGCGAGCTTGCCTATAACGCGCCTGTGGGTGGGCCGTTGTTGGACATTCAGGGCGGTTCGGTCAAGTTTGCGCGGGCCAAGGCCGGTTTGTTCGAGGGATACAGCCGCCCCGCCAGCCGCACGGCCGACAACCTTCTCAAATACATCACGGGGGGAACGCTGATTGCCACCTCGACCATTGGCCTTGGCCCCGAAGTGGCCAATTCCTGGGAGACCAACAGCGTCTATGACGCCGGTTACCTCTGGCCGACCTATTCGGCGCGTCGCTGGACTGGCTATGTCTGGAATCGGGCGAATGAGACGAAGACCTGGCGGTTCGCCACGACCTGGAGCGGCTACACGCTGCTCAAGATCGATGGCGTATCGGTGATTTCCAATGCGACGCTTTTGGGTGTGGTCTCCACCTCCTATGAGATGACGCCTGGGCCGCATGAAGTCGAATTGGTGATGACATCCCATACCAGCACTTCGTACTATGGCAGCGGCCGGGCCAAAGACACGGATGGTTGGGTATGGCCGCGCGGGCGGGGCTTGATGTATGATCCCGACGGCCATACGGGGTTCAATGCCCGCACAGATTTCCGCGAATTCGTGGATCCGGGCGACGGTTCGCTCTTCACCACCACCACGAACGCCACTGAATTGGCGGACTGCCTGCCGGATTTCACGTGCGTCAAGTTTGCCGCCGGCACGTATTTGGATCTGAATGGGCATGACTATGCATTGCCCGAGGTGTCGGGCCTGCCTGCCGTCACCAACGGAAATCTTACGGTAAATGCCAAGTGGACTGTGGACGCGGCGGCGCTCGCGTCCTCATCGACTGAGTTGACGGGTGCGATCACCTTTTCGCCCGATGCCGTTGTGACCTTGCTCAATCCGGAGCAGGCCATCAAGTCGGCAGACGGTGTGACGCTGTTGACGGCCCAGGGAGGCGTTACGGTGTCGGCCCAGATGGCTGTTGTCGATGCGGATGGCAATCGACTTCCCAAGTGGTATGTGCGCAAGAGTGGCGCAAATACGCTTAAGTTGGTCTATCAGGGCGGTTTTGTGGTATATCTCAAGTGATTTTGGCGCGTAAAGAGGAATTGGCGAGATGAAGAAGGCGTTGCTTTGGGGCGTGGCGGCATGTGCGGCTACGCTGGCGTGGTCGGATACGGCTTATCCGCTCTATGTGCTTGACACGGCGGCGGGGAGCATGGCTGAGCCTGTCAAGATTGACGAGCAGACGTTGATCAAATATGCGTCGGCTGAGGATGAGACGGGCGAAGAGGTCGCGTTTTCGTCCCTGGGAGAGCCAACGGGCGGAACCTTCGTGAAGAGAGGCGCCGGATTTGTGCTCAGTTCTGCGAAGTTCAAGAGCTTCCGCGGTGAGTTCCGCGTGGAGGGGGGCGGCCTCGTGGTCAACGCCCCCTATCAGACGGGGCCCATGACGAGCGGAACGAAGCCGGTGTTTGCCGTTTCCAACAACGCATCGTTTGTGATTGCCGCCACAGTGACGCCACCGACCACGGTCGACAGCTCGGCGCGCCTCATTCGCCATGCAAAGTTCGTTCTTCGTGGCGCGGGCGTGGATGGCGAGGGGGCAATCAAGAATCTCTCCACGGTGGACCTCAACTATTGTTTCGGGAATGTTGATTTCGAGCTGGAAGATGATGTGATTTTCGGCTCTCGGTCGACGAAACGCTGGGATTGCGGTTCGTCGAGCACGATCAACATGAATGGCCATCTGTTGACAATACGGGGATTTGCCAACGCCAATGACCGCAATGGTTCCTTTACGATTGACTCGACAACGGTCTCCAATCCCTATAAAATTGTCGTGGATCATACGGGACTGCTGCTGCAGGGGACTCCGGTTTTCAAGGGCGGCGACACAAATGCCATTGAGTTTGGCGACTACTCCTATCTGTCACTGTGGAAGGCGGCTTTCACGGCATCCCGTCTGCCCTGGACCATCCGGTTCAAGGAGGGGGCGAAGGGCAACAATTACATCAATGCCGGAGGTTCTGTCTATGACGAGTATAACGGGGCTCAGAACTACATATACGCGCCCATCGACACGCGTGAGCTCACGCGCGTTTCTGCAGGTACTGCCGGACAGGGGTTGATGCTGTATGGTCCGGTGAGTGGCCCTGGTGGATTGGCGACTATCTACGGAAAGGGGGCGCTGGCCTTGTGTTGCCCCACCAACAGCTTCCAGGGACCGGTGAGTGTGGTTGGTGATGGTACACAGTATGCCCAGCTGCAGCTTTACGCGGATGGCGCGCTGCCGGCGACTTCTGCCGGGGTGGCATTGACGAATGCCCATCTGCGTCTGCGCGACAACGTGAATTTCACGCTGCCGCCGCTGGCCTTTCATCTGACGAGTGTGCCGGCTGGAACGAACTACATGTTTGAAGGGGGCTTATCGGCGACCACGCCGTCGTTGGTCAAGTCGGGTGCCAAGAAGCTGGAAGTCCGCACGCCGCTTTCTGTATCGGGGCGGATCAGGCTGCTGGGTGGCACATTGCAGATACCGCCTCCTGACCAGAACAGGCTGGGAACGATGTTCTCTGCCGTGCCGGGCCTGTGGGCGGAGGTCGTGGAGCCTGTGCTGAACCCGGAGACCGGCAAAGGCCTTACCTATCAGCCGGCCTTCACGAACAACGCCTACCTGGGCAGTGTGAGCAACAAGGTCGCCTATTGCCCGGAGATGCTTCTGGCCAAGCGGGCCTATCCGCCATTCACGCAATACGCCACCTACATCTACAGCGGCTATGTCTGGAACCGTTCGCCTACGAATGAGACATGGTCGTTTGCCTCGGCCGTCTATGGTGCCGCGCGTGTGTTGATCGATGGGCGTCAGGCCATGGGGGCCGACAACAATGGTGCGGTCTCGCGTGCACGCGTGGAGATGAAGCCGGGTCCTCACCATTTTGTCTATAAGCTCTGCACGCGCAACTATGCGCCGCCCGGAGCCCACAAGAATGGCGTACCCACCTGGGATGACAATATGGGCCTGGGGATTGACCGGCAGGGCCGTAACTCCACCAACGCGGTTGACTATGTCTTTGCGGCGAATGCCCTGCGCTACAATGCGGGCGGCGATGGCTATCTCTTCACGCGCGACGCGCGAGACGTGTCGGAGTTTACGGCGGAGGAATTGGATCGGGCTTCAGCTGAACTCCTGCCGATGGCGGACCTGGAGGCTGTCGGCGGGACTACGCTTGACTTCGCGGATCCTTCTTCCGAGTGCATCCTCACCAATCTGGTGGGCACGACCTTTGTCACGAACGGCTCACTCTCGGTGCGCGGCACCTGGAAGCTCAAGGCAGCCGATCACGCCAACTGGCCGCTGAAGGTGACGGGCGACCTTTCGTTCTCGTCGGCCACGCTGGACCTCGACACATTCGACTTCGCCGTTCTGCCGCGGGGAATTTACGATATTGCCACGACTGAAGGTACGCTGTCGGGAGCGCCCAAGCTGGCGGATTCCTTCAAGAACACAAAATGGCATTTGGGCCGCAAGGGCGCAAATACGCTTGTCCTGTTCTACCAGTCTGGACTTAAGGTCATTCTGAGATAGCGACGGGGCGAAGTCCTGTCCACGTTACAGCTAGCAGCCATCTTTCTTTGGCAGCGTTAGGTATATCTGAAATATTGCTGATCCTTGTGAGGGGACATGCGAGAAATGAGCAGCCTACCAGTAGTGGTTGGTAGAACAGGAATAGTCATGAAAACGAAATGGCATGTGCTCGCGCTCGTTGGTGGCGTTGGCGTCTTGTGGATGGCCCAGGCGGCCGCTCCGGAGATCCCTCCGCAGAATCCTGCGCGTGTGGCTGAGATTGCGGCGTTGCTG
>JAKSOW010000131.1 GCA_024405395.1 Kiritimatiellia bacterium | reverse complement strand
CACGGCGCGAGGAAGGCCAGATCGCCGACCGGCTTGGCGCTGTGGCTGTTGTACAGCGACCAAAGACGCAGATAGTTGAGGTTCACGAGCGACGAAATCGGTGAGAAGTCATCGTATTTCTCCGCAAACAGATGGAGCTCCGTGGTCTGCGGCACCTGCTTGACCCACTCCAGCGACGTCATCTTCGACAGACCGCCTTCGAAGGAGGTGACCTGCTTCAGTGCGCCCAGGGTCGCATATTTCTCTGGCGGCACCACCGTGGCGTAGTAGTCAACCGAACGCAGCTTCGGCATGCCAGCCAGCGGCGAGAAGTCATCCAGCTTTGCACCATAGAGGTTGATTTTCTCGACATTCGGCAATGCGCCGATCGGTGCCAGCGACGAAATCTTCGCGTAGCGGAAGGAAATGCGGGTGAGACCCGTCAAGCCGGCGAGAGGCGTCAGGTCCGGCAGGTCAATCCCCTCCAGCTCCAGCTGCTTGGCCCCGGCCAAGGCGGCCAAAGGCGCCAACGTCGTCAACGGGGTTTTCTTGATTGAGATGTTCTGTGCAGTCGGAAACGTGGCCAACAGGCACTGAACGGTGGCTTCATCCGCCTTCTCGATGTCCAGCTTCGCATTGCTGAGATTGAACTTCTTCTCGGCGAAGGCGTTCCGAGCCTCGAGAACCTGTTCTGGAGTTGCGGGCTTCTTCACGTAGACGGTGGAATACTTGACCTCGGGAACGGCCGTGTCCGTTGCCGTTGTACGCGGCATGGACGCCGCAGACGGCACGGTCGGTGAGGTCACTGCAGGGACAGGCGCGTGGGGTACCGCAGGAGCGGGAACAGGAGCCGACACAGCAGGAACGGCGACCGGCTGTGGGACTGGTGCGGCCTGAGGCACCGCAACAGGCTGCGGAACAACTACAGGCTGTTGGATAACAGGCTGCGAGACGACTACAGGCTGCTGAACGACAACAGGTTGCTGGACAACCACAGGCTGTTGAACGACAACGGGCTGCTGAACAACGACAACCGGTTGAGGTGGAGGCGGTGGTGGAGGCGGTGGTGGATTGACGACGTCAGCGACGGCGACCGCGACCGTGGCGGCCTTACCCAACCCATCCACGAATTCGGCACTGCTCGCACATCCCAGAATCACCGCTGAAACTGCAGTGGCTCCCATAACAGACACAACACTTTTCTTCATTCTGACTTACTCCCTGTCCGGCTGAAATATAGGCTGCCGCAGAACACTGAGACACAGCTACACCATTCCACTGCGCTCACACGACCATCAGCATTAAACGTCATTATACCCAACCGTTATTCGTTTGGCAATGAGAATTTCCCTGGAAACATAATGAGAGGCCTGTACTCCTTAAGGCCGAGAATCGAACGCCCCATCACAACACGACCTTAACGGTCAACGGCATTGACCACCGACATTGCAAGATTTCTCCTCCAGCAGAAAGGCCTGTGGCGGCAATGTCCTTATGGCACCGTCTAGTTGGATCGCCACAGCCTCCTTCGTGACGTTCACCGCCAACGTGAATGTACTGTCCTCCGTCTGCCGGCGAAAGGCAAAGGTCTTCTCGCCCGCGCCCGTGTCCAACCATTCGACAGGCGCGTCAAAGAGCAAGGGATGGGCGTGTCGAATCGCCGTGAGGCGCTTCACCAACGCACGCCGCTCCTGAGCGTACGCCTCGTCAGATTTCGTCCAATCGATGTGCCAGCCGCCATGTTCTCGGTTGGCGAAGATCGAGTGCGGCGCGGCATCGGCTATTTCCTGGCCATTGTAGAGCATCGGTACGCCATCCAGGAGAAAGCATGTCGCCAGCATGGCTGCATTGAGCGCATGGCCGTACAACGCCTCCTTGCGTTTTTCGCCCGGGAGCACATTGGCGAAGTCGTGGTTCTCGAAGCAGCGCATCCAGTGAAAACCTTGCGGATAGTCGCGTCGCTGCGCACGCCAGGCCGTCTCCAGCATCGACGCCGGCACCTTGCCTTTGAGCAGCTCGACCATTGTCCATTGCGTGTAGAAGCCGTACGACAGGTCAAACGCCCCGATCTGGTCGTCGCCCTTCAGCCCTTCACACATCATGAAAATGTCAGGCTTCACAGCCTTACATTTGGCGTAGCCCTCTTCCCAGAAGTCGACCGGCAGCATGTCCGCGACGTCGCAGCGGAATCCATCCACGTCGTATTCGCGCAGGAAATGGACCATATTCCCGTGCAGATAGTCGCGCACCTCGCGCTTGGAGATGTCCATTTCCGGGAACGCCCAATCCCCCAACCGCGGTGAACCGTCCGGATTGCGTACGATGAAATCCGGATGTTCCGCAAGGAAAACGGCCTTCGGTCCGCAATGGAAGTAGACGAGGTCGAACATCACCCGCATGCCGAGCGTATGCGCCGTCTTCACGAAGTCCTTCAGATCCGCCGCCGTGCCGTATTCCGGATCGACCGCGAAGAAATCCTTCTGGCGATACGGATTCTTCGCATTGCCCAGCTTGCACTTGCGCTGACGCGCGCTCCAATGCTTCACGTCGGCATCGTCGTCCGCCAACTGATGCGGCGTAAGATAGATGACGTCAACGCCCAGATCCTTCAATTCCGAGAGTTTACGCTCCGCCGCCCTAAAGGTACCTTCCGGCGTAAAAATCCTGGTAAAGAGCTGGTATATCACCGCCCCTCTCAGAAAGGACGGGACCGCACGCGCCTGCGCCGTCTTCACGTTGCAGACGCTGGGATAAGTGGGGAAGAAACGATCTGCAAAGGCTTTCGATTTCGCGTGATTGCGGTGCTTGAGCGCATCCGCCGCAGCCACCGGGTCGGTGAGAGCATGCGCTCCGCACGCGCAGAGCGCTACCGCCAAGATTATCATCTCCCGAGCCAAGCAAACCATTGCAGAACTCCTTTTGGACATTACCTCGAACGGGAAGACGAACGCTCCCCGACGTAGGATGCTATTCCCGGCCTTCGATGGTGCGCGCGATGTTGCGCACAAGGCAAAGCCGCGTGCAGACGCTCACCCAGGTGAAGGCATAGTCAAACACGATGCTGAGCGCAATCATTATGCCGACGCAATCCGTCCGTATGCCCAGCTGGGAGCAGAGCATGCCCAAGACGAGTCCGCCGCCGCCGGGAACCGACGGCGTCGAAATGACGGCAAGCGGCACAATCATCACCAGAAGCGCCAACCAATCGGTTGTTAGGGCAAGGCCATTGTCCGCTCCCATGCAAACCAGCATCACGCCCAGCTGTATCGCATAGGCGAAGAGCGAGAACGGAAGGATGAAAGGCTCCGCAAAGCCGACGAAGTCAGGCTTGACACCGAACTCATCCTTCAGCAGGTGCATTTCGACAGGCATGGTGGCGGTAGACGAGCCGGTGGGAATGCTGGCGAAGATCGCCGGCCACGCCTTCACAAGAAACGATATGGGCGACTCCCGGAATCGCACGCAGGTCACTAGTATTATCGCCGAGATCGCGATCAGCGACACCACCAATACCAGCACGCTGATCTTCCAGGACTCAAGCAACACGGAAAGTCGTCCGCTCGCAACCATCGAAAAGGTGCAGCAGAGAACCAGAATCGGCATAAGAGAGTCCAGGACAAGGCGAAGAAGCCCCGTCAACACCATCTTCAACTGCTCAAAGAAGTCGACGAGTCCATGGACACGGTCTCCCAAAGCCAACATCGTGCGCCCGACGATGAATGCCAGAACGAGAATCTGCGGCAGACTGCCTTGGACAAAAGGCGCAAACAGATTGACGGGAATGAGGCCGAACAGGAAATCCGAGAGGCCGGCCGTGCCGCCTCCTGATGCCGCGGCCACTGCGCCAGAGGAGACAAAGCACCTGGAGAACAGCGCCGCAAGACTCGTGACCCCCACAAGGAGCGACACGGCACAGGCAAACAGCCGGAGTCCAAGTCGGTTGAAGACAGTCAGACTGCCGATGGCACAGATGCTGTAGGCAACGGAAACGAAGATAAATGGCCCCGCCACGCCCTTCATAACATCCAGAATGAGTCCGAATATCCTATCCGCATATGTGATGACTGTCTTCACAGGCTCGGCGGGGGCAAGCGTCGCCAAACCACCGGTCGCCAAACCCAAGACACACATCAGCAACAAGAGCGCTGTCGGCGAAAGACGTCGGTGCGCCGGGCGAACGGGAATATCAACCGTGTTGATGCCGCCGCTCCATGACCAACGTGGCGTGAAGTCCTCAAACTGGATCAACCGCCCCAGGATCACCATGTCCGTCTCATCGGCACGCGGATCCTTTGGCAGCCCCTCAACGGCGAGACGGACACGCAAACGGCCGAACCGACGGACAAGCTCCAGTTTGCAGATGGCGGCTGAACCGAACTGTGAAGAATAAAAGAGGCAGACCTCCTCAACCGCGAGACGGGCACGGAGCGCGGAATCGTGTTCGGCCGACTTGGCGGAGAGGAATTCCTCAACCCGACTGACGGCAGCAGCAATTCCGTCTGGCGTTAACGTGAAGTTCATTTGCTGTCCTTATTTGGCGAAATGATCATGGATGGGATTTCAGAACCGGCCGTCCCAAGGCGATAGATGTGCGTCTCGCCTTTGCGGAAGGTCTCCACAAGCGCCGTGACATTGGTCTTGGGCTGAGTTTGGCCATAGATCTCATCTACGGAAAATCGTCCCGGCAACGCGATTTTCTTCTCGCCGTCCGAAGCGGCATGAACCATCAGATAGCCGCGTCCGGCGGCGATGATGTCGCCGCTGTCCAGCCACACGTGTACGCCGGCACGCCGCGCCGTCTCCCGCAGTTCCTGTGCCGTCGGCAACTGCCCGCCAAGTGGCGTACGCACCACGATTTTCCCAGGATCGGCTTCCAATTCGGCGATCTTCTTCGCGAGGTCATCCGTCAGCTGGAACGCATTGGGGAACACATAGACCTTGATGCCAGCTGGCAGATTCGGATTGAGCAGATCCTCCAGCTCGTAGGTGTCGTAGTCAATGCCCACCGTGGGCAGTACCAAGCGATTGAAGGCCACCAGGCGTGTGCGGAAATCCGAATACCGCGTCGACGTGGTCGTCCAGGGTTCGGCGGCATGGTGGAATACCGCCACCTGGGCCGGCTTCTTCGCGGCGGCGAACGTTGCGCGTTGTTCGGCCAGTCCCACGCGGATCGTCTCCATGATGCGGGGGTCGCGAAACGTGTCGTTGCCGGCGAGCAGGAACCACCACACTTCCCATCCGCCCGCGAGCGCATAACCGATCGATCGACGAATCGCCCCCAAGCTCTCCGGCACGTCCGCACAGCGGTAACGCACATTCGCATTCGGGAAGAGCCACGTGCGGATGTCGCCCTCCTCGAAGAAGACCTTGCCGTGAAGCCGATAACTCCCCTGCAGACTAGACTGAAAATGCGCCGGTTCACCGCCTCGACGGGAACCGTAGGCAGGTGGGGCGGTGAAGATGTCCACATCCGGCGACCGAAGCGCGCGCGCCACCGCCGCATGATCGGGAATCGAATCATAACCGTAGAATACGCCCACGAGCTTTCGGCGCGCCGTCAGGCGCTTGACCTGCGCCGCCGCATCCAGAAGCGCATCCGCCACGTCATTGCGCCGTCGTGCCAGATAGGCGATCCATGCCACCTCGTCGTCTTTCGGGATCTCACCCTTCGGCGTCGGGAACACCATCCACTCCGAGCCATGCATGGCGCCAAGGTGATAGCCAGCAACGCGATCGGCGTAGTCGCTGGCCTCGACGTGTCGGACGACATCCTCCAGCATGCCGCGCCGCAATTCGCGCCACTTGGCCGAGGCAGGGTTCACCTCATCGCCCCGCATCTCCTCGGGATTCTGACTAAACCACCAGTCCGGCGGATCCATCTTGAGCCGAAAGAGCATGCGTCCCCGCGGCGAGGCATCCAGCAAGGCCCGGGCGCGGGCATCAAAGACATCAAAATCATAGCGATGTTCGCCCAGCCACCAGTCGTTCTTGGCCGAGCGCGCCCACCAGATGTTGCAGAAGAACTCCACGCCTGCCGCCGCAAAGTCGCGCATCACGTCGGTGACGGCGGCATTCGGTGCATGGGGGGACGGCAGGGCCGTCATGCCGACCACCGGTTGACCGTCGACGGCAAGCCGCGGCACACCGCCCGCAGAGGCAATGCCATAGGCTACGGCAAATAGGGCAGGGAAAAACATGATGGCCAATTGGCGGCTGACGTCACTTCGCCTTCACGGGAACCTGATCCTGGTATGTGCCCGTGTCTTCGAAGTCCTCAAGCTTCATGTCCCACTCCACCTGACGGAGGTTGCGGATGAAGTCAAGGTCGTAGTTCCACTTCCAGAGATTGCTCGAGAGATAGGGCGAGCCCCAGCCGGCACAGGCCGCCGGCACGAACATGTTCGCGACATAGCGCCCCTTCTCCTTGCCGGTGCCCTGGCCCCAGGTCGTCGAGAGGATGCCCAGCAACCCCAGTTCGCGCGCCCGCTTGCCCTGGCTCGCCGTGCCGTCCTTCTCGTACCACGGGCAGGTCACCACCTCAAATCCCATCTCCTTGAAATGCTCCAGCGAGGGATACTTGCCGTCCTTGGGCGTCTTGCCGTAGAACCAGTCGCAGATCACCATGTCCCGCGGGAACGTCTCAAAGGCCTTCACCGTCTCTTCGGTGCCATTCGCGTAGAAACCCTTCCAGCGCGCATCGCCCTCCTTGAGGAACATGTCATGCCAGAGCATCATCTTCAGGCCACGATCCTTGAGACCAGCGTGTAGCGCCAAGATGTGCTGAATGACGAGCTTGCGGTAGTCGCTTGCCAGGCACACGGGGCAATTCGGCTTAGCGGCCTCGTCGCAGCCCACGTGGAAATAGGGCGGATGGTCGAAAAGCTCGATCATCTCGTCGATGATCTCGAACTGCACCTTCAGGGCCTCGGGATTGGAGAGGCACCAGTTCCAGCCGTTCAGGCTCTCGAAGAGCGGCTGATATTCGGGGTGTGCATCCAGCACCGCGTGCTTGCCCGGCGAAGTGATGCCCATGGAGGCGTGCCCGAAGGCCGGAATCTGCGGACACAGCGTAATGCCCACGTCCTTGCCAACCTTCACGAGGTGTTTGACGGCCGCCGGCGTCATCGTGCCTTCTTTCCAGCCCCACCACGGATGGCGCGCCGAGCGGAATGCGCCCCATGGTTCGACCACCGCGTAGTTGTACTTGAGATAGGCGGCGAGGCGGATGCGCTTCTCGATCTCAGTCGGCGAATCGTCCAGACTCCAGGGGATGTGAATGCCGCGGAACGCCAACGCAGGCGCATCCTTGACCACCATCGCAGGCATCACATAGTATTCCACCGTACGACCCGTGCGCGGCATGGCCAGCGTCGTCTGGCGCAGCGAGTAAAGCGCGTAGCGCACGCCCGCAAGCGCATTGGCGCGGATCTCAACGCCCATTGGCGTCACCATCAGCTCATAGGCCTCGTCGCCGCCTGCGACCGCCACGTCTGCACGCTCGCTCGTGCGCACGCGCGGCACATTCACGCCGGAGAACCAATTGCGCTTCGTGGCCTTGAACCACTGCGCCAGATGTGCCTCCGCCCACTCCGCCGCCGCGTCGGCGTCCTTGCGGCAGGTGATGCGGATTGTCATGTCCCGGTCCAGCCGCACCAGCGTGTTGGACTCGACCGTCATCTGCACGGGCGCCGGCTGCACATTGGGCGCGAACCGCACCTCCTGCGCCAGAACCGCCAGGCAGCCCAGCCCCACGACCACAAGCAACAACTTCTTCATCTCACGTTCCTTTCGTTTCAAAACTCAGAATGCCACCACCTGCCATGAACACGGTGGCAGCGTGACCTGCCGCGCCGGGGCGGCGGAACCCGCCGGCGGCGCGACTGTGGCCGTCAGCGGCTTGTCGGGCGCGCAGTTGAGCGTCAGCACCCACCGACGACCACAGGCATCGGCCCGGTCAAAACTCCAGAACCGATTGGCGGGCCCCGACGTCACCGTGCACGCGCACTTGTCGCGCTGCAGCGTGGTGGCAGCCAGCATAGACTCAATTGTGGCGACAAACTGCATCGCGCGTCGGATCTCCGCGAGCTGATCGCCGTCGGAGATGTCTATGCCCTCGGCCAAATACGGTCGCCGCTGACCCGCAAAAAACGCCGCCGCCAGCTGTACGCCCACCAACTTGCCGTACCGCGGATCCCCCCACCCGTTCTCCAGCAGCGTCTCCTTGGGCTTGGCCAACTCCAGCATCTCACGCTCCAGGCTACGGTAATAGGTGAGGAAGCCCGTGTAGTTCATCGAACGGAAGACATCCGTGCACGGCTCGAAGAGCGGCATGTCAATGCCATAGCGCTCCAGATAATCCAGGTCGGTGGCATAGCCCGCATCACCCTTGCCGGGCGCCATGGGCATTGTGCAAAGTGCGAACTTGACGCGTGGCGCCGCGAGTCTGAGCCCCGCGACCGCCATCTTCACCGAATCCGCCCGTTGGCGGCAGCGGAAATGAATCCACGCCTCGCGATGCTGCGACAGGATTTCGTTGGCGTCGGGCGTGGCGGCCAGTCCCTGTTCGCGCGCGAAGACACGACGGCAGTCTTCGCAGAAACAGCCCGCGGTCACAGGGCCCACCACATACGGTTCGTAGTCCCACACGGCATACTCGGCCGTGGGCAATTTGTCCGCCAGCAGCTTGGACCCGAGCAGGCGATCACGGTACCAGACAGCCCCCTTTGCCTGGAGATCGCTGTCACAGGGGATGCCAGTAGGCGTACCGTGCGGTCCCTGACCCTGCCGCGCCAGAGGGTTGGCGGCGTCATGCCGATAGGGGAAGATGCCGGTGATGTTGGCCGTGAGGTGCCGCGAGTACTCAAGGCCCGTATCAAGCCAATACTGGTCCAGCGCGCGCGCAAGGCGGTTTGTCGCCGCCGAAGGCGTAAACGCGGCCAAGGGCAGCTCATACCAACTGCGGTAGCGCAGAGCCTTGGGCCGAGGCGCCATCTCCGGGCCATCGAACACCTCAACCAGCACCTCCTGTACCCGCGTCTGGCCCTTGGCCTCGATCGTGAACCGAATCGTGAACGCATCCGGCACCGACTTGTCCGCCGCGAACAGCAATGTGTTGCCGGGCAGCGGCCACAACGTGGTCTTGGGAAGCTCATAGACGCCGGGAGACGTCTCGTGTACTCGATCGAGCACACTCACCTTGTCGCCCGGACGGCGCAGATAGAGTTCGCCCGCCACGCCCGCCGGCAACGCCACGCCCAGCCGCACCGGGACGCGTCTGGGTATTTGCGCCGTGCGGAGATTCAGGTACCCCACACGTCCCCGTTCAAGGCGGTAGGCCTTGCCGACAGCCGGCAGCCCCGTGAACGGGCGATTGGGCAGCACGTCGCTGCCCCGTGGTCCCAACGGCGGCAACGGCTGATGCACCTGCCCGCAGAACTCCTCGATCCGCGGATTGCGCAGATACAGCGCCAGATCCTCCGCCGGCTGGCGCGAGTTGTTGTAGACGAACACCGACAGCCGCAACTTCTTCACCCGCGATGGATCACGCGCCGGGATCGGCAGCGCCACGTGTGCCCACTTCCGCACCGGACCGGCGAAATGCGGATGCAGCAGCGGGGCATTGTCGACGACCGGCCTGCCCTGGGCATCCAGCAGCGAGTAGCGGACGTTGGCCAGGGACACCAGCGCATCACACAGGATATCGCCCTCAAACCAATAGCTCTTGTTGCCGTCGACGGGTATCGTCTGCGAGACCACATGACAATAGGCCGGCGCACGGGCGGAAATGCGCAGTACGCCGCCCGTGGTGACATACGCGCCCACATGAGCTTCAGCCCGAGAACCATTCCAGTTGTCCGGCAGGATGCCGTCCTTGCTCACCAGTTCGGCGTTGCGCAACAAGTTCTCGCCGGCGGACGCAGAGAGCGTCAGTAATGCGGCCGTGGCCAAGAAACGCATTCTCATTCGGCACCCCATGTCGTCACTTCAGCAAAGCGCCGATGGCCTGCATCGTCTTCCGGAAGTTGGCCTCCGTGCGCGGCAGCGTGGGCTTCAGCGACTCCAGCGTATGTTCCTCCATCAGCGCCCGGCGCTCCTTTTCCGCATTACCCGTATACTGCGGCGCTTTACGGTCGCCGGCAGCGACATTCGCGGCAACATTCGCCGCCATCGCCTGCGCACGCGGCAGATAGAAGTAGCGCGCCAGCTCATACTGGTGGCTGCGGCAATAATGGTTGGCGGCATTGTCGAATAGCACCTTCGGGAAGTCGGGATTGCGCACCTTCTCGATGGCGTCGAGGCGCAGGTACGACTCCCACAGCGAATAGTCGGTGTGGAGCGCAAGCAAGTCCGCCATCTGCGCCATCAGCGCCGCCACATTGGTGGCACGCGCCGGCAGATCGGCACCATCGCGCGCCCCCTTCTGCCAGTCCTGGTAGTCACGCTTGAGGAGGTTGGCGCGGTAAACGATCACGCGGTCAAGCACCATGCGCGCCACGTCCACCGTGTCGCGGCGCAGGAAGTCATCCGCCCAAGGTATCCGGGCCAGTCCAGCAAATATCTCCGGCGCGGCCTCGAAACCCTTCCAGTTCGCTAGACGCGTGATCTCCTCGGCGTTTTCGGCGGGATAGCTCTTGCCGTCGGTGAACACGTAGTTGCAGCCGCCGCGCCAGCGCATCATCCAGGAAAGCGGCAGTGCCTTGGTCCAGATGCCCTTCATCGCCGCCGCCTGCGCACCATAGCGGCTGGCGCAGAACTCGCCCAGCACAGCCTGATGCGGCACGGCCGCGGCAGCCCCGCCATTCGCGG
>JAKSOW010000130.1 GCA_024405395.1 Kiritimatiellia bacterium | reverse complement strand
ACCGGCCAGCAGCAGGTGCTGTTCATGCCGAAGACGCTGGACCGCTCGCAGGGCAAATGGCGCCATGGCGGCGTGCCGGTGTGCTGGCCCTGGTTCAGCGGCAACGGCGAGCCTGGCTCGGCTTCGCATGGCATGGCCCGCACGCAGGTCTTCGCCGTGAAGGCCACAGAATATTCGGAGGACGCCACGGAAATCACCCTGGCGCTCGTCTCGGACGCGGAAACGAAGAAGCTGTGGCCCTATGACTTCGAGCTGGAGGTCAAGGTGTCGGTCTCCATGAGCCTCAACCTCACGCTCACGTCCACGAACACGGGCGCGGAGAAGTTCTGGGTCACGGAAGGCTTCCACCCCTACTTCCTCGTGCGCGATGCCGTGGCGTGCAAGGTGCGTGGCGTGGACGGCAAGACCTTCTGCGACACCCTGACGCAGTCCGCGCCCTTCACGAAGGACAGCTTCGCGAAGAAGTGGGAGGGCGATCTCGTCGTCGAAGGCGAACGCGACCACGTCTTCGACGCGCCCAGCGGCGAATACGCGCTGTTCGACCCCGGCGTGAACCGCACGATCGTGATCCGTTCGCGCGGCAACAAGAAGCTCATCGTGTGGCATCCGGCCCCGAGCTACTCCGAAGACAAGATCGGTCCGGGTGAAGGTGCGCGCATGGTCTGCGTGGAGCCCGCCACGATCTTCCGTGACGAAGGCTATTGGCTGGAGCCCGGCGCAAAGCATGAGCTGCGCATGGCCATCCAGTCCGATCCCAACGACGGATCCGTCCACGCGCGGAACTAACCCGCCGAACAGAGAAAAGGAAACGCCGTTCCTTCTGGGGCGGCGCTTCTTTTTTCGGCCATCAGCGCAAGATCATCAACGTGCCCTGATGCCGGCATTGGACGATGAAGGTCGTGGTCTCGCCGTCGTCATTCGCCCGCGTGATGATGCGCTGCGGCAGATTGGCCCAGGTGCGCGCCACATTGCGCAGCATCGTGCGCATAGCCTCGACGTTCGCGTTCTTCACCGTGACAAGCGGCAGCAGCGTCTCCCGTGCCGTGGGTTCGGGCATGTCCGCGAACTGGGTCGAGATGGGCAGACAGCCGTCAAGCTCGGCGGCCAGCGCAAAGGGCGTATCCGCAAGCGCCTTGAGGCCATACGTCGCCAGTGCCTCGTCTTCGCCGTCGAAGTGCTCCACGACGAGCGACGTGCCGGCCGCGAAGGAGGTCTCCAGCAGGCGCATCGCCTCCGCATGCCGCACCTTGACCGTACCAGCCGCCACCGTGAAGACGTTGGAGCCCGCCAGCGGCGTCGCGGCAATGGCACCGCCCGCCTGCTCGTAGGACAGTTCCTTGCCGAGCACGAGCGTGCCCGCACCTTCCTTCCACATCGGACCATTGAGCAGCAGAGGCCATTCCACATCCAGGCAGGCATTCGCTTCCGTATGGAAACGCCCGCCCGCGTAGAGATACACGCCGCGATTGAGTCCGTCCGCCAACACCACGGGAGATGCGGTGTTCGTGACGGAAAGCCGCGCAAGCTCCGTCACCTTGAGCGCACGCGGATTGAACGTGTCGAGCACGCCGCCGAGATTCGCCCCGTCGTTCACATAGAGCGTGAGGAACAGCTGCGCGAAGTTGTGGTATGCGGGACGCAGCTCCGCCTGCTCCAGCGAGATGGTTCCCGTAAATCCGCTGTTGTCGCCGCGCAGCTCGAACTTGCCGGCGGGGTTCCCCGTGCCGCTGAATCCGGGGATGCGGATGTCGCCCGCACCCGAGATCGGCCCTTCCATCACCAACGTGCGGCTCTGATGGGCGCGCAGGGAGAGCACGTCCGCCACCTCGATGCCACCGGGCGCGATGACGCGCGAGACGGTCGGAATCGTCTGCATCGTCATGTTCACGTAGGCTTCGCCTCGGCAAATGAGGCGCGGCACCTCGAACGTGGCCGTGTAAAGCCAAAGGCGGCCTCCGTTGAGCAACAAGGAATCCCCGGGGAAGGCATAATCCCAGCTCGGATCGTTGCGCGCAACATAGGGCGTGCAGACGTCGTAGACGGTAATGTAATCGGCCCCCGCGTGCGGCACCTGGCCGTCACCCCAATGGGCGGCGTTCGTGAAGGAACTGGCGACGATGTTGTCGCGGTAGTTGCTGTGCGGATAATTGGCGATCTGCCGCACCAGCGGATTCCCCAGATTGGCGTAGAGCGTGTACGAAACCGTCGACCCGTTTACCACGTCCTCCTCCACGGAAAGCGTGAAGGCGTTCACAAGCGCGGGATCCGGGTCCAGCAGGAAGTCGCCGGCCGTGAGCGACGTGGCGGCAGGCCAGGTGAAAAGCGGCAGCTTCGTCTGGTTATACACGGTGAAGTTCGGGCAGTACACGGCGATCTTTCCGCTTGAGGGCGGCTCCAGCGCCGTCTTCACCTTGAGATGGCCAATGCCGTTCGCGTCGCCGCGCAACATGATGCCGGCGCCTGGCGCGATCTTGAGCGTGCCGATCGTCGCCGTGCCGGAGGTGTCGATGGTGGAGGCGTAGCATTTGTCCGTAAGCTCAACTGTGCAGTCACTCACGTCACCCGCCTTGAAGCGCACGCAAGAGCCAAACGCACGGTCCTTGAACACCGTGCTGGGATTCAGGTTCTTGACCACGTACAACCGGCCATGGAATTCGGAGCAGTCGCAGAGTTCGTAATAGCTGTTGGTCACATTGCCGTTCACGGCCTCATGGTACCCCAGGCGCAGCGTGGCCTCAGACGAGCCCTTGAGCTTGCCCGCGATCCGGCCGGTGGACCCGCAATGCGAATACTGGCCGAAGAGCAGCGAGGGCAGATAGCCTGTGGTGTTGACCTGCACAGTGACATCACCATCGATGACCTGTACGCCGCCATTGTTGAACCACCACCAGCCATTGTAGAGGAAGAGTCCCTGATTGGCCAGCGTGACGGGCGTGCGGTCCTGGACCACTTCGCCGAAGGTGGTGGCATCGCCGAGATGCAGGGAATTGCCATTGAATGTCGTGACACCGGCACGCAGGCGTCGCTTATAGACGGATGTTGCGGTAGTGCTGCCGGTACCATAGATGAAGAAGTCGCCGTCCGCCGTCGGCTCGGCATCCGTTGCGCCCGGATTTCCGTCCGCATCATTCCAGTACTGCATCTTCTCGAGTGCCTTCACGTTCCAGTCCGTGATATCCTGATTGAGCACCCAGACGGACCCGGCCGCAGAACCTTCGGGAACGGCGTAGAGCCTGTTGCCCTCCGCCGCCAGCGTCACGGCGGAAGAGCTGCCGGCGCCCAACAGGAGAAGCTGGAACTGGTCGATGTCCAACGAGACGCCCTCAGGCGCCTCCAGGACGAGAACACGCGAACCATTGAGCGGACGCAGCGCAAAATCGGCAATGGCCACCTCCACCACCCCTGCCTGGGAATAGGCATCCGTCACCTTGAGTCCCGTACAGGTAACTCCCGAGCCAACACCGGAGATCTCCAGACGCACGCCGGCGGCGAAGGAAACCGATCCGATCTGCGCCAGGCCCGAAGCGCCGCTGACCTTGAGAACGCCCCCCGCCCGCACATCGATTCGGCAATCGCTGACCGCCTCGCAGGGAATGCTGAGGCGCGAGCCGAATTCCTTGCCGCTTGTGGGATATTTGGACGGGCCCTGCACGAACAGCGTGCCGGAAAAGCCATTGATGTTCGCGAAGGCATAGGTCGAATTACGCGCTGCAGTATTGCTTCGGCCGTTGAAATACCCACAGGCCAGACCCGTGCCCGCCGCACCGCTGAGCGCGCCGGAAACCGTCACCGTGCGGTTGGAATACTGTTCCTGCCCGTAGTGGATCTGGAACGGCGCTGTGTCGGAAGAGAGAATGTCGACCGGGCAGAGAATGGACATGTCCAGGCCCGCGTTGCAGAACCAGTTGCCGTTGGCGAGCCTGAGCCCGCCTGCGCCCAGGTTGAAGTTGCCGCCGTCATGGACGACCTCATTCTGCGAGTCGGCAGCACCGATCTGCAACATGTTGCAGAGATAGACCCTGCCCGGCAGGCGAAGGCGCCGTTCATACTTACCAGACGCGGCCGCCCCCGTGAAGACCACATCATCGGCCGCGGTGAAGTTTCCCGAGCCGACAGGACCGTCAACACTGCCGTCACGCCAATATTGGCGATTCGTGAGCCAGCCGGCGCTGCTGGTGGTTCCCATATTGGTGTCGGGATTACGATACCACGTGGCGGCGCAGCAGCTCAACGCGCCGCCCAACAGCACCAGGGCCCCCAAACAGCTGCGGTAGGCTGTACGCATATCACTCCTTTCCCGCCTCAAGGATGTCCTTGGGGTGGTTCGTCGTCACAGACAGGGCGCCGTTGGCGAAGGCCTGACGGGCATCGGACGGACGGTCGATGGTCCAGTAGTGGAACTCATAGCCGGCCTCGCGGATCGCCTTCACAAAGGCAGGCCCCTGCTCGGCGATCGTGCCGTCATAATGGAAGTCCAGGCCATCCGCGCCACAAGCGCGCAGCTTAGCCAGGCACTCTTCCGCCGTGAAGGGCGCACGCTCCGCCTCCGACTGCACCTTCTTGTGGGGCCAGGCCTTGCGGGAATACAAAAGCAACATGGCCTTGTACTCGGGCAGAGCCTGCTTGACCGCCTTGAGCGTATCTTCGTGGAAGGTGATGAACGCCAGATTACGGGGATTTGCATTAGTCTGCCGCCTCAGAATGTCGCGCACAAGCGGCACGATCTTGGGATCCGTCTTGAGTTCGACGAATATCCAGCGTCCCTCGCGCGCCAGTGCACAGACCTCCTCGAAAAGCGCCACCCGCGTCTCGGGATGCCGAACGCCCGAACGGTCAATCGGCACCAATTTCGAGACATAGTCCCACGACATTTTGTCATAGCGCTCGCTGTCGATACCGAAGCAGCGCCTGAAGCAACCGTCGTGCATCGTGAAGACGTGGTTGTCCTTGGTGTAGAGGATGTCGCACTCAAAGCCAAAACCCGAATCCACGGCGTCCTGGAACGCCAACAGGGAATTCTCTGGCGGCGTGGGGCTTGTCTTCGACAGTGAGACATGGCCACGATGGGCAATCAGCGTATCCGGTGCAGGCGACTGCAGCGTCGTGCAGCCAACGGCAAGCGCCGCAATCGCGACGGAGAAGATCATCTCAATTTTCATCATTATCCATCCTTCTTCAATCCACTTCCGAGAACCGACATTCCATTCGCACCAACCACTTTACGGACGGGGTGCATCCGGTGCCGCCAGATCGCCCAGACAATACTGCAGGCCGGCCAGCACGTGCCCCAGACGGGCCTCATCCAGGAACGCGCCGCGATCGTGCCCGAACGACGTGTAGAACACGCGGCCCGCACCATAGGCCTTCACCCACGACACGGCGAAGTCGCCGTCCGCACGCAGGGGGAAGCGGTCCTTCACGTTTGCGAGGGTCATCCACCTTTCGCCCGACTTGCGCGTGGCCTCGTCATTGCAGTCGAGCGAGCAGAGCACGCGCACCCGATCACGCGCATACGGCGGCGAGGCGTGCATGTAGATCTCGTCACGGGCCTTGAACGGATTGCCGGACTGCGCAAAGGCCGCCATCAAAGGATGGGCAGGCTCTTCGTTACGGAAACTCCAAGTGCCGCCCGCGCCCCAGGGATGCCCGAAGAACAGGCCGCCGTTCATCTCCTGAATCGCCGGCTCGTCGTAGAAGGCATCCACGGCGGAGTGGATGAGGCAAAGTCCGTGGCCGGCCTTCACGTACGCCGTAAGCGCCTCGCACATGCCGGGGAATCTCTTGGCGGCGATGCCGGTGGCGTTGTTGAGGAGCACGGCGTCGTATTTGGCGAGCACCGCCGCGTTGGCCAGCACGGTGACGTCATTCGTGAAGTCGACCGCGAACGCGCCACGCTGCGCCGCCAGTTCCAGCGCCCGGTCGCCGTAGGACATCGCCTCCCAGTGGCCGTAGCCGTAGGCACGCGTCACCACCAGCGCCTTGCGCGTCTGCTTGGCCGGCACCAACGCCGCCTTGGCCGTCAGTTCGGCCATCTTGGCGTCATCTGCCGCCGTCACCGGCATCCATTTGATCGGCCAGCGCCAGCCCGGCACCAGAAACGCCGTCATCATCGAACGGCGCTTGCCGGCGGCGGCATAGCTCCACACGATCTTCTTGTTGCGCGTCACCTCAAAGGCCGTCGTGCGGCTGCCGTCTTCAACGCCGTTGGCGTAGGTGCCGATCACGAGATTGCCGTTCTTGCGCTCCTCAAGGCCGCAGAGATTGCCGAGCTTCAGCTCAGGCGCATCGGTGCAGGCGAAACTCCAGGCCACCTGGTGGTCGGGCGTGTATTCCGTCACGGCGCCGAGGTGGGAAACCAGCGTGTTGCCGTTGGCGCGGCGCAGGCAGTCGAACGCCAGAGCCGGCGTCTCCTGCTCCCAGACGAGCTTGCCCGTCTTGTCGTATTCACGCACAAAACGCGAGATGCTGCAGGCCACCAGGTAGGTCCCGGCAGCCGTCTTGCGCACCATGCGCATGTGGTGATGGAGGTCCGGCATCACGCCCTTCGCATTGCGGGGATCCACCTTGATCTCAACCAGCTTCTTCTTCGCATCCGGCGAGAGCTCCACGATGAGGTCATTGGCATTCTCGGCCACCACGATGTTGCCGTTGTCCAGAATCTCGAAACCGTACACGCCTTCCTTCGGCGCAGGCTTGTAGACGAGCTCCGTCTTCTTCGTGATGATGTGCGTGCGATAGAGGTCGCCATTGGACCAGTACACCCACTCGCCCTTGTGCCAGACACGGTGGATGTTGCCGCACTTCTCCTGTTCCCAGACGGCGGTGCCGTCAGGTGCAATCAGCGCGGCCTTGCCGGCCGAGGCCACCAGGAGCGGCGAGGGCATCGTGCCCGTCACGCGATCGGCCAGAGCGGTCAGCAGGGCGCAGGTACAGACAAAGGCATTGAGGGCCTTAAGGGCTTTAGCGTTCATAAGATGAGGTGTTATCGGGTTGTTGGTTTAAGGTCCCCACTCACATCCGCGTGTAGCGCGGGCCGTCGCCGCCTTGCGGGAAGGTCCAGTCCACGTTGCCGTACGGACACTTGATGGCGCAGGTCTTGCAGTGCAGGCAGTTCGAGAAGTCGATCTGCAACGGGCCGCGCGTCACGCCGTTCTCGCCGGCGATTTCGTCGCGGCGATACACCTCGGCCGCGCAGAACCGCGTGCACGGGCTGCCGAAGCGCTTTTCGCATTCCTCGCACTTGGCCGCATCGCGGATCTTCAGGTGGCACGGCTGATCTTCCTGATGGATGGTGCCGGACATGAAGACGTCCGTGAGGCGGTCCGGCATCGCCGGACCCGACGGCACGTCGTTCTTCGCCTCGCGCGCCAGGCGCCCGGGCTTCAGCTCCTCCAGCTCCTCGGCGTCATTCTTGCCGAGGCCCGGCAGGCGGCAGCACGGGAACTTCCCGAAGGTGGCCCACGCCAACCCCGCCGCCATCACGCCAAACGGCATCGCGATCGAGAACGGCGCGCGGACGTTGCGCACGCGCTTCATTTCCTTCCAGCCCGACGTGGCGTGCAGACGCGTCACGTACGAGGCCTCGTCGCCGGCGAGAATCGCCTCGGCCGCGGCCATGCCGCTCTGCAGCGCGATGTGCACGCCCTTGATGCGCAGCGAGTCCAAGAGGCCCGCGCCATCGCCGACGATCATGCAGCCGGGATAATACGGCTTCGGGGCCGAATAATAGCCGCCCTCGGGGATCATCTTGGCGCCATAGGCCACGGTCTTGCCGTCCTTGAGATGTGCCGCCACAGCGGCCGTCGCCTTGAAGCGGCGGAAGAGACGGAACGTGTCCATCTCCGGACGACGATAGTCGAGCGCATAGGCGTAGCCCACCATCACCTGCGTCTCCGACACATGATAGACGAAGCCGCCGCCATAGGTGGTGAAATCGGCCGGGTAGCCAAAGGTGTGCATCACCTCGCCCGCGGTCTGCGTGCCGGCGGGAACCTCGATCAGCTCCTTGATGCCCAAGGCGTAGGTCTGCGCACGTTCGCCCTGCAGGCCCTTTTCGGCGATGAGACGTTCCGTGAGGATGCCGGCACCGCCTTCCGCGAGCACCGTGGTCTTGGCGCGGATTTCCTCGCTGGGCAAATAGTTGGACTTCTTCTGACCGTCCTTGCCGATGCCCTTCTCGCCCGTGCGCGCGCCAACGATGCGGCCGTTCTCCTCCACGAGCGACGTGACGGCATAGCCCGTGTAGAACTCCACGCCTTCCTTCACGGCGATCTGCGCGAGGTACTGCGTCACCTTCGTGAGCGACCCGACCGGATAGCCCTTCGAGCTCATCATCGGCGGCACCCAGGGGATCTTCAGCGAGAAACCGGGCGTCAGGATCGAACGGAACGACTCCTTCACCACGTGCGCCTCGACGGGCAGCTTGGCGACTTCTTCGTCCGTCAGCAGACCCTTGAAGCCAGACGGATCAATGATCGCGCCGGAGAGGATGTGGCTACCGGGCGAACGGCCCTTGTCCAGCACCACCACACGCAAAGACTTGCCGTTGGCCTTGCGCTTGAGCGCAATCGCCGTAGCCAAACCCGCGGGGCCACCGCCCACAATCAGAACATCGGTCTCAATCATTTCTCAAGCTCCTTGATGAGTGCGGGGACGATCTCGAAGAGGTCGCCGACAATGCCCAGATCAGCCACGCCGAAGATCGGCGCATTTGGGTCCGAATTCACCGCGATGATGGTATCGGCACCACGAATGCCCTCCAGATGCTGAATGGCGCCGGAGATGCCGAAGCAAAGATAGAGTTTTGGGGCGACTGTCTTGCCCGTCTGCCCCACCTGACGCGCCACGGGCGCCCAGCCGGCATCCACCACCGCACGCGAACAGGCGACCTCGCCGCCCAGCAGCTCCGCCAGACGGAACAGCTGCTTGAAGTTCTCTTCCTTCTTGAGGCCGCGGCCGCCGGCGATCAGGATGTCGTGGGCGGCGATGTCGACCGACTCCGCATCCTTGATGGTCTTCACCAGCTTCGTCTGCGGCGCGATGAGCTTAAGCGCCTCCAGCAGCACCTGCCCCTTCCGCTTCGGGTCGGGCGGCGCCTTCTTGAACACCTTGGGGCGCACAGTGGCCATCTGCGGACGGTGATTCGGCGTCATGATGGTGGCCATGATGTTGCCGCCGAAGGCCGGACGCGTCTGATGCAGCAGCATCTGCATCGCGCCCGTGTCCTTGTTCTGCGTGTTCTCCACCTTGAGCATCGTGCAGTCGGCCGTGAGGCCCGTGCGCACCTTCACCGCCACACGCGCGAAGAACGCGCGGCCGACGGCCGTGGCGCCGGCGAGGATCACCTCCGGCTTGTGCTTGGCGACGAGCTGCGCGACGGCGTCCACGTAGACGTTGGCCTCGTAGTCGGTCAGCTTGGGATCGTCCACCTTGTAGACGATGTCCGCACCGGCGGCGATGAGCGACTGCTCAAGCTCGGGCTTGAGGTTGGCGCCCAGCAGCACGGCCGCGAGCTGTGCGCCTTCGCCGCGCTGCGCCTTGAGCTCCAGGCCCTTGGCGAGCAGCTCGAAGGCCACCTCGGCGATCTTGCCCTGGTTCTGTTCGGCGAACACCCAGATGTTCTTGTACTGCTCGATGCCCTCCGTGCCGTAGATCTGCTGCTTCACCTCGGAGATGGCCTTGAAGGGACATCCCTTCACGCAGGCCGAACAGGCCTTGCACGCGCTGGGATCCACCTCGGCGATCTTGCCGAGCTTGTTGGCGCCGGGGGCCTCCACCAGCTTGAGCGCACCAAAGCCACACCCCTTCACGCACTTGCCGCAACCCACGCACTTGGCGCGGTCGATTGAAATGGGAGCGTCCGCCATCTTACTTCACCAGACCTTTCTTTGCGAGGAAGGCGGCAATCGCCTTCGCGCCCTTCGCACCATCGCCCCGGGCATCCACCTTTTCGCCGCCGCCCTTGACCGGCGGCGGGAAGATTGTGACCACCTTGGTGGGCGACCCCTTGAGACCAATTCGGATGGGATCCGCGGCGACGTCCTTCTCGTTCAGGACGGCGATCTCGGCCTTGGCCGCCGCCATCCAGCCCGCCAACGGCGCAAAACGCGGCGTGGAGGCTTCCTTCAGCACGGTCATCACGGCCGGGAACTTGCCTTCGATCACGTTTTCGCCGTCGTCCATCTGCGTCACCACGCGATAGCCCTCGGGAATCAGCTCCAGGCTCTTCACGTAGGTGATCAGCGGCACCTCCAGAAACTCCGAGACGCCGGGACCGACCTGGGCCGTATCGCCGTCAATCGCCTGCTTACCGAAGAGCACCAGGTCGGGCGTCTTGCCGCCGCAGATCTTGCGGATGGCCATGGAGATGGTGTAGGACGTCGCCAGCGTATCCGCACCGCCGAAGGCGCGCGAGGAGACGAGGGCGCCGTCATCTGCACCACGCGCAATCGCCTCGCGGATGACGACGGTCGCCTGGGGCGGCCCCATCGACACCACGGTCACGCGCGCGCCACAGCTGTCCTTGAGCTTCAACGCCTCCTCAAGGGCATATTCGTCAAAGGGATTGATGATCGACTCCACACCCTCACGCATAAGGGTATTGGTCTTTGGGTTTATCCGGACGTTGGTGGTGTCCGGCACCTGTTTCATGCAGACTACTACGTGCATCGCATTTCCTTGTTTAAAATATCGACTCCATATTATACCTAAAATCTTCCACCTTTGGCAATTGTAATCAGATGTTGTAATATCTAATGGGTCAGCAAAGAAAAGAGGCAGACCTTGGGGGAC